>NZ_CP049074.1:0-300000 GCF_013343295.1 Metallosphaera tengchongensis | reverse complement strand
GCTGCGTAAAGGGAAGATAGAGTGCTTACTTTAAAACCCTAGGCCCGTCGCTTATTTTCGACACTATCACCTTTTTAGCCCCCAAGTCCTGCAAAAAGTTTACAACGTCACTCGCATTGTTTTCAAGGACTAAGATGTGAGGATTAGGTCCAGCATCGAAGGTATATGCTGCCTTTCCATATTCATAGACCCACCTCATTACTTGCAGAGATTTATCATTTAGGTAGAAAAACGGGGGCCAGGAGTCCAGTATCACTGCATGCATGCTGTTGCTATGCCTCATGGTTAAGTTAAAGAATCTCTCTTGGTCTTTTTTCCTGATTGCGTCCACTACCTCCTCGAACGTTCTCTGTATGAAGTCTAACCTGCATTTCATAAGGGAAGAACTGAGCGCAGAGCTCTCCATACCTGTCCTAGATGAGACTTTCTTCTTCTCTTCAGAGAAAATGGCAATCACATCCACTAACTCGGGCCAATGATTAGATGGAACTATCTCCTCGCAGAAGGAGTCTTCTCCGCTGTCTAGCACACCCGCATTCCACTTAACGAAACCACCAAACAAGCTTCTGCATGCACTACCTGAACCTATCCTAGCTATCTTGGACAGTTCCTTAGTATTGAGGTTAAGTCCCAAGGCCTCATTGGAAGCGAGCGTAATGGAAGCTATTCCAGCAGCAGATGAGGCCAGTCCAGCTGAACTAGGGAAGTTAGTCATGGATTCTACTTTAGCGAAAATTCTTCTCCCTACCATAGATCTAAAGACTTCCAGTACTCTTCCTGCATAGTCTTTAACCTCTCGATGCTCTAGCTTCAGGTTGTTGATCCAGACCTCATCATCCCTTAGGCTCTCATCGAAAATAACCCTAGATCTTACCCAGACTTCATTCAGTGAGATGGAGAGTGAAGGATTTAACGGGAGGTTCAACTCCCTATTTCTCTTACCCCAATATTTCACGATTGCTATGTTTGAAGGAGCTATGGCTTCGGCTTCAGTTTTCAAGTCTTAACCCCTCATCTTCATTGACCTCTATGACTTTGATGCCCTCTTTCATCCAGGCCCTCTTAACGTTTTCTAGTTCATATCCTAGGGATAAAATCAAATCTCCGCCACCAGCCCCAGGCATAAGGGATATTATAGCCCCATTCCTTTCTGCCAAACCCATGATCCTTCTATCTTCCTCTGTCTCCAACTTCACCCCCACGACACCTTCCGAAAGCAGGTTTAACAAATTCCTTGACAGTCTTACGTGAGGAATCGCCGCCTCTATTTTACCTAACTTCAGCAACCTTATTGCCATATCATTATTTAGTTCTATTTCATGGATTATCTCTTTGAATTCGGCGTTATCCTTAGCTTCTTCGAATTTTTTTACCAAATTAACAGTATTTGCACTCCTACCTGTGAAACCCAACAACATTTTCACTCTACGGGGCAGTCTCAATGGCTCCAATTGGGAGTCCACCCTGTTTATATCTCTGTATCTTCTATACACCACGCTCCCGTACACCGCAGCTGCTATATCAAATCCACTTCCTATACCCCTCTGTCTTACATAGTTGGCTTTCTGTGAAAGTCTATACACTAGATCTTTGTCCAAAGAGTTGTTTATCAAACCTAAGACGCATCCCATTAGCGCTACTGTAGCAGCCGATGAACTTCCCAAGCCAGTTTTTTTCCCATCAATCTGAAAAGCGTCGTCGTTGGTTAGAACTACTTTCATTTTAGGCAGATCGTAAGATGTTCTCAAGGTTTCCAATACGCTATCTATTAGCTCGTTCTGACCTTCACTAAATTTACCAAAAGTGGTAACAAATTCCATTTCCTGTGCTTTGGCACATTCACACGTTACTCTTTTGTCTATGGCAATAACGTGGGAAATTCCCCCAAAAACGACCGAGTAGCTACCAATCCATAGTACTTTGCCTGGAGCACTTACCTTCAACCAACTTCACCACATAGGTTCTTCAGGTGGGTATAACATTTGGAATAATAGAAGTTTCCGAGCCTCCCACGCGCCTAAAGGGCGAGGTTTGTCCTCCCTTTGTCGTGTAACTCCAGAGGAATTAGCCCAAGTTTAGCTCTGGAGAGCTAATGAGGACTGCGAAGGTAATTTATTGTAGATGAAACATAAAGTCCCTAATGGAATTCCTCTCCAAAAAGCAGAGAACGGTTCTATTGACTATAGCAAAGGAAGGCTATGCAGGGATTACAGCAGATCAACTTTTGGCTAATCTCTCCTCGTTCATGAGCAGGGACACAATAGTAAAAACTCTGGAGGAGTTATATTTTTCTCAGTATATCATTACAGTCAGAGATAGTAATGAAGTAAGATATATTGCAAATAAAAACATAAGAAATGCAATGATTTCGTTAGAGTTACAGAAGTTTAGAATTTCAAAGTTCCTAGAATCATTGAAAAACTTTAATCTAAATCAACAATCTTCGGAGAACATGCAGAAGTTGGATGAGTTGCGCAAGCTAATTGATAATGGGTTGAAGAGTATCTCTCTCGGTTACATTCAACTCTTAGATCAGTCTCCAGAGTTCACCATACCAGAGTTCAGTGAGATCATTGAAGTTCTCTCAAGGGAGGTGCTTGGGAAACTGGTAACCCTAGTGGACAGAGAATCTTCTAATGAAGAGATACAAAAGGTAATAGAGCTAATAGGTAAGTATAGGGGTGAAAAAGAAGCCGAAACCCTGGCGAGCCTGATAACCCGTGGAGTTCAAAAATCCTCCGACAAATCAACGTAAATATATCGAGAGATTTTTGGCGAGCGAGAGCTGGATCCTCATGAGACCTATCACTATTCAAGTATCGGCTTAACAAAGTTTTTATTATGTGAGTCCAGTTTCTTATTTCTCTCCGCGCAACATTCTTTTGGTTTTATCTTCCGGAAGTCTCTCCTAGGGATAGAGGTTCTACCAACGATAAAGCTATAATGTTTTCTCCAATAATTCTTTGGGGGCCGGTAGCTCAGCCTGGAAGAGTGCCTGGTTCGCACCCAGGAGGTCCCGGGTTCAAATCCCGGCCGGTCCATTCTACACCTACGGAATCGATCGCAAACGGGCAAGATAAGGTTTTACGATGCTTATTAAAGTTAGAAAACAACTCGTATGAACAGTTATGAAGTTTATTAGTAGCTCAATAATATTTAAAATAGTTTCAATAATAGTTCAAATTTTATTGTTGCTAGGTCTAGGCTTTACAATTTTAAGCACAATTATACAAATGATCTCATCTCTGCAAGGCGGTCTTTTTCTTATAGCATCAATAATTTTAGAAAATGTGCTCCTTATCATTGTTTTCCTGGAAGTATATCTAAGTGCACTGGATTTCTTCAGGGGTAAAGGAAGAAGTGTAATCTATGTTATAGACGCGATGATATCATTTGTGTCCAGAGAGATCATTATTGAGATCTTGACATCCTCCGTAAATCCTTTAAATCTTTTGACTTTGGGTGGTCTCATAATAGCTGGTGCCTCAGCCAGGTACATTCTATCCTCAAGGAAGAGGAAACCAGTAAGATTTAGGAAGAATAAGAAGATATAAATAAAATTATTTCTAATGGGATCGCAATTTATCCCTCCCCAATAAGTTCAGTAAATCCATAAGGGAGTAGAAAGGAATTCCCCAGCATACAACTTAATGTGTAGTGAAGTTATCTTTCTTAAAGCCTTGCTCACGTTCTTCTGTTTATAAACGAAAAAGAGAACCTTGCCCTTTATGGCGCGGAAGGTGTCAGACTGAGTTATTAACAAGAACTTTATGTGAATCAACTATAATTTTATATCTAAGGATTTTTCTGAATAAAGGACTTCAATAGCATCAGAATAAACACGGCACTGGAAATATTTAAATAGACCTGTAAAGTTATATTTCACATATGAGGACGAAAAGGACATCTATGGAGATAGTGGCGGATATTTTGGAGGTTCTAGACAGCGGTACTGGAAGCAAGTCTTCAGTAATGAAGAATGCCAATTTAAGCGAAAATTTGACAGAAAAATATTTACATATCCTTATGGAAAAGGATCTAGTAAAGTTTGAAAAAGGAGTTTATACCCTTACGGAAAAGGGGAGACATGTTCTGCAAAACTTCAGAGAGATAAGGAGGCTCGAGTTAAGACTAGATGAACTTTTAAATGCAACATTGACTGAGCTTTCATAATGGCATATACTTTTCAGCAGGTTGGGCAACTGTTTTCAGTGATTATACTAATAGAGCTCGTCATAGTCTACTATGGGCTAGAGCGCTTGATTGGAAGGTTAAAGCTGAACTCAGGAAAGATCGAGGATTTGTTACTTCTTCACGTTTTTAAAAAGATAGTGGGTTTCGTCTCGGAGAACGATGTTGTGCAACAGAGTCTACTGGGTGCAATAAGCGGTCTCAGTGATCGAGAACTCCTGAATTATCTCAGAGATAAAGTTGGAGAAATGAAGGGACAGTTGACTGATATAAACGATAGTATCCAAAAGTATGAGAGCGTAAAGAGGTTTATATCCAGAATACTCTCACTTTCAGTTCAGGTTAGAGTAATGGCAGTAATCTCATTAGTAGGTATTTCTTTAACGTTTTTCTTGACCCGAGAACTTCTACTGGTAGTTCTGGGTGTAACGTACGGGATTGAACTTGTTGCGCTGTACTATAGCTTCTTCTCTATATTTCTGTATTATAAGATATTAAGAAATTATTCCGATGTTTTAAAGTCCATAGAGAGCCTATAAGCTTCCAATGAGGCTAACAGATCTAGTATTTTCCTCATATAAACCTTAACGAAATAAAAGATCTTGTAGTCCCTGAAAACGTTGTCGTTTTCATAAAGGAGAGAAACGTAATTTTCGGGGTCATATCTCCTTATCATTAGCCTGTTGCCGTCTATAGTTACTTCAGTGGGACACTCCTTCTTTGAGACTATTAAGACCTCGTTACCTTTTATTCCAGCAAGCATCACATCCCATTTTCCTACGTAGTCAACTACCTGAAGCACTATTTCCTTATCACTTAGCAACTCTACTGGCCTCCCTTTCAAACTCAGATCTAACTTGTTCCAATGGTTTAAACGCCTCTCTTTCCATTTCTTCCACTTTTATCCTGACTATCCAAGTATCGTAAGGTTTCTCGTTTACTTTTCCTGGATTGTCCAAGGCCTCTTGGTTCACCTCAACTATCTCCCCCTTAATAGGAAATCTAAATTTTCCGACCCATTTTGCGCTTTCTAAGGTAAAGACGGGAGTTCTTGGCCCTATCTTTTCTCCCACATTTTTTGCGGTTACTTGAAATATCTTTCCGGTCATATATTGACCGAGATCAGTTATGCCTAACGTAACGTATTGCCCTTCAACCTTTGCCCAGACGTGTTTTTCAGAATCGTATAATAATTCCTCCGGAAAGGAGAAACCTTTAATTTCCATATGAGCTGAAGGTAATCAATACTTATAAATTTTAATTTATTAAAAAACTCATGCAGTACGCCGTATGGCTTGATGGGGTTATCTTGGACGTCTACACTTCGGAGGCGCTCTACTCCATATACAAGGGGGATAGCGTTCCTGTTCCTTTATCAATAGAAGTCCATCACGACTGGCCTGAATTCTACTCTAAGCTCAAGGGGAGAGGAGATCTATTTATTTTGTCGCCCTACCCTAAGGAAGTCACAGAGAACGTTATCGCTAAAATCGGATTAGACGAAAGCTACGTATATAACGAGAACAAGACCAAACCCTCAAAGGAGCCTATGGAAATTCTTTTTAGAAAATTTAGTCTTGATCCGCTGAAGTTGATTCTAATCGGTTCAAGTCCTTTAGATCTGCTATCAGTTCGTTTCTTCGACTCCAGGATAAAGGTAGCCTGCGTAAAAAGAAAGGAGGATTGTTCCAGGTACAGCCCGTTTCTGCAGACTAAGAACCTCAATGAGATGTATAACTCTCTAAAGAGATTAAACTATATTCTATGAAAGATAGCGTGTTTTATCTGGAATTCTCGCCTCTTGAAACGCAAGTTTTCTCGCCTCGCATTGGGAGCATTTCCCACAATGCGTCTTATGACCTAGAATGCACGAGTAAGTTTCAAATGGATTCATTCCATGGGAAATCCCTACTTTGAGCACAAGGGCCTTAGAAAATCCAAGGAATGGAAATACCAATCTAGTATTTAACGTATCTGCTAACCTTCTCATTAGATTCAAGACCTGAGGTTTATTGGACTCATACTTACACTCCTCGCTAACTGTAAAGACGTAAACTGACGAGTATCCCTTCTCAGAGGCGTAAACTATGGCTAAGGGCAATAGAACAGCGTTCCTATGTCTGATGGGTTCGTGGAGTTGGAAAACTTCATTCCGTCTAAACATTTTACCCATTTCTTTGAGGTCAACCTCTATAAGCCTCTTCCCTAGCCTTCTACAGTGTAATTTCACGAACTTACTTTGTTCCATGTAAGCTCTCTGACCGTAATTTACGTGCAGGCAATCGTACTCCACGTGTTTAAATCTATACATCCCACTTGTGGAATCCAGACCGCCTGACACTAGAAACAAAGACTTCATCGTCATTTAAAACAAGTTGATTTAAAATAAGTTATATGGAAAGCTCGGAAAACCAAGCAAAAAAGCTAGCCGCAACTTACGCCAGATGGTTGAGGAACCCTGAAGAGGCTCTTTTTGGTAGTAAAGGAAGAGGCGTTGTATTACAAATGTATGATGCAGTCAAGAGAGCTAAGTCAAAGGACGAAATCATGGGAATATTGGACCTTTCTAAGTATGAAATGAGTAAGGCAACCTTTAACGATATGACCAGATTCATAAACGAGTTGAGATCTAAAATTTCCCAGATGCCTGATAACGAAGCAGTAAGCTTTACTGTTGAAGTGTTTAGGTACTTTCAAATTTCGCTTGCGACCAAGATGGAAGATATGAAAAGAGGTCTATGGGGTTAATTGACTCCCTCGAGGCTGTAAAGTACGAGGCTTTCCTCGCTTTGTAATACTTGTTTCCATTTTACTTACAATTATAAGGAGATACATTTTTTCTAAAATAAGCAAAGATTTATATATACGTTTTTACCACATATTATGTGAGTTAGAATGGAAGTACAAAAATTAAAAGCAAGACTTCCTTCTGGAAGAGAAGTAGGGCTAGTAGAAGCTCTAACTTTCTGCTACGACGTCTCAGACACAGATTTTCAGATACTTAAGGCTCTAATAAACCTGGGACCTAAGACCGAGGATGACCTAGCGGCAGTACTGAAGCTAAGCAAGGCGTCGGTCAACAGATCGGTTAACAAGCTAATATCCATAGGCTTTGTTGAGAGGTTCAAGGATCAAGGCTCAAAAGGCGGAAGACCAAGGTACATATATAAGGCAGTTGATGCTGAGTTCTTAACGGACAAGATTTCCAAAGACTTCGAATACTGCGCAAAACTATTCGGTGGCTTAACTCCCAATGAGCTCAAGAGCTTCCAGAAGCCTTAGAACACTTAAATCTAAATCTTTCAGGCTCTCTCATAAAAGTTAGCTGGCATATTTCTGTATCAAAGTAATATACAGTTTCTTCATATTTTTGAAGGTATGGTGTACACTCTGCCTCAAATAGTCTGTTGCATACAGGACATACTACTTTCATGACAGGCTGATAATTCCAAAAAACCTTTTTTAGCTTTTTGTAAGTCTATCCTTTTATGGAAGAATTAAATCTTGTAGATTTAGAATGCCCCGAACCTTTTATGAAAGTTGCTGCCAGACTAATGAAAATGAAGCAAGGTAAACTGAAAGTTACATTTAGAGATCCTAAGTGTGATGATATGATAATGGAAGCTGTGAAACTAATGGATTGCAAGGTTCTAGAACACACGTCAAACAATGGCACTTTCACCATTGTTCTTGAGAAATCTTCCTCTGCGGACGAAAAGAAAATCCAAGAACTAGGAGGATGCTGATAGTATCTTTTCCGCACATCTCTTCAAGTCAGACTTCACTCTATCCCTAAAGTCTTCCGAGACAACGTACAGGAACTTAGGTCTTCCAATCTTTTTTCCATCCACTTTTATCCTCATAACTAATCCCAGTTCAATTAGCTTCTTCATGCTATTTTCCACCGTGGTTTTACTTAGGTTCATCATATTTCCAAGCTCAACTGACGTTTTGGGTTCACCAATCTCAATTAGCTTAAAGAGGCACTCTACATCCGTATCGCTCATCTTGTAGCAACATCTAATGCTCTCCTTTTTGTCCTTAAGAGTATCAAAGACTTCCATCATGAGTAATTTATATAGTATCCTCGTTAAAAACTTTTTCTATTTTTTAGACTTCAGAGCTAAACTAACTACCATCAAACAATCTCACATATTCTTTGTACATACATCTGTCCTGAATTACCATCAGACCTTCAGCTCTAGCCTTTTCGGCTGCTTGATCGTCCCTTATTCCTTCCTGTAACCACAGAGCTTTAACATCACCTCTATCGTTCTTCCTCTTTAGAACCTCATTGACTATCATTGGTACGTCCCTAGAAGGTCTGAAAACTTGGACAACCTCTACATCCTCAGGCACTGCACCCAGGGACGGATATACCTTTCTTCCCAGAACTTCTGTCATGGTGGGATTAACTGGATATACCACGTAGCCGTGCTCGATCAGGAATTTGGGTACTCTATGGGAAGGTTTCTCAGGGTCTTTAGAGAAACCTATTGTCGCGATTTTCTTGAAATTAGTTAAAATATATCTTATTAGTTCTTCTTCACTTTCCATGGATTAAGGGAGGAAGTTAAAAATTATAAACCTTTAATCAAAGCGTAATGAAAGGTTACGACAGAGTTTATGACCTGCGACTCGAGTTCATGATAAAACTCACAAGATCATCTAATTATAGATGAAAATCATCTAATCATAGATGATAAGAAGTATACAATTGTAACTACTCCGACAACTAGATTTATCGTTCGGTTAAACCTTACAGGGATATATGCATTAATCATTCCTATGGAAATAATTGAAATACTGGTGACGAAACCGAACCATAGAATCAAACTTGAACCTAAAACAACAGAACCAGTCTTAATTGCTAGAACTATTGTAATTAACTTGGAAGGAGTCACATTGAACATGCCCTGGACGAGCCCTCCGCTTTTTGGTTCTATCTCTATCTCCTTTCCTGTAACCGCAGACATCACAAGGATAGATCCAAAGATGATTCCAATTAGGTTAGCGAGAAATTGAGCGAAAGGGATCAAAAGAGCGTAATATGTAAGCACAATAGATAGGGGAATTGATATGACGAGGAAGCCGACTGAATGGAATAATGCGAGCTGAACGAGCTTTCTTTTTCCTTTTACCATCCTAGCTGCTGAGATGTGGTCAGGTTCCAATCCGTGACTTATGGAGAGTAGGGTGATTGTAATGAAGTAGTCAAAGAACTGCTGGTCTATGGACATTGTTAAACATTTTCGAGATCTACTTTATGCTCTGTTGACACTTTTAGCCTCAGTCCTTCCTACTTTCCAGTCAGATTCAAAATAATCTTAATGTAATAAAATACTTATAATAAGTTTTTTGAAGAAAATCTTTATATATAGTTAAAGGTTGTATTAACATGATGCCGGAATTTAGGTTTCTCGTGGAGCGAGGTCCTCAGCATCGCATCTTAGCTGGGGAGGAGGCTCTATTGGAGTCCGTTGCTGAAGGTTCATCTCCTCTTCTGAGATTTGTTATTTTTGAACCCACGGCCGTGCTTTTGGGGTATCATCAACTGGCTGAACAAGAGATAAACTTGGAAAGGGTAAAGGAGAAGGGCTGGGACGTTGGACGAAGACCCACAGGTGGTGGGACAATTATAATGGGCCCATGGCAACTGGGGTGGGAAATTTACGCCGAGTCCTCCTTGCTAGGGGGATCAGTGGAGTCCGCAATAAGGAGTTCAGCGGAAGGAGTTATAGACGCTCTTTCTAGGCTTGGTATAAAGTCGAACTTTAGACCCAAGAACGATGTTGAGATTAACGGAAAGAAGATCTCTGGTATAGGTGCGTTCTCAGTCGGGAAGTACATGTCAGTTACTGGAACAATTTTAGTAGATTTCAATGTGGACGACATGGTGGAAACCCTGAAACTGAGCACGGAGAAAATGAAGGACAAAGTATCTAAGGATTTCAGGGAAAGGATAACCTGGCTTAACAGGGAGCTCCAACAACCTGTCAGTATGGAGGAAGTCATTGAGGTTTCCAAAAAGGGATTCCAGGAGTCCCTGAAGGTAAATCTGAAGGAAGGGGCATACAGTGAGAGAGAGCTAAATTACATAAAGGAACTAGAGCTTAAATACAGTTCCAGGGAGTGGATATTCGGTCTTAGGAAGCCCCTAGAGGGAGATAACGTGAGAGAGGGGGAAATTAAGCTACCCGGTGGGCTTTTTAGAGTGCAAGTTAAGATGGCAGGAAAGGGGCTCATAGAGTCTGTGCTGATAACTGGAGACTTCTTTGTGGAACCAAGGAGGAGCATCTATGACCTCGAGGCTAGGCTAAAATGGAGTAGAGTAGAGGATCTCAGAAGGGAGGTAACGGACTGGTTTAATAGCGTTAAGATTGTGGGAGTTGACAAGGAAAACTTCATACAATTTATGGAGGGGTTAGTCAAATGAAACCTATTTACTTCTACGCCCCATCCCTTAAAAAGTACGAAACAGATTTCATTAGCTCCGATGAGGGTTGGAAAGCGGTATCGGTCACCGGGACTTCTTGTGCCTTCAATTGTAAACATTGTGAGACGAGGGTTTTGGAGGGGATGGAGGACGGGTCCACGAAGGAAAAATTTGAAAGGATCCTAGAAAGAGCTAGTAAATCAGGTCAGAAAGGGATCATCCTCTCCGGTGGATCTACGCCTAGAGGAGAGGTCCCTGTTTGGAAGTACACTGAGGTATTAAAGAGATATCAGAATCTAACTGTGATAGCCCACACTGGGGTTGTAAAGAGTAGGGAAATAGCTAAGAGGTTTAAGGATAGTGGTGTAAAAATAGGTCTGCTGGATATGGTCGGTGATGAAGAGACCATTAGGGAGGTTCTAGGTCAACCGTTTACCGTTGAGGATTACCTTAACTCCTTTAGGTTCCTTAAACAAGAGGGTATAAAGGTAGCACCCCATGTGATTGTTGGTTTAAGTAAGAGGGGCGTTGAGGGGGATATTCACGCTTTGAACCTCTTAAGGGAGGTAAGTCCAGATGCTGTAATAATAGTTGGTCTAATGCCTCTGGTCGGTACAGCATATAAGTCCTGGAAAGAGCCCTCCCCGGAGGAACTTGGTAAAGTCTTGATGACAGCCAGGGAGCTCTTCTCCGTGCCTGTCATGTTGGGATGCGCTAGACCAAGAGGTAGATCTTACCTAGCTGTGGAGAAGCTTGCGGTGGATCAGGGTGTGGATGGGATGGCTTTCCCCTCCCAGGAAACCATAGAGTATGCTAAGGGGAGGAGAGACGTGGTGTTAAGCCACGCCTGTTGCGGTAACGTAATCCATGACTTTCTGTTACGGGTGTCCGTATGACTATAAGACTAAATGATCCAAAACCACTAAGTAGCCCTGACTGGGTCAGGCTCAGTTTCGGGGCTGATATGGTACTAGGTTTTTCTCCTGGAAAATTTCTCAAGGGAGCATTAAATACTACGATTAACCTTCTCCAATACTATCCTGATGGGTGCAAGGCAAACTGTATATACTGTGGTCAAGCCAGGGAGGTAAGTCAAGGACCCGAATGTAAGACTCTGATAAGAGTAGAATGGCCATTGAGGCCTCTAGATACGGTTCTGGAAAGAATAAAGGAGAGGCAGGGAGATCCTGACTATGGGCTACAGAGGATATGCGTAGGTCAGTTAGCTCATCCCAGGGCATCACCGGACGCTATAGAAATAACAAGGAGAATAAGGGAGAAGGGAATCGAGCTTCAGATATCTGAGCTAGTTACTGCAACTTATACCAAAAAGGACGATATGAGAAAGATGAAGGAGGCTGGGGCTAATATGATAGATGTGGCCATAGACGCAGCCAGTAAGGAGGTCTTTGACTCAGTGAGGGGAAAACCAGTCAGAAGTATGCACAGATGGGATAGGTATGTAGAGGCTATTGATGAGGCCGTAGAAGTGTTCGGAAAGAAAAATGCTGGAATTCATCTAATAATAGGTCTCGGAGAGACCGAACAGGAGGCAGTCAATCTAATGTTGTACGCCCACTCCAGAGGGGCGAAGATCAGTCTCTTCGCCTTTTACCCAGAGGAGACCACTCCCATGGAGAACAAAAAACCTGTTCCAGTGCACGTCTACAGAAGGATGCAGTTGTCTAGGTGGTTAATAGAGAACGATCTGGTGAGGGCGGAGGACTTTGTCTTCAATGAGAGTGGGGAACTCTTGGATATCAACTTGCAGAGAGACTTGACGGTAAATGAACTCTCTGGAGCTTTCCTGACCAGCGGTTGCCCCGGTTGCAATAGGCCTTACTCGAACGAGAGACCGGGAGATAGGCTTAGGAATATTCCGTGGTATCCGTCAGAAAAACAAACCGTAAGTGCCCTGAAGGCATCTAGACTACCTCTGGCCAAGAGGTTCCTGAAGTAGGATGAACTTCGAGCCAGGTACGTTAGTAAGTTTTTTCACTAGTGGCTTCTCATCTCATGTTAAAGCAAAGGCTATAGACGTAGGTTATCCTAGCTCTGAGGAATTTGTATCCTTTTTGTCTGGTGAGATTTTATCTGTGGAGAAGTTCAACGTTGGGAGACCAAACGTCTTTGCGACTGTAAACTACGATTATAAAGTTATTCTGAAGAGCAAGAATAGGTACATCAAAATACTTCACGTTGAGCCTTACCTGTCTCCCGGTGAGCAAGTAAAGAGGGGAGACGTGCTAGGAAGGTTAATTTCCTCTCCTTACACTGGTGGTGATTTCAAGCATGCCCACGTGGAGGGTCTGCCCTTATCCTTTCCTAAGGTCACTCGGTACCAGGAAAGTGGAGCAGGTGTGGTTGTGAATAGGACAGAGTCATTCTTTGACGTAAAGCTTACTAGATATACAGAAGCTGGGGATATCAGAGGTTTAGGGTGTTGTGGAGGAATATTAAATGCCAGTTTACCCTACGCGGGATACGGTGGACTGATAGGGGTAGAGGTTAAAGGAAATATAAATTTACTTGGTAAAAGATACTTCACTAAGGTAAAGAAGAGCGTTACCCTCATTGAAAGCAGAAGAGGTCTTCTCAAGAACTGGGATTACGGACCTGCGTTCAAAGTTATGAGGAACGAACCGATTGACGGACCCCCTCTCCTGGAAAGCGTTCTATCATTTAAGGGAGAGCCTATGGTAAGGCTGTTTATGAAAACTGATGCGAAGGAGGGAGACGAAATTGATGTATGGTCAACCATTGGGAATTATCTGGCA
The DNA here is from genome assembly GCF_013343295.1 of Metallosphaera tengchongensis. Lineage (NCBI taxonomy): Archaea > Thermoproteati > Thermoproteota > Thermoprotei > Sulfolobales > Sulfolobaceae > Metallosphaera > Metallosphaera tengchongensis. The sequence goes on along the minus strand of NZ_CP049074.1, from coordinate 286,596 downwards.
CGAAAGGTTTAGGGAGATCTCGTTCTCGCATCCGATGATAAGGGACATTTCCAAAAAGAGGATTTCTGAGTTTCGTGAAAGGGTATCATCTTTGACTAACGTAATGTTTATCACACCTAGACCGGCCCCCATTGATGCCCTTTATGAAGTTCATGATAAGGGATTGATAGAGAGAATTATGGAGGCAAGCAAATTGCCTTACATAGGGTTTCTTGATTCTGGAGATACGGTGCATTACCCTGGTATGTTTGAAGATGTCCTACTTGTGGCAGGCTCTGCGCTGACAGCCATTGAGATGTCTAACTATCTAAAAACCATTTACGTCCCATTAGGGGGTTTTCACCACGCTACTAAATACAATTCCATGGGGTTTTGCCCCATAAATGACGTGAACTTAACAATCAATAGGCTTATGAATTTAAAGCAAAAGGTTGCTGTCCTGGACGTAGATGCTCACCATCCCAACGGCGTAGAAGAAATGTTCTACGAAAAACCCGTTTTAAAAATTAGCATATTTGCCTATGACGGTTCCTTCTTCCCAGGGACAGGCGACCCTAGAAGAAGGGGAGATAAGGAAGGAAAGGGTCTCAATTACAACGTTGCTCTTCCTCTTGGAGCTGCAGATGACTCGTTTGAGGAGGCATTGAGGATGTTAAGGTTGCTGGAAGAGTATGACCCTTCATACCTCGTTGTGATAGCAGGGGTTGACGGACATAAGGATGACGGATTAAAATCGCTAAACCTCACTTCCAATTCCTATAACTTATTAGGATATAAAATAAGCAAGCTGTTCGGTAGAAGAGAGACAAGGATAATTTCCTTTGGCGGAGGCGGTTACGGACAGGGATCTGCCCTATCGATGTACTCTTTTGTTTTAGGTTTACAAGGTTTTTTAAAAAAGGAAGAAGTTCCTACTCAAGATTTCGAAAAAAGACATGAAGTTAAGAAATTAGTGGACTCATTCCTTGAAGGCTTTTCCAGTAGCCTTTAGTAGAGATGTCATTAAACCTAGAGCGTACTTAGAATCTGGATCCCTGGTAATCCCGGTTAAGCCTGTTAGTCCAACTGGTTTCACGTTCGGTACGTCGTTTGCCCATATCTTCATGGCCTTTGCAAATTTCTCCATTACAGTAACCATAGTGTCCATTAACTGAGGATCTGCCATAACATCTAGCAATTTGTACATTCTGTCCATGGCTCCTGTTCTCTGTAGTTCCGCCAGCTTCATTAGCATATTTATCATGGAGTCCATGTCAAGCTGGGATATTGCCTTTACCGTTTTCTCGTCGGTCATCTTTTTGAGCAGTGGCATTAGGCCCTCCATGGTCCCAAGTAGTGACTCTATATCGAGCTGTTGCATCAGCTTTATTGCCCTCTCGCTTGTCAACTTCTCCATCATGGGCATCATAGAGTTCATGGCGTTCAGCAATGAATCAACGTTCATCTTCTGGATCAAGTTTAACGTCTCTTCGCTTGTCAACTTCTCCATTAACGGCCATATGGCCTGAACTTTCCCTATCTGATCCATTCCAAACGCAATCAGCGTATTCACTAGGTCCGCCTTCTGAACAGCGTCTAGTAATTCCATTCCTTGTTTCATAAGGTTCATGAGGTTGTCCAACTGTCCGCTCTTCTGCATCTCACTCATCATTGTGGCTAGCTTTCCTAGGGTTGGGGTAAGGGTCTCCGTGGCCGAAAGAAGAGCATCGATGTCAAGACTCTGGATAACCTTTAGGGTCTTCTCGCTTGTAAGCTTGCTCATCACTGGGGTAAGGGCGGACATGTACTCTAGGAGAGAGTCCAGATCCACGCTTTCCAACACTTTTAACGCCTTTTCGCTTGTCATTTTGTTAAGAATTGGGGTGAGCTTTTCAAGGGCTGACAGCGTCGAATCTATGTCCAACTGCTCAATGATCTTAATAACTCTGTCACTTGTCAACTTCTCCATTAACGGCCATATGGCCTGAACTTTCCCTATCTGATCCATTCCAAACGAGACTAACGTATTCATCAAGTCAGCCTTCTGTATGGCATCTGCTATTGTCACTACCTGGTCCAACATATCAAGCATAAAGTCCAACTCTCCCTTCCTATCCATCTCGCTAAGCTTATTGGTCACCTTTTCTATTGTAGGCAATATATCAATGAACCTCGTAATTTTCTGTAAATTTTCTTCTTTTAGTAATATTTCAAACGGATCTTGTTGAGACATAGTATTCCACTACTCCTTATATATCATAAGTTAAATAATTTTAATGAATATGTTTGCCGTTATCTCTCCAAGCTCATTTCCTAAACTAGGGAAGATTCTTGAGAAGTTTACTGAATATAGGTTGATAATCACCTCCTATGGTGTATCTTACGCCCTTCAGAACCATATCGACATAGATTACGCGTTAGACCGTGGGGTCTGGGTAAGGGCCTACTCCCACAAGGCTGGTACTTTCTCAGGCTTACCTATTCATGAAGCCGAAGCTATAATGGTTGCATCCGACTTGCAAGCGATACTCATAGCTTCGGACGAGAAAGTGAAGAAAGAGGCTGAAAGATTAGGGGTTAAAGTTGTTACTCCTGATTAGAAGATTTCATTAGCATCTTCAGAACTATGTTGGGAGGAAAGCCACCAGGGATCTCGGTTTTCTCGTTAAGGACTATCTTAGGAACGTTCATTACGTGAAACTGTTTGGCTAAGCTATCATACATCTCGGAGTCTATGACCTCTAAAGTTACGTTCTGGTTTACCAGTGCTACCTGATAGAGAAGTTCAGCAGCAATGGGACACTTCGTACAGTCCTGGGTGACAAAAAGCTTGATGTTTCCCCTGATTTTCTTAGCCATCTCCAACTCCTGTTGATCCAACTGAACTACACCAGTGGACGCCCTAACCAAGGCATTGAGAAATGGCCATAACTCGTTTACTGCAGGTATTCCGTAATAAGAAAAATACTTTCTCCCTGCTGCGTACACGTGAAGTTCAGGATTATTGCAATTGTTGTCCTCCTCTATTTGAATTGAAGCCCCTTGAAGTTGAGACAGAAACTCCGTTGCCTTGCAATGCCTAACTTTGACATCCTTGATCATCTTTATGTACTGTTTGATTATGTAGTCGTAACTCACATGAAATACCTCAAGCTTTCAATACCCTCCATTGCTTTTATTAACTTTTGTTCTAACTCTTCCCTAGAACGGAAGTTCACAATTACTTCCAGTGTAGTATCTCTTAGCTTATACGATACTTTCTCCCCAATTCCTTGAATCAACCTGGAAGCCCTTGCGTAAAGGGTTCCCATTGTCACAAGGTCGTCCAGCTTTTCCTTGCCAGTTGGAAGGGGTATAGGAATGCGTATCTCATTACCCTCGATGTAAAACGAGTAGTCGTCCATGTAAACTGTCTCGATCTGTCCCTCCTTTTTATAAAGGAAATTTTTCCTCTCCAGGTATTCCTTTAGACTCATTGCTTATCTTTAAATACATCCACATCCAGGTTAAATAACGCTTTAGCTGCGTTACTAATCCCTTCTGAGGTTGAAGGGTGGACAAGGGGTAGAAGCGCTAGATCCTCGGCCTTCATCTTTGCCTTAATTGCGATAGATAAAAGATTTATCATTTCCTCCGCATATTGGGATACGACTTCACCGAAGCATACCCTGTTATCCTCGTCAAAGCCAACCTTAACGTATCCTTCCTTCATACCGTGAATTATGGCTCTAGTAGAAGCTCTAAGAGGAAAGGAAGAGCTCTTAACGGCTCTCTGTTCGGAACCGACAGATCCTATTTGAGGGTCGGTGTATATAACTTGAGGAACAGCGGAGTAGTCTGCCTTAACGCTTTTTCCCAGTATGGATAATGCAGCTACGTACCCTTCCATCATTGCGGAATGTGCCACTTTTCTGCTCTTGTCAACAACATCTCCTATGGCCCACACCTTTGGGTTGGTTGTTCTCATAGTATCGTCAACTTTTATACCGTTACAGTTAAACTCAATACCTAGATTACTAAGACCGAGAGGGAAATTAGGTCTTCTTCCAGTGGCGTACACTATGACTTCTCCCCTAAATTCGCCACATGTAGTTTTTAGGAGCCCCCGGTCTTGATACACAGGCTCACATTTCTCCTTTACAATTATTCCGTCCCAGTCTAAGGACTCTCTTACCAGCTCTCTTGCATCTTGACTAAAGTTTTCCAACATTTTACCTCTAGTTATTAGTACTACAGACGAGCCTAGCCTCGCGTAGAATTGAGCTATTTCTACGCCAGCAAATCCTCCGCCTACAACTACCATCTCTTTAGGTACAAAGTTTAAATTAACGGCCTGATCTTCTGTTATCCCGTTTTCGACACCGCTGATCCTAGGTAGAGAGGGAGAAGAACCGGAGGCTATGATAAGGTTATCGTACTCGAGCTCCCTTCCGTCAACCTCCACCTTATCCTTACTTAACTTAGCCTCTCCAAAATAGGTTTCTCCCCCTGCATTTTCTATAAGCTTCTTCCCTGCTTCGGATAGATAATCTATTATATTATTTCTCACGGAAAATATATCTCCCTGTTCCACGTTTAGGGAGAGTCCCTTATAGTTTCCTATCTCCCTTAATCTAGCAAGGGAAAAAGAGACGTCATATAAAAAAATGCTTGGAACGCAACCAGACCTTACGCAAACACCGCCGTACCTATCCTTTTCAATTACCAGGACCTTCCTTCCGTTCCTGGAAAGGACAGATCCAGCTACGTAGCCAGCAGATCCACCGCCTATTACTATAGCGTCATATTTCATGAGTATCAGAAGAACAGCGTTCTGTCAGCATCTAAAGTTAAGTCTATTAACGTTGATCCACCTACTAGCTCTACACCGTCAACAACGTCGCTCTCGTTCATGTGGCACATGTCCTTAAGGCTTTGCACACATACGTACATTTTTACGTTGTTGTCCTTAGCCATATCGAAGAAATGTATGAAGGGGTTTCCTCCTTTCTTTCTTTCATCTTCTTGCCATTTTTTGGACAATAGTAATGGTCCTTTTATCATGTAGAAAACTGACGTTTCGTACTCCATTGATGCTGAGATAGACGCCATGAAGAGTGGAGCGTAAGTTCTATCTATATCTTCAGGACCGTGAGTAACTACTATCAAGATTTTCTTCTTCTGTTCCTCTTGTTCTGATTGAGTTTGAGCCAAACTCTATCCCTCATGTTAATTTAATTTAGCTTACTTATATTTTTTATCAAACATAGTTATCGTGGATACCCATCTATTGTTTTACGATAGTTCCTCTTCCCCTTCAGAGACGTGAGGGATACCATGACCTCTGGAAGTATAGGTTCATAAATAATTCGTAGTTTTAATTTCTTCATTTAAAATTATAAAAGAAAAAGGAAACCTCGTCTTTTAAGGTGGGGCAATGTTTTCAACTTCTTTTTCCCTACCTTTTCTTATGGTACTCCCTTCCGGTCAACTTCTCTATGAGGAGCGGGAGCCGATCTATCCAGCAATACCGGAGGAGAGTATCAGGATCGTAACTGTCAGATTGCTCCCTAATGGAGCACAACAGAAAAACTTAGGAAGTTAGCAGACGCTTCAGCGGGGTTATACAACGAGGTAAACTGCGAGAGGAGGCAACAGTTCTTCCAACAGAAGGGAGTAGATCTAAAAGGTACTTGGGATAAGTATTACGAGAAGTACAAGGAGGTATTGGATTCTGTTAATGCACATGCTGTATTGTAGAAGAACAATGAAGCGTGGCATTCCTTTTTCTCATTACTGAAGAATAAAGATAGACCGCAATTTGTTCGTCATACCCCACCACCGGGATATTGGAAAGAGGACGGGAAGAGGGAGTTAATCCTAGTAGTTAGGCAAGACCGCTACGAGGTTGATGAGGAGAGACACATGTTCATCCTCAAGGACTGGAAGATGGAAATACCCTTCACCGGTAGGTTAAGGTGGTCTGGTACTTAAGGTAGGCTAGAGATACACATAGACGACAAGTCCTACGCTTACATTTCTGTCGACGTAGGTAGGGTTACAGCAAAGAAGAGCAAAAGACCAATAAAGGAACCCCTCATCGTCCACGGTGAGAGGGACAAGATACAGATAGCGTCACCTAAAGCCGAGAAGGTAGCTTCAATTGACTTAGGCATCAACATGTTAGCAACTGTTACCGTAGACGACGGTACCGTTCTGTTCTACCGTGGTTCAACCGTAAAGGCGGACTACTTCTACTTTCAGAAAAAGGTCGCAGAACTAGACAGACTAAAGAGCGAGGCTGTGAAGATACAAGAGTTTGAGGCAAGGGAGTCAGTGTTAAGGGAAAGGGAGCTACTCTTTAAGAAACTTTACCGCAGGCTCCTTTACTACTATAGAACCTTGTCCTCTAATCTCGCTAAGACGTTATAACAATTATGAGTTTCAACTGTTTACTTAAGTTACCCCTACTTCATCTCTCAAGATAAGGGTGACAAGTTAAGTGTGAACATATGGTCATATCGTAAGTTAATTGACGCCGTCGTGTCCAGGCTTTACGAGTATGGTATAAAGGCATTTCTGGTTGTCGAGTACAACACCTCTACTCTGTGCTTTTCACGACGTTGAAGTTGTCAGAAGACCTAGGGGAGTCGTCAGCGGTCCTTTAGGCGACAAGCTTCACAGTGACGTTAATGGTGCTTTAAACATAATGAAACTGGAGGTAAAGAGAACCGTAAACGTATGGAAAAACCTCCTTCCTTTCTCGTAACGTCAAATGGAGTAACTCCCTTAAAGGGGGGTAACGCCCCAGACCTCGGCAGAACCCTTGCCATGGCGCGGAGGAAGTCAGATACTTAAAAATAGGATGACTTTTCCCTTGTGAGTAGACCAGATGAGATATGCATCAACTGTCCACTTCGTCATCCATGGATATACGCCAAGAGCTCTTACGATAAATCTGTTTTATTTAAATACCATTAAGTGGAACATATTAAACTTGGTTTTTACAAAATATAAACAACACCACAAAGCTTAAATATTTTTGATATAAAAGATATTTTGGTGAAAGATTGGCAGGAAAAAAGTTATCCATAATTGTGTTCTCGGGAACAATAGATAAGCTAATGCCTGTAGGAATTTTAGCTTCAGGCGCTGCGGCATCGGGTTACGAGGTTAACCTCTTCTTTACGTTCTGGGGGCTGAACGCTATAAGCAAGCAAGGTATGCAGGCTCCTCCACAGATAGACAAGAATTACGAGCAGATGGGTCCGATGATGATAAAAAAGATGATGGATATGAAATTCCCCATGTGGCACCAAATGGTGAAGGAAGCTAAAGAGGTGGGAGAAGTGAAGGTCTACGCTTGCTCCACTACCATGGAGTTCTTCGGTCTCAAGAAAGAGAACTTAGCGGACTTCGTGGACGATGTCGTGGGCGTCGCCACTTTCTTGGACAGGGCTGAGGGTGGAACAACCCTATTCATTTAAGGTGACCAATATGTCACAAGAGGCCAAAATAACCAAGACCCTTGACGTAAAGGGTATGTATTGCCCGGGACCTGTGATGGAGACGGCGAAGGCTATAAAGCAAATTAACGTTGGAGAAGTTCTGGAAGTGTTGGCTACTGACCCCGCTGCCAAGCCTGATATTGAAGCTTGGGCTAGAAGGACTGGGCATCAAATTTTAGATATTCAGCAACAGGGCGGCGTAACTAGAATTCTAGTGAAGAGAGCGAAGTAACTTATTTTATTTTAGATTTTTTTTAACAAAACTTATAAGTCTCCTTTTATCATTATACTTGTGGAATAGTATGGCACAAGCTAAGAGTATACTCCAATTACCGGACGACCCAAGGTTTCTAGACATGGCGTTCGACGTTCAAGGTGCAATGCCAGAGGAGGAAAGGAACCTTCTCTCCACTTTATCACCGTCGGACAGGGAGTTAGCTCTGAAGTTCTGGCAGGCTGTGAAGTCCGACTTCAGATATGACGAATACCTAAGAGGATGCTTGAACTGTGGCGTATGCACATCCGGATGCCCTGCAGCTAAGTTCTACGATTTCGGTCCAAGGGAAATGATACAGTACATGATGAGGGATGAGGTTGACAAGATATGGGAATTCACCAACAAGAAAGTGTGGGCATGTGTTCAGTGTTACACCTGCTCCATGAGGTGTCCATTCAACAACGAGATTGCTGGCCTAATAATGTTACTCAGGGAGTACTCGGTTCAGTTTGCCCTACCGTCAGCTAAGGAGATCCTAGCGCCCTACAGGAGGGTTCTATACACTGTCCTAACGATGGGCAATCAGGTTACCCCTGATATGATACAACCAGATTCATTCCCAGACTGGGGACCTCAGGCGGTGGAGGAGTCTAAGAACATGGACGTATATAGAAAGGCCATTCCAGTGGACTTGATGCAGAGGACAGATATTGGATGGCACCCATCCCTTCAGACCGCTGTCGAGATGATGACAATAATGATAGAATCTGGTGTCATGGAATCGCTTAAGGGAGTGGACAAGGATCTTTACGATATGATAATGGACATATATGAGGACAGAAAATCCCAGTTGGAGGAAATCAGGGAGAAGTGGGAGAAGGGAGAGCTAGACGAGAACGAGCTACCGGATAGCTGGTTGGATCTGTAATTTTATAAACTCTTTTTATTATCGTCTTTTTCTTTAAAGTTGTTAAAGTTTTGGGAAAAATTTCATTGTTACATAAAATGTTTAATAAGTAAAGTATTTAACCCTCCTCAATATTATAATGTTAGAAGGTGTTTGGTTTGAGTACACAAGAAGTGGATAAGAAGATGGAACAGGAATTGAAGGAAGCTTTCCCCATGGCAGACAACATGGACTGGAACGAGGTTTACCAGAGGATTATCTACAGGTACAGCACCCCGCACGGTCTACAACACGTGAAAGAGGAGTTATACAAGTTAGAGGACAAAGGAGAGATAATAATTCATCACATTAAGCCATACAACAATCCAATAAAGATGCAGACCTTAAACGGAACTCCTAAGGTTATTCCCACAACTAAGTTATGGCAGCACAAGAGCTGTGGCCAGTGTGGACACATTCCAGGTTATCCAACTTCAGTGTTCTGGATGATGAATAAAATGGAAATAGACTATATGGACGAGCCACACCAGACCTCTTGTACAGGGTGGAACTATCATGCCTCTGGTGCGTCTAACCCAGTTGCCTTAGCTGGGGTATACGTCAGGAACATGTGGAGGGCATACGAGATAGATTACTTCCCCTTAATTCACTGCGGAACCTCTTTCGGTCATTACAAGGAAATAAGGAACATGCTAGTTCTGCACAAAGAGATAAGGGATAAGTTAAGACCCATCATGAGGAAAATGGATATGGACATAGTGATACCTGAGGAAGTCGTTCACTATTCTGAGTGGTTGTACACCATGAGTAAGAAGGCAGCCCAACAGAAGAAGTATAACTTAAACGGGATAAGGGCCGCAGTACACACGCCTTGCCACGTTTATAAGTTGGTTCCTGAGGACACGATTTATGATCCTGAGGTCTTCGAAGGGAGAAGACCTGCTGCTCCTAGCGGGACAGCGCAGAACTTCGGCGCTAAGCTAGTGGACTACTCCACCTGGTGGGACTGCTGCGGCTTCGGTTTCAGGCACATCTTAACTGAGAGGGAGTTCTCTAGGAGCTTTGCGTTGTTCAAAAAGGTGATACCAGCAGTTGAGGAAGGAAAGGCTGACATATTCGTGACCTCTGATACAGGGTGTGTCACTACATTGGACAAGAGCCAATGGGCAGGTAAAGCCCACGGCTTCAACTATAACCTACCAGTGCTAGCAGATGCTCAGTTCGCAGCAATAGCTATGGGCGCAGATCCCTACACCATAGCTCAAGTTCACTGGCACGCAACGGATGTTGAAGGCTTCATGAGGAAGATAGGAGTGAATGTAGACGACTATAAGGAGAAGTTCATACAGTACTTGGCAGACTTGAGGGAAGGAAAGGCTGAACCAGAGTACCTGTACAAGCCTCACAGGAAAATAGACTTCTACCTATCTGTGCCAGAAAGGGTTAAGTGGTATAAGCAAGAGAAGGGACAAACGACAAATACTTCTAAGTAAACCTTTTTAATTATTTTTATTAAAAATGATATGAGAGTGGGAGATTGGCAGGAGAAAAAGTCCTTGTAATAGGATCAGGCCCAGCAGGCCTTTCAGCTACAAAGGAATTAAGGAACATGGGTATTGACGTAGTTTTAGTGGAGAGAGAGTCCTATCTTGGTGGTACCCCAAAGAAACTAAAGTACAGCTTGCTCTTCCCTGAGCTGAGGCCAGCCTCCGAAGTTCTAGACCCCCTGATAAAGGGAGTGGAGTCTGGAGGCGTTAAGACCTACATGGAGAGCATAGTCGAGGGAATTAAGGATGAGGGAAAAGGGTTTACCGTCTCCATTAAAGATAAGTCCGGTAAAATAACTAATGAGAAAGTTAACGCAATAATTGCTGCGTCAGGTTTCGAACACTTTGACTCAAGGAGAAAATACGAGTACGGTTACGGTATTATTCCAAATATTTACCAGATCTCTGACATAGAGAGGATGCTCTCTGAGAACAAGCTGGTTACCACTAAGGGCGTTCCTCCCAAGAGAGTTGCGATTCTCTTATGTGTAGGATCTAGAGACGCAACAGTTGGGAACACCTACTGTTCAAGGGTATGCTGTGCAGTTTCGACCAAACAGGCAATGGAAATAAAGGAAAGGGTCCCAGATGCGGTAGTCCACATATATTACATGGACATAAGGACTTATGGTCTAATGGAGGACAAGCTTTACTGGAAGTCTCAGCTTGAGTACAGAGTAGGATATATCAGGGGCAGAATCTCCGAGTTTATGAGAGGTCCCAATGACACAGTGATTATAAAGGGTGAGGACACCATGAACCTGAATAGGGCTCTAGTGGTCCCATACGATATGGTCATATTGGCCAACGGAATGGAGCTAGGCTTGGGATCAAAACAAGTGGCTAAAGCCTTAGGGCTTGAGTTTGAGGAACATGGCTTCGTTAAGCCAATAGACCCGGATAGGTTACCTGTACAGTCAACCAAGAAGGGAATATTCCTTGCAGGCGCAATAACAGGTCCCAAGACCATATCTGACTCCATTACCGAGGGATACGCTGCTGCGATGAAGGCTTACGAATATGTAACCAAGGGCATATGGGACGAGTCGGACTTCGCTAAGAAGCGGGTCGAGGTGGCCCATCATTAGTACAGTTTTTTTGAACGTTGATTTCGTGAGGGAAATATATAACGCCATGTTAAATGTAGATGTGAATAACACCGCGTCTGGAGACGCGAGGAAATCCCTTAACTTAATCTTAGAAGCAATGAAGATGAAGACCGACTTCCTTAGGTCGGTCAACGTCACCTCGGAGGAGGAGATGAAGAAGGTATTTGACTCCATTTTCTACGCAAGGAGACATTTCGAAGAGGTTTTGAAGAAGGCTGGGGTCTCCAAGTTCTCCTCGGCATTGGGTTACTTGAAGGATGAAGAAATGAGTTACAATGAGAGGCTAAGTAAGTTCTTAGCAACTATAGGTTACAACGACGAGGACATAGAGGACATGGCCAAGGAAATAATGCATTATCTCTACCCTGAAAAGTTTCCGTTATGGACTAGATGGATATGGAACAACAAGAAGAACACAGGCTCTATTAATTATGTCCTTAAGGAGGGCTTGAATCTAAAGAGCGAGACTGAGTTCCTCTCCTCCGTAGATGAACTTAAGAGGGTACTTGAAATATTTGGGCTTTCCTCAGGAAATTATTATCCAACTTCCGTTTTTTTAGTTTACGCATACGTGAGGTATTTAGACTATACCACCCATTTGGCGGTCGACAAGAAGGCCGCTGGGTTGATCCCTACACACCTCACCACAACGGCCCTAGTAATGGGCCTAAAACCATATATTAAGGTGATAAAATTTGCCCATACCTAATTTGGAAAAACCCATAATAAAAGGTTTAATTCAGAAAGATAAAGTAATAGTAGATGGAGTAGAACTGGATGGAACCTGGAACGCATTCATGATAGAGAGAACGCAGACAGGGTACGATCAGAGCGTTTGGGACGAGATAGCCAATACAGTGGAAGGAGCTACCATAAGCCTATGCTGGCAGTGCGGTACATGTACTTCAGGTTGTACTATGAGGGAGTACGATCCAAACTACAGCCCAAGGAGGTTTATCGATTTAGCAAGAAAGGGAGATAAGCAGTCCCTAGTGGAACTTCAGGACAGCATATGGAGATGTGTATCTTGCCAAAAGTGCACTCACAGATGCCCTAAGGGAGTGCTAGTAGAGGAGGTGGTCCATAGCATCCACAACTACCTGCTGAAGCATGGTCTAGTTAAAACGGACCCTGGAACAGTGTTTGATGAACTGTTCTTAGAGACAGTTATGAAGAATGGTGGAAGAATAAGTGAGCTTCTTCTCGGTGGAGCTTCAGCTAAAGCTGGCTTTGTCACTATGAGCATAAGGGATCTAATTACTATGATGGGACCGCTAATGAAGTCAGGTCTAATCAAGGATCTAATGAAGCCCAGTAGGGTAAAGGAATGGGATAGGATTAAACCAGTCCTTGAGGAGGCAATGAAGGAAGAGGTGGTTCCACAATGACAGAGATAGCCAATCCTTACGGAAAAGTAGCCCTATACCCGGGTTGTGCCTTGGACGGGTTGGGTAAGTCCTACGATGTCTCTCTTCAGCTAGTGGCGAAGGATCTAGGTATAAATTACGAGAAGATAGAGGATTACAACTGCTGTGGTGCGCTAGAGGTAAAGAACGTAAATACCATGGCCGGGTTACTGTTACCAGCTAGAAACCTGTCCTTAGCCAGGCAGATGGGCGCAAACGCTGTAATGTCAGCATGTCCAGGTTGTCACTATTCGCTTTCCAGAACTCAGTACTTCATGACTAGATACCCTAAGCTCAGGGAAAAGGTAAACTCCTATCTGGAGAAAATGGGAGAGAAACAGTACGACATGCAGTTGCTAATGATCCATGCAGTGGAGTTCGTGTACAATACGGTAGGACCAGAAGGAGTAAAGGCTAGGGTTAAGAGGCCGTTAACTGGGCTCAAGGTAGCTCCGTACTATGGATGCCTTTACTCTAGGCCTAAGGCATATACCCTTACTGGGTATATGAAGATGAAAGATGACCCAGAGAGACCGGTGTTCATGGACGAATTGCTGAAGGCTTTAGGGGCCGAAGTAGTGCCATTTGAAAGCAAGACTATGTGCTGCGGCGGTCCACATGTATACTCCGACGTCAACACATCTCTTCACCTGGAGGCTAGGATCTTAAAGGACGCCAAGAGAAACGGTGCAGAGTTACTAATTACCGACTGTCCACTTGGCCACGTCGCTATAGAGACCAACATGAATAAGATCGCTGAAAAGTACGGGCAGGATCTAAGGATGCCTCTGGTTTACTTCAGTCAACTTCTGGCATTTGCCTTCGGTCACAGCCCAGACGAGGCTCTACTGACAGCTAACATGACCAATCCCATGTCAGTTTTGAAAAGATACCTCTAATTTTTTACCTCTTTAACCTTTCTTTTATCATGGTATCTCCTTCAGATCATATGGCCAACGAGAGGACTTTTTTAGCGTGGATAAGGACAGGCGTAGCCTTAATAGGGTTCGGTTTCGTCATAGCTAAGTTCTCCATATTTCTGGAAGTTCTGAAAGGTGTAAAAAGCGGAGGTCACTCCCTGGAGTTCGGGGAGGTTATGATAGCCCTTGGTGGTTTGGTTATAGGTTACGGTCTCGCGGTGTACCTGCTGACAGAAAGGGATTTGAGAGATGGGACGTATAGACCTAGGTACTTTATGAATTCGGTCTTCGCTGTGGTTGTTTTGGTCATAGCTTTGAGTCTGGCCTTTCTCGTCATATGAAAGTTAAGTAAATCAGTCAGTGCATCGGTGTACTTTGCCGTTTAGTTAATTTTCTATGGAACATCGCCTCATATAGATTTTGAACTGACTATCCTCTGTTCCTATTCCTTTGAATATCCCCACGACGCTTAGATACCTTCTCGTTTGGTTCCTTCTATGATCTTAATATCCTTGCCGAATCTATTTTACTTGAAAATGGAGCTCTCTGCACTTGCTTTGGAACTTTCCCTTACAATGGTTTTAATGGCGTTCTCCGCGGAGATAATCTCTAAGGGAGTTGAAAACTTAGAGAACGTAGTGGGGCAAGGTCTAGCAGGAGGGGTGATCCTAGGAAACCTTACAGCATTTCCTGAGACTGTAATAGTTCTAGAGGCAGTTCTGAATCACGATGGAGATGTGGCCTTAGGGTCATCAATTGCTGGTAACGTGGTTTTATTCACCTTAGGACTCGGACTAGTTGGTGTCGCCTATCGTTTGAAATGGGGGTCGTCCTTAACCATGAAAGGGGACTTTAGGCAGGAGCTTGGAGTAATGTCCATAGTCATAGTGTTACTCGGAGTTGCTATACTTATTGGTCAAATTAATCCTATCTTATCTTTATTTCTCTTCTCGATCTACGGGTATTATTTAGTCAAAAGAGTCAAGGGTGGAAACGTTACTTCTAAGATAAGCGTTAAGGCATTGATAGAGATAATGATCGGAGGAACCGTTGTTGTTTTGCTGTCTCCCGTATTTCTTAGTCTAATCACTAACCTAGCCTTGATAGCCATGGTCTCTAAAACTTGGATCTCCATGGTCTTAACTCCAGTGGTAGCTGAGCTCGAGGAGGGAATATCAGCAATGAGGTTAGCCCTAAGGTCTAAGGGTGGAGGTTCAACTGCTATCGTTAGCTACTTTGGTAGCAAGATCCAAAACTCTACGATATTGCTCGGGTTAGTGGGACTGGACATGGTTGAGGTTCATGGACTCTATCTCTTGATCACTATACTGTCTAGCTTAATTGGGGTCATGGTTATATATGATGGTAAGCTTACCGTAGGGGAAGGTGTCGTACTATGTTTGAGCTACTTTGCTTTCATGTACTTAGCTTTGGTGTTTAGCTCACTACCGCTTTGATTTAGGTTAGAAATTAAGGTTGAGGCTAGACCATGCTATAAAGAAATCTAAGGTAATTACACTTTAGCTGGGCTGGTTCTATTTTGCTGGGTGGGAAAAACTCATTAAAGTTCTCTTGAACCTGATCCTCGTACAATTAGAAGCTCTAGGTCCTTTATTGGGATCTTCGTTACCTCAAATATCTTTAGTCTTTTCCTCCTCTTTCTCTTCTCCGCTTTTACTTGACTTCACTTCCTTTCCATTCCCTGAATCCCTTATCTTTATCTGTACTACATCTGGTTCCATCTGTACTACGTCTGGGTACGCGGTCTCTCCGTGAATAGCATAATCCCCTTGCATCATCTCCTTCTCGCCCAGCCTCAACGGGGTTATCTTCCCTAATAACTTCCCTAATCCGAAAGTTATAAGGAAAGAGTAAACGCCCACCACTAGAACAGCTAAGGCCTGAACCAGAAACTGATGCCAATCGCCAAATAGGGCTCCCCTATAACCTGGAAGGTAATAGGACGACACAGTTGGATCTATCATAAGTCCAGTAAGTAAACCACCAACAGTTCCTCCAATTCCGTGAACGGGGAAAACTCCCAGAGAATCATCTACCCCTAACCTTGGAAGAATTCGGTAAAGTCCAATCCAGACTATTGGAGCGGCAATGATTCCAGTTATGAAAGCTTCGCTAGGGTTAACCAGCCCCGCCATTGGAGTTATCGCTACTAACCCCGTAAAGGCCCCATTGGCTAATCCCGTGAAAGTGGACTTCCCAAATACCTTCATGTCAAGCGCTAGCCAGGTTATGGCTGCTGCTGCAGCAGCCAGATTGGTATTGAAAACCGCTATGGCAGCGTCAATAGTTGCTCCTCCAGCGTCTCCGCCGTTAAATCCGTTCCAACCCATCCAGTCTAACCCGAACCCTATTGCGGTCAAGAGGAGGTTGTGCGCCTCTATCTTCCTCTCTTGCGGTAACCTTTGACCTACTACCATGGCTAAGGCTAAAGCGGAATATCCAGCTGTCATATGAATAACGTAACCCCCAGAGTAATCCACTGCGCCCAGCTGATTTAACCATCCACCCGCGAAGAGCCAGTAGGCGACTGGCGCGTAAACTAGAACAATCCAAGCAGGAGAGAACAACATCCAAGCCTTAAAGTTCATCTTCTCCGTTACCGCACCTACTATTAGACCAGGAGTTATGGCGGCGAAGGCAAATTGAAACATGACGAAGGTTAGGAACGGAATGTTGAGGGAAGTCTGAGCAGGACCGTAAACTGTCTCCCCAAAAATGGGAAGATTCCATATAGGGATAGGCAACCCCAGAAGATACATCCCGTCTACTCGCAATGAAGAGGAGTAAAAACTGAGAGAATAACCCAAGAGAGTCCAAACCAGAAACGTGGAGGCAAAGGAGAAGAGAACCATCATAACAGTATTCATGGAGAACTTCCTTCTAGTCATTCCGGCGTAGAACATTGCCAACGCGGGAACCGATTGGATCATGACTAGGGTAGTTGCAGTTAGAATCCATGAGTTAGAACCTAAACTAAGCCATTGGGGTACCGCATTTGGAGGGTAGGTATTTAGGTTCGCTATGCTCATAAAATTTAAGGGTGGCATTTATCATATAAATTTGACTGTGAATCACATTTCTTTCTTTTAATGATATAGTCTTTTATCTTGATAACTTTATATATAGATCCTGTAAGGTTTAACATGATAATTATCAAGTTTTTACTTTGATCTGTCACAATTAAGTAAGATTGCAACGGAACCTGTTGATGATACAATCAACTTCTGTGTATGGAATAGTGGGTTATTAGTCCTAACCGGATTAAGACCTCAAACATGAAAAGACCTACTGTTAAGCATCAGTAAACAAGGTGAAAGATAGCTGGAAGTGAAACATTTAAGGAAATAGATGTTTAGAAGGGATGGGCATCAAAGGGTTCTTCCTTTTTAGAAGAATTTAATGTCAAGAGTCGCCTACCTGTTCTAAGCTCTGGGCTGAGCTGGGAAAAGGCAGAGGCGAACTCCTCTCGATATACAATCGTTTAAAAAGTTGTACCTAGATTATTATACTCATGGTACAACAATTTATCAACAGAGGCAAGGAGCTGAAGTTCTTAGAGGAGAAATACAGAGAGGATAAGGCACAGCTGATAATACTTTACGGTAGGAGGAGAATAGGAAAGACTGAATTGATTAAACAGTTCATCAAGGGGAAGGAGTATATTTACCATATGTCCACCACCGACGGGATTCTGAACAACCTAAACAGACTTAAGGAAGCGTTTGCTAGGTATACTGGGAAAAACTACTTCAAATCCCTCAATGTAGCCCTTGACGAAATGCTGATCTATTTTGGTGACGAAATAGGTTATAGGAGGCCTATCCTCGCCATAGATGAGTTCCAGTATTTAATGGACGCGGACAGAAGCGTCGTTTCCCTACTCCAAAGGGCGTGGGATGAGAAGCTAGCATCTACCAAGATCTTCCTGTTAATTACTGGGTCAAGCGTGGGGATGATGGAAAACGAAGTCTTATCCAAGAAGTCGCCGCTTTACGGCAGAAGGACTGGGAGTTGGAAACTCACTAGACTCTCATTTTCACACATCCCCGAGTTTTTCCCTGGAAAGAAAATAGAGGATCTTGTAAAGATTTGGAGTATAGTGGACGGAATACCCTTCTACATTCTTCAGTTGGATGCAAGCAAAACCGTTGAGGACAACGTAAGGGACAAAATACTGAAGAAAGGAAGCGTACTTTACGATGAACCTCTCTACTTATTGAGAGAGGAGTTTAGGGAGCAAAGGGTCTACCTAAGCATATTGAAAGCGCTCTCCCAAGGGTACAACACAATCTCCAAAATATCTGAGGTTACAGGAATCGATAAGGGGAACCTAACGGCTTACCTTGATAGGTTGGAGGAAAACGAGATCGTTGAAAGGGTCACACCATATGGGATGAAGAGAGGGTGGTACGAATTTAAGGACAACTTCTTCGATTTCTGGTTTGAATTTGTTTATGAGAACTTAAACGACCTTGAAATGGATAGGGTTGAGGAAGTAATGAGGAGAATCGATCTAGATAGGTACTTCTCCTTCAAGTTCGAGAAATTAATAAGGGAACTGGTGAGGGAGAGATCGATCGTGCTACCTTTGGAATATGAGTACGTTGGCAAGTACTTACATAAAGGGGAAGAAGTGGATGTAATAGCGGAGGGGAAGGACGCGATATTTTTGGGAGAAGTCAAGTGGTCAGAGGAAGTGGACTGCAAACCCTTACTTACAAAAATGAGGAAGGTTATGGGTAATTTGAACAAAAGTGGCGAAAAACAGGAGTACTATGGAGTTTTCGCAAAGTCCTTTAAAAACTGCGAAGCCGATGTGGTCTACGACTTGAGCAATATAGCCCAGGCGGTTCTAGAGGGGAAGTAAAGAGCTCACCGAATGTTCTCTAGGAGATTCAGATTCCATACGAGTAAATTGTTGCAGTGTCAGAATAAAACTGTATCTCTTTTGGAATAAATCGTGAAATAAGATGTTCTCCCCATCCCTCAGCTGGCTGTCTGGACTCTTCTCTCCAGAAAACTACGATGTTAATTCATCCGTACTGACGATTAAATCAATTAATCCGGTCTTTTTATTTCAATAATTAAAACATCCAGTCCTTTCATAGTTTTATTCATTAATTCTTTTGTACGTACTGCTTTATAGCGCGTCCATAGGAACTCTCTCCAACCTCTATTTTTTAGGGACTTCCCTCAAATTCTCATAACCCTGAGTTTCAAAGGGTCTCCCCCAATTTGCGTTAAACTGTCTAGTTAACTGGGAGTTAACTATACTCTGTATTATTATATCTCTATATATAGAAAGTAAGAGACGTAGAGTCCAGAGGAAATGGGGGAGTTTTATATCTGGAGCTAAATTGAAAGTATTACTCGACTTTGGTATTCCACGTGGAGATGTGATGAACGATACAGCTCTTTTTCATGAGGATTTCTTGAGATAAAAACAGAATCAATAGAATACTTGTTCTCCCTTGAAACAAAGGGGTCAACGTCTACAGTCACTCAGGGATGTCTCCGAGAGAAACCATGGGGTTTAAGCCCCAAGTCACGTTGAGTAAAGTCGTATTACCTAACCTTAATGTCCGTCTGAGCTACCCTAATTTAATAAAAAGACTCTATAAGAAGTGGTTAAAGCCTATTCACTCAAGGTAACGATAGGTTCAAAAAGACCTTCAGGAGTTCATTGCACTAACTCTTTGTAGAAGTTTCAACTGGATAGGATAAAATAAGCACAAGTCTAGCCTTTAAAGGCAGAGAAGGGGTAAGAAGCTAAGACGTGTAGTTTCTCTTCAGAAGCTTCAATACCAAAGGAAAGTCAAAGATTCCTGAAAGCTTTAAGGGGTAGGATCTGAGAGACGTTTTTAATTCTTTATTAATTCAGTCCAAAACCAGACATGGTCTAGACGAACTGAATCGAATTCTACTGTATTCTAGTTTAAAACACAACATTATTTTTAACTATAATCGCATATTATATCTTAGAAATTATAAGAAGGTTAAAGAGAAAACTACTAATAAATTAAAACTGAAATTGTTATTGATAGAGCATTATACAATAGTAGTGGTACCAACAGGATATTACGATCAATTGGTATTCCCCCTAAAGATGTGTCAGTTGGGCTATACCAATTATCTTAAGATTTTATAAGGATAATATTCTTGTCATGCATCTATTTCTTCGATTTAAAATATTTAGTGTAGTTAAGGGTAAATTGACCGGTATATTGGTCAGTATATCGGTCTGTTTGTACCATACTTGGTAGCGAGAGCATAGGAGTAAACAGCCCTAGGTACAAACCTAGTTAGGAGTCACCAAAAAGTAGGTACTATTGTTTCTTTTAAGTTGGATCATATCAATACTAAACTTTTCGTTGGATTTACGCGGTGAAAGACCGACGGATAGGATAGAAATATTTATATAGAATATTACCCCGCATATTTATATGTCTCGGACTCTCAGAAAAGGTATGTCTGATGCCATAGTGGTCCTTGTCCTTGTTTTGGTAGCGGTAGCTCTTACGCTATCAGTTTCTCTGATAGGCTTTTCCCTGTTCAGGAACTACGGTGCCCAAAACATTATTGCTGTGAGAGGAGAGCCTTCAATAGTTTCTCAGGGCGGTAAGTATATACTTAACTTAACCCTACAGAACCAGGGCACAACTACGATACTTATCGAGAGTGTAAGTATAGGAGCCAACGTGGTTAACACTACAGTTTTCTCATTGCCCGGAGGTTCCATACAAACTCTTCATATCTATCTAAATGTTGGTTATTTACCTAGCAACACGGATATACAAGTAGCCATAAAGACCTCCTCTCAGTTAGAACCAGTGTTTTACACTTACGCTGTGGTATCCTAAGATGATTAAGACGATGATAAAAGAACGACAAACCTCACGCTTTACGGCAAGTAGGAGTTCAGCTAGAGTTGGCTTGACTTCTCAAGGTCGCTTTTGGCCTCTTCGTCTCTCCCTATTTTTGAGTAGGCCCCAGATCTTCTTATATACGCTTCCTTATAGTTAGGTCTAATGGAGATACTCTTACTGTACATGGATATGGCTTTGTTGATGTCTCCTCTCCTCTCCGCTATTAGACCCTTATTGAGGTAGGCCTCGGCATAATAGGGGTTAAGGTTTATGGCTATATCTAGGTCCTTCTCAGCGTTATCTTCATCACCTAGTCTTATTCTCACTAACGCTCTGTAGTAGTAAAGATCTGCATCCAATGGGTAGAGGAGTATACCTCTGCTTAGATCCCTCATGGCTTCATAGATCCTGTCAGTGTAAAACTCGGCTATTCCCTTGACCTTGAAAAAAAGAGGGTTCTCATTTATTGAATCCATGGAACCAAGTTCCTTAAGAGCCTCATCGTATTTTTCCATCCTCATAAATATCATGGCCCTCATTAGCTTAGACTCGTTTACCGAGACCTTCTCCAGTAGTGTAAGAGCGCTCCTTGGATCTTTCAACGAGAGGATCTTAGCTGCAGTTATGTAGTCCTCAGCCTTAAGAAATGCATCTAAAGCCTCATCATCTCTGCCAAGCTCAAGCAGTATTCTTCCCAATAGCTCGTAGTTCTCTTTAGAAGGGTTCGACTCAATTGCCTCCCTCAACTTTAAGAGGGCTAGGTTCAGATTTCCTGAAGAGAGAAGTTCAGAGAGGTCCAATTAGCTCACCTGGAACAAACACTTAATCCTTCTTGAAATCCACATTAGCCACGTTTCATCAATGTTTTTTAACACAGTCAAGAAAGTTTTACGAAGTGAGAGGAAACTTGAGGGTATCAACTCCATCACCTTCTTACATGAGATTGATAAGCGCCTCTCACACTCTAACCCAATCTCTCCAGATTTAGGAAGAGGCTTATGTAAGACCACAGGATATATTATCCCTTAACCTCTCTTAAAGGTTTCCTTGAAAACCCATACTCCCTCTTGATGATCTCCATGTGAAGGAAATCCTCAGGCTTCATCTGTTCACCAATAACGCAATGGATATAATAACAAGACCAGACCCTAAAAGCTCAAAGGACGTCGGAACCTGTTTGAACAAGAAGAAGGAGAGCACTGTGGCGACCACTGGCTCTAGGAGTCCAATAACCTCTATGTGGGAGGGTTTCACATGTCCAGAGGCGTAGATAACCGAAGTGTGTCCTATGAGAGTAGGGAAAATGATGAGACCCAGAAGGGATAAAACGGAGACTAGATCTATTTTCCCTACTCCCTGTATCAAAAGAAACGGGAAACTGAATATGGTCGAAGAGAGATAGACGTAAGACGTTAAGAGCAATGGGTCATCCTCTTGGTTTTTGGAGAGGATTATGGTATACAAGGATATGGCTAACGCCGAGAGCACAGCGAGAAGATTTCCGTACAATCTACCCTCATTCAGCGGGAAATTCATGATAATAACACCGAGAAAGGCAATGAGCCCGGTAACTATTTCCTTCCTTGTAGTGGGTATACCTACTAAAGGGGATAGAGCCAAGGAAAAGATTGGGGAAGTAGACACCAACACAGTGGAGTCTATTATGGTGGTGTTGTAAACGCTCAAAATAAACAATATCATGTGCACTGCAAGTAGAAAGCCAACCTTCAAATTCTTGACTATGTTACGAAAGTTTACTCTTCCCCTGGAAAGTATGATACCTGCAACAAGAAACCTCGAAAACGCTATCATTCCAGGGGTCATGTTAGAGAACTTTATGAAAATGGCTGCAGTCCCAAAGGTAACGCCTCCAATAACCAGGGCCGTATAGTACTTGTCCAAGGCAAAGACAGTTAGAGAGCGAGGATTTTAAGCTACCTTCGGATGTCTAGCTTCGACTTGGCTCGTGACACGATAATGAAGTTCATTCAATTTTTTCAATAGTCCCATCTTTTATGTGGACCTTTCTTTTGGCGTAAGTGGCGACGTCCTGGTCATGGGTTATAATTACAACTGTAGTTTTGAAGTCCCTATTGGCTTGGAGGAAGGTCTTCATTACAGTCTCTCCGCTCTTAGAGTCCAGGTTAGCTGTAGGTTCGTCAGCCAGTATTATTTTAGGGTTTTGAACTAAAGCTCTAGCTATAGAAACTCTCTGCTGTTGACCCCCAGACAGTTCGGTTGGCTTTTTGTAAGCCAGATCTCCTAAACCTAAGGAATTCAGTATGTCCATGGCTTTTTCCCTCCTTTCCTTCCTCGGAACGTTCCTAGCTATTAGAGGTAGCTCTACGTTCTCAATTGCACTCATCCTGTCTATGAGGTTGTAATTTTGGAACACAAAACCTATGTAGCTATTTCTAATCTTAGAAAGCGCATCGTCATTAAGTGACGTCACTTCCTGACCGTATATATAAACCTTGCCCGTAGTTGGTTTAGCCAACGTGCCCATTATTGTGAGGAGAGTAGTTTTCCCGCTCCCTGAAGGTCCAACTATGGCCACAAACTCGCTTTCCTCAATGCTTAAATTTATGTTATTCAACGCTGTGACCTTAACCTTATTGCCATAGATCTTACTGACGTTCTCTAACTTTATGACTTCCATACGTGATAAAGGTCAGGCTTATTTTAAAAATATATTCAGAATAATCCCTTACGGACAAGAGACGCATCCTTTGGATAGGTCTTTTATTACTTATCTCAGTCACCGATCTTGTTTAGATCGCTCGATAAAAGAACGACAAACCTTTCAGGGAGGGAAAGAGGTCAGACTAAATCTTTGGAATAGTTTTTTAAAGATATATCTTGTTTATGACCTTATGAAAATATATCAACTACTTCTCGTTACATTGCTAACGTTGAGTTTCGTTGGTCTTGTTCCGTCATTCGAAGGATCTCCAGCCACCCCAACCGTTTATTTGATAGGTTATGGGTGGGGGAGTCCGAGTAATCCAATAAATGTCCATCCGGGCTATACTGATTTTCCCTTCTACGTGGAGCTAGTCGCATATGATGCAACTCCACTGAGTGCAACTATTTCTTTCCCTCCCCCTCCAGGCACAACCTTCTACGTCCCTCCATTTACTGCAGTTTCAAGCAACCAGGCTGGAGTTTCACAGGCCAATGGGAACTACGTTTCGACGTTCTACCTTACAGTAAGTAACACCACGTCCCCAGGATACTATACAGTCAAGGTAACAGTATGCTTCGCTTACACAATAGCAGATTCTCAAGTGATAGGTTCAAGATCCTTCACCCTGGAGGTGCCTGTAAGTGCCGTGAACTTTCCAACCCCTGTGGCCATACAGGGAGGTACCCCCAACAACGTTGAAGTGTTGACCCAAGGAGAGGGACTAGTCCCAGTTACACTTGAGGTATCTAATCCATCTCAACATGTGGTCAGTAATGTAATGATAAACGTTACCCTACCTAAAGGTTTGTACAACCAGATGGGTCAGGATTACGTTACGTTTGCCTTTCCTTCGATTCAGCCCCAGTCGACTCAGTATGACACCCAAATGATGAACGTAACTCAGGGAGCTGTTTCCGGGACATACACCCTTAACTATACTATTACCTTCATGAATTACCTAGGCTACAGGTACTTTGCAACAAATCAGAACTTAACATCCGGGAACGCTAACGTAACGTTGAATA
The DNA here is from genome assembly GCF_013343295.1 of Metallosphaera tengchongensis. NCBI lineage: Archaea > Thermoproteati > Thermoproteota > Thermoprotei > Sulfolobales > Sulfolobaceae > Metallosphaera > Metallosphaera tengchongensis. Next base: position 262,426 of record NZ_CP049074.1, on the reverse strand, counting down.
GAGTTCCTCTAACTCTCTCGTTATATCCTAAAATGCCAGTGAAGTTTAGTGCAACGAGCACAAGCACTACTCCGTCATCCACTTTCTCCATTATGTTAGAACTTAACTCTCCCTATGATTACCTTATCCAATCAGTGACGCCACAATCACAGTTTAGCTTAGTGAAGTCCAATTTCACACCTGCTACTTTTCAAGGGTTCCAGACGTTCAACTACACCTTTTCCGTTCCTCAGAACGAAATTCCTGGAGTCTACCCCGTGACGTTTACAGTTAACTATCAGGTTTTTGGCCAAAGCCAGCAAGCTCTCGTGACTACGTACGTAACTGTTAACTATTACAACCTATCTCCTTCGCTTTCCACCCCAGTGTGGGGAGAGCAGGGAAATCAGATAGTTCCGATGCCAGGACTTACGGGTATTCCGCTAACCCTGACCTTATCAAATCCTCTACCTTACGCGATAAGCGAAGTCAATGCAACTCTCATCTTCCCTCAAGGGATTAACTCCACTTACGACTCGTATCTTATCCCTGAAGTTCAGGCTTATGGGGCAACAACCCTCACACTAGTGATGAACTTAGGGCAGAACGTCAGCCCCGGTTACCACACTTTGAATTACGTACTTACCTATGCGTCCAGTTACGGGATATCCAGAGTTGAAGGCTCCCTTCCTGTCTACATTTATCCTGAAAATCAAATATCAGTATCATTTGCCAACAGTACGGTTTATCAGGGTACAGAGTCCATCCTCCCCATAACAATTGAAAACTTGGGAGCACCCTTGAGCTCAGTCTCAGTAAACCTGAAGACATCCGGACTTAATCTAGTTGGATTCTCGAACGAGACCCTGACGTACCTCGGCTCTGGCGAGTCTTCGACCTTCACGTTCCTGTTATCAGCCCAAGGAGTTGGAGTAGGAACTTACCCTGCAGTCCTAACTGTCTCCTATAACTACGGCGGGGTCACCAAGGTGTCAAATTACGTTATTCCCATAAACGTAGTCTCTTCACAGAACCTAGTCTCTGTGTCCCTTGAGCCTGGGATAGTGTATTACGGACAGGTGAACAACCTGACCTTGAAGTTGACTGACCTCTCTCAGGTACCTCTTACTGACGTCTCCGTTAAGGTTTTCGGCAACCCAACGTTATACTCCATATCTCAGACTACTCTAAACCTAGGAACTGTGGATCCAGGTAAAACTACCAGCTTTACCCTTCAGGTATTGCCATCAGTTACATCTACAACGCCACTGCCCATATCTGTACAGCTTCAGTATGTGGTTCCAGGAGGTGTTGTAACTCAGGGATATAACTTCTCCCTAATAGCAACAGGATCAGTTGTACTTCAGCTTCAACAGCCCACAGTCTCCTTCTCAAATGGTTCATTGACTGTAAACGGTGTGCTTAACAATTTCGGGAGCACGAGCGCAAACTTCGTTACAGTCTACGTTAATGGTAATTCAACCTATATTGGTAGCGTTCCTCCCAACAGCCCAACTCCGTTCTCCTTAACCCTTCCCCTTTTCTTTAATGGGAATGGTACAGGACACCCACTTCACTTAAGGATCATAATCTCTTACGAGGACGCGATATATCAGAGTCATAACTTGACCTACAGCCTTAACTTCTCCCCTACTTTCAATACCAACTCGACATTTCATAACTTTCATCAGTTTAGAGTCCATAGGGCGTCCATATTGCCCGAACTTATCATCTTTTTAGTGATTATTATCGTGATAGTCATTGCGATATTCCTCGTCTTGCGGAGGGGTAGAAAGTGAGGATATCAGACTCCATTAGACTTTCATTTAACGCCCTAACCAGCAAGAGACTCAGAACCTCGCTTACTATCCTCGGGATTCTTATAGGACCTGCAATAGTCGTCGGTCTGACAGGTTTGACCTTAGGTTTCTCAGCTGTGTTGACCCACCAGTTGTTCTCTAGCCTTTCTCCCACTGACATTTTCGTTAATCCAGGCACTAACGTCATTACAAGCTATACTGTGCAACAGATCTCCCATCTACCTGGCGTGAAGTCGGTGGTTCCATACTACCTCATTTCAGGAACCATCCAAACCCCAAGTGGGCCAGAGCCCACTGAAATCCTTTCTATAGACACTCAAGAAGCTTCCCTTGCATTTCCAGGTCTAACTCTACAGACAGGGACTTACCCTCCATTAACTTCCACTTACGGAACAGTTGTTGGGTACTATATAGCTCATCCCCAGTACCCTGGCCAACCTACCTACAGTTCTGGGCAGACTATAACGGTTGTGATGAATACACCTGACGGGAAAATGTCCAAAACTTTCCTTGTTATGGGGAACTTTAACGAGTTTAGCAGCGCGTTCGCCGATATTGATAGGGCACTAATAGTACAAGATATAATAGGGCAACAATATTATGGAGATAAGTATAGTGGACTAATAGTTCAGGCAGATAGCGTGTCGGATGTTAATAAGGTTGTCACAGAAATACAGAACGAGTTTGGTAGATCAGTCTCTGTGACCTCAGTAGAACAGTTTATAAACCTGATCAATAACTCCCTCTCTGCCGTTAGCAGTTTGCTCTTTATTGCGGGCGCCTCTTCCTTTATTGTGGCTTTCGTGGGAATATTGAGCACTATGTTCACCACTGTTGTTGAAAGAACCAGGGAAATAGGCGTTCTAAGGGCAATAGGTTACACTAGGAGAGGCATTATGGTCATTTTCATCGGAGAGGCAGTGCTCATGGGCCTATTAGGAGGAATAGCCGGTGTAGGTGCGGGGGTGGGTATGGGTTACTTACTAACGTCGTTATCGGCTGGAGGTAGTGGAGGAAATGCTGCTGGACCTAGAGGAGCTGGGATAATTTCCAGTACTCACATTACGCCTGTCTTTGAACCTACATTTATGCTTGAAGTCGTGCTCATCACGGTGATCTTCAGTTTGTTAGCTGGTATAATACCAGCGTATAGGGCTTCTAGAATAGAGCCAGCCGTAGCTTTGAGATACGAAGTATAATTTCATGGATGTTTTTAAATTCAGATTACAAGAAGAGTTTTTCAGCTCATATATTCAGGATGCAAATTCACGGTGTGGAAACGTCTCATAACTAAACGTGACATTAGATTTCCTAAACTATGTGTTTTTAAGTTCTGAGCTCCTATTCTCTGCTAAAGTTCAACATTAGCTACGAACTACCTCTAATACGTTTATAAATAACCGCTCCATTAGTCAGATTAATGAAAAGGGAAGTTCAGGTTCCTGAAATCCCTGTAGCAAAGGAAGTGCGGTTGGATCCACGTAAAACGGCTGTAGTAATTGTGGACATGCAAAATGATTTCGTGAGAAAGGAGGGCAAACTTTACGTTCCCGGTGCTGAGTCCACTATCAATCAAATTAAGAGTCTGATCTCCAAAGCGAGGGAATCCGGGGCAAAGGTTGTTTACACCCAGGACTGGCATATGAAGGACGATCCCGAGTTCAAGATCTGGGGAGAACATGCAGTCGCTGGGACTTGGGGGGCTGATATAGTGGAAGAGCTCAAGCCCGAGATAGACGACTATGTTGTGAGGAAACTGAGATATGACGCTTTCTTTGGGACGTCCCTAGAATACTTTCTAAACGTTAAGGGAATAGACTCTCTTGTTATCGTTGGTACAGTGGCGAACATATGTGTTCTTCACACAGCTGGTAGCGCGGCGCTAAGGTGGTATAACGTTGTCATGCCCATGGATGGAATATCAGCCCTCAGTGAGTTTGACTATTACTCCACCCTGAGGCAAGTGGATTTCCTGTATAAGGGGAAAATTACAGAGAGCTCAGGCATCATTTTTAAGTAGATCCTTACTTATTGATTATGATAGCATGGATTACTACGCTATTGTACATAACGACTTTGATGGAACAGCCTCAGCCTCTGTATACGCCAGGGCAGTCAATTCTCTACCTAGAAATATATGGTTCACTGAACCAACAAAACTACACGAGGTCTTGGCTAGATTAGAGCTCAGGGGTGTAAACAGAGTCATGATCGCAGACCTTGGAATAAACGACTCGACCTTCCAGTACATTTTAGATTCCATAAGGAAGCTCAGGGGAGAAGGAGCAGAGATCCAGTGGTTTGATCATCACGTCTGGAAAGACGATTGGAAGACCAAATTACAGGAAGCGGGTGTACAAGTCTTTCATGACGTTAGCACCTGCGGTGCGGGGGTCGTCAACAAGAACATGAATCCTGAGGACGAAGTCTCGAGGTCCCTTGCTTCGGCTGATTGTTCTGTGGACATCTGGCTCCACAACGACCCATTAGGGGAGAAACTTAGGAGGGTTGTGGAAAATGACAGGAGTTACGAGTGGAAAAGGAAACTTATGGAAACCTTCTTCAATGGGATACTTTGGAACGAAGAGTTTGATACAATTCTGCAGACCCGTATGGAGGAAGAGCTGAAAGGGTACCAAAGAATCTGGAAGTACGTTAAAGTTCTAGATCTGGAAGGAACTAAAATAGTAGTAGCCATAAGGTGGAATGGTCCCCCAGATATTAGTTACGCATCCCAATTTTTAATGACGAGAACTGGAGCTCAAATCTTCGCCTCAGCTAACGGTAAATCCATATCATTTAGAAGTAACAGCATTGACATCAGGAGGTTTGCAGTGCGCCTAGGAGGTGGAGGTCATCCGTTAGCTGCTGGAGCGTCGTTGAGAATTCCATTCATATACAGGTTATTGAGACGTCTGGGTGTTACAGGACCTGCTTTGAACTGGGTCGCTAAGGAGGTCTTAGAAGTCGTTAAAAAGGAAGGAATAGTCAAATACGAAAGGAGAACCACAAAGAATTAATTTAAGTCTTTCCCAGCAGTTTTATTTATTCCTAGAGTTTATATAATTTGGTACTGAGATTAAATACGTGCTTAGACTAAGGGGTATGGCAAAGTTTAGGAACGCAATACACTGTGGGGTCTTGCAGCAGGTTTGGGCCTGTACCCAGAAGGGTTGACAAGAGCTAACGACTGTCCAAGCCAAGATGTACGGATCCTCTATCTTCTAGGTGGGATATTTCTATTTTCAGAAGACAATAGCAGGGATAGATAGGTTAAAGGCTGAGGCTGAGAAGGTACAAGAGTTTGACGCAAGGGAGGAAGCGTTGAGAGAAAGGGAGAGGGTCTTTAAGAGACTATACCGTATACTTCTCCACCACTACAGGACTTTATCCTCCCACTCATCTAAGTCACTCTGGCAGTTAGGGGTCTCAACAGTCTACCTCGGTTACCCTTACTCCATCTCTCAGGACAAGGGTAACATGTTCGCTTCAAACATCTAGTCTTATCCTAAGTTAATTGAGGCAATCACGTCCAAGCTCCACAAGTATGACATAAAGGTGTCCCTAGTTGTTGAGTATAACACCTCTAGGCCCTGCGCTTTCCACAACATTCCCGTTGAGAGGAGGCCTAGAGGAGTCATCAACTGCCCTTTAGGTCATAGACTCCACAGTGACGTTAACGGTGCCCTCAACATAATGAAACTGGGGATAAAGAAAGTCGCAAACACACTGAAAAGACCTCTCTCCTTCCTCGTAACGTCAAACGGAGTAACTCCGTAAAGGGGAGTAACACCCAAGACCTAGGTGAAACCCTCGCCATTTAGGGCGTGGAGGGGGTCAGCTTAAGCAACTAATTTAACTGAGGCTAGGTTAACTAGATTAGTGATAACATGGTCAAAACATATCAGAAGTTTCCGGATATCCAAGTCATGACAACCGCAGGTCCCATAGATTTTTATAAAGATATATTTGGTAAAGGGAAGTGGTTATTCCTATTCGCTCATCCAGCAGATTTCACCCCAGTTTGCACAACAGAATTCGTGGAGTTTGCCAGGAATTACCAGGAATTTGAGAAGCTTGGTGTCCAACTGGTGGGACTCAGTGTAGACAGCATTTACTCCCATATAGCTTGGCTGTCGGATATCGAGCAGAGATATGGAATAAAGATCCCCTTCCCTGTGATTGCAGATCCTGACAAGAAGGTCGCTAGACTCCTTGATTTGATAGAGGAGAACTCAGGCCTGACAGTGAGAGGAGTCTTCATAGTGGACCCGCAGGGTACCATAAGGTTCATGGCATTATACCCAATTGAAGCTGGAAGAAACATGCAAGAGCTCATTAGAATCACTAAGGCCCTGATAGTTACGTATAAAGCAAAGGTCTCAACACCTGCAAACTGGGAGCCAGGAAAGGAAGTTGTTGTGGGCGCCCCAACCACGTTGATGGAAGCTGAAATGAGGATGAAGTTGCCCAACGCTAAAGCTTGGTATCTCATGTTCAAGAAGTACGAGGAACTACCCCAAGACCAAAGAGTTTAACAACTTTTTCCGTTAAATTTTTATTTTAGTTATCTCGTGGGTTGCTGGAAGTGCAACGTTATACACCTCAGTTTCCCCTATCCTAGCCTTATGTAAAAGAGATTTGTGCGCATGACCGTGAATAGCTATATTCGGCTTACACTCTAGCTCCTCAATGAGTGGGTACCCCAACTCTAGGTATGCCCACCTCTTCTCTCCGTAAAGAGTCTCAAATGTAGAGGAGTAATGGGTTATAAGAATTGTTATATCCCCCTTTTTGTCACAGAGCAGTTTTTCAACCCTCTCCTTTCTTTTAAGATAAAACTCTTCGTTGATCCCAATCTCCCTCTGCCATCTCGTTGGTTTACTGATTATACCTTCGCTCCCAACAAGGTATATTTTTACAACGTCTAATTCCAGCGTTATAGAACTGTCCTCTAGCCAAATTACGTTAGGGTATAGGCGTCTAAATTCGTCCCTGACCTCTCTAAAGTCCTCATTCCCGAACACAGCCACAACTTTACTTGTCTTTAGAGCCCTATAGACAGGGTCGAAGTGGAGCACCTTTCCCCTATCCACGAGGTCTCCTGCTAGAACTATTAGGGGAAAATTAGTGGAGTACCTGAGCGAGTTGAAGAATTGGTTTAGGAACCTAGGAGAATGTATATCGGAGACAGCCCCGAATATCATGGTTTTTAATTCACTTAGCTACTAAATATTTCATGGAGATAACTGGAGTAAGCGACCTCCCCCTCCATTACGGTAGAGTTCCAAACTGGCTAATCCCAATAATGAGAAGACTTTCTAGGGCAATTATGGACGTTATGCTCTTGGAGTGGGGACCGGGAAAAGTAGTTGAACGTCTTTCAAATCCTCTTTGGTTCCAAGGATTTAATAACGTAATAGGTATGGACTGGGACTCCTCTGGCTCAACTACGGTAACGTTGGGAATACTCAAAGAGGTAACTAGACCTCAAGACGATGGATTAGCCATTCTAGGCGGAAAGGGGAGAAACTCGCTTAACGTACCCTTAGAGCTGCGCAAGTTACCTGGCAGATTTGACGTGGATGTGGAGAAACTAGAAAGAACTAGCAGGTTGGTCGCGAAAGTCGACTCTACCCTTCTTCAGGATGGGTATGAACTATATCATCATTCCCTAATCCTGGACGAAAAAGGCAGATGGGGAGTAATCCAACAAGGGATGAATCTGGAGACGAAGTTCGCCAGGAGGTATCACTGGATATCCGTAGCAAACCCGGTGGATGAGCTTAGGGAAGGAATAGCCGGGGCTTACAACGGAGTAGTACTTAACGTCCATGAGTCCCATGAAGCCAAGGAGGTAATAATTGATCTTCTGGGGGAGGACCCGAGGAGGATTAGTAGACAATATCTACAATTGATGTCTTATATAAGAGGAAATTCCATAGAGTCCTGGCTTGGGCTAGGGACCTTAGGGGCAATATCGAGGGAAGCGAGGATGATCTACATGAAACCGGTTGACGTGAATAAGGTAATGAAGATCCTAAACCATGTAAGAGAGTTCTCTCCAACCAATCTTCAAGACGCTCTCCTCCTCGGCTTGGGTCCGTCAACAGTAAGAGCCTTGAGTTTAATATCGGATCTGATATACAGCGAACCGCCATCCTACAGGGATCCAGTGAACTATCCCTACGATCCCTTTAAGTACGCCTTTGCCATAGGCGGTAAGGACGGTGTCCCCTATCCTGTGAGACGAGACGTAGCTTTCGAGGTAATACAGACACTTGAGGATATAGTAAGCCAAACTAAGTTAGATAAAAAAGATAAGAGTCTAGCACTAAATAAGCTCAGGGAGTTAAAACTTGGAACTTCGAAAAGGTCTTGAGGACATAGCGATAAAAGAGACTTCAATAACCTATATTGACGGTGATCTCGGTAGACTTTACTATAGAGGCTACTCAATATACGACTTGGCCAGTTTTTCGAACTTTGAAGAGGTATCCTACCTAATCTGGTATGGAAAGCTACCTACGCAACGTGAACTGGCGGATCTAAAATCTCACTTAGCTGAAGAGAGAAATGTATCTGAGGAAATATCCACTTTTGTGTCTAAAGTGGCTAAGACTGCGAACCCCATGGACATTCTTAGGACTGCAGTGAGCATGATGGGTCTAGAAGATAGAAGGGAGGAGGGACTTGTCACTAAGGCTATAAAGATCACCGCAAAAATTCCAACTATAATATCTTTGATTCAAAGGACTAGGCGTGACCAAAAGTTTATAGAACCAGACCCTTCCTTATCCCACGCTGAAAACTTCCTGTATATGATAAACGGTGAAAAACCTGACCTCAATTTCTCTAAAACCATGGACGTTGCTCTCATGCTTCACATGGACCACGAAATGAACGCCTCTACCATGGCGTGTCTAGTCGTTGCGTCTACTCTGTCTGACATATATTCTTCTGTCGTGGCTGGTATTTCAGCTCTAAAGGGTCCACTCCACGGTGGGGCTAACTCTGAGGCACTCAAGCAGTTCATGGAAGTTGAAAGTCCAGACCAGGTCGAGAAGTACGTTTTGAATAAACTAAGTACCGGGCACAGATTGATGGGTTTTGGTCACAGAATATATAAGACCATGGATCCAAGGGCCAAAATTCTCAAGGACTATGCCAGGGAAGTTACAGAAGGAAAACCTACTGAGAGACTTTATAAGGTTGCAGAGAAAATTGAAGAAATAGGAATTAAAATTCTAGGAAAGAGAGGTATTTATCCCAATGTAGATTTCTACTCAGGTTTAGTGTTTTTTTCCCTGGGTTTTGACACTGATCTCTTTCCTACCATATTCGCTTCAGCTAGGGTTGTTGGATGGACAGCTCACGTTGACGAATACTTGCTGGACAACAAGTTAATTAGACCTAAGGCTATTTACGTTGGAGATCTAGGAAAAAAATACATTCCTATAGATGAAAGGCAATAATTTTTAAATGCGGCTAAGATACCTATAAGAGTGATGATAAAGCTAAGTATCAATAAGGAGGAGATTATTTTCAATAAAACTATGGAGATGTCAAAGGGGATCGGCGACGCTATACTCAGGTTAAACGAACTGGTCAAGAAAGTTATAAGGGGAGATAGGGACGGGTTAACTTCAGAGTCGATTAAAATAAAGTCCATTTATGAAAGGGTTGCAATGACCAGGGAAGAGATAGTTTCAATGCTTTACGGCGAGGCATTCTTGCCCGACTTCAAGGAATCAATGATGATGTTAACCCAAGCTTTGTACAACACTATCAAAGCTATAAAAGATTCAGGGAGGGCGATTTCATCCAGGAGACCCAATGAGGATCTTTTAAAGACCCTGAGTGAAGGACTTCTGACTTACATGAGTACCATCATTGAGGCAGGGGAGAAACTCTCTACGATGATTTCCTACATGAAAGTCGATATGAAAGAATCGATTAGGGTCGGAAAAGAAATACAGCTTCTTGAAAGGAACGGAGATGATATCAAAGATGTACTCATTCAGAGATTATACGACTCTGAAAAGGTCGCAGATGTAATTAGTATCCTGCAGTTTAAGGACGTCATAATATTCATGGACGATATTCTTGATTATATGGAAGAAGCTACGTTAAGTATAGAAACTCTTTACGCGACGCTAAAGGCCTAATCACTGCGGTGGAGATGAGATCTTCTTTATGAATTTTGCTTTCTGCATCAACAATATTTTATTGATGGAAGGGGGTATAACTAATTCATCGATGTAGACTAAAGAATCGATATACTTGTCTAACGTTTCCTGATCCAAATCTGGTAAGGAAAGCTTACCAATGTTTCTGAATGATATAATCTTGTTAGAGGAAATGATTTCAGACTTATAGACTGTAAGTTCTCCTATGTTTGAGATTACAAGAACGTTCTTTTTTGACTCATTAAACCCATCTATAAAGGCCTTTCCGGTATTCTTTATACTGTCCTTGACGTTATAGGTGATCATTTCAGCTTCAGCCACAGCACTTAAGAACTGACTCATGGCTTGATTCGTAAGTTCTCCTACGGTCTTACCTGTGTCATGTGCCAGTTTAACTATTCTCTCATATAACTTGGAATCTATGCCCCTAATAGTTACGGTTTTATTTTCTTGGTTGTTGTCATCAGACATGATTTCATGTTTTCTTGAAAACATTTAAACCTTTCTATGACAGTTGGTGTCATCAGACTTTATATATACAAACTAAAGTCCAAACGATAGAAAATGAAACCTTAATGTTCTAGGATTATATTCAGAATTATAACAAAAGTTTAAAAGTGCGCTTTCGTATTACCTAAAGAGGGAATGGACATTGGCTCAATATCAAGTTCAACCATATGTAGGTAGAATTCTTGCGGAGCACGGTTTTAATAAGAAAATTATTATACCTATAAAAATGATTACAAATCTAGAATCAACACTCAATGTCGCTTTACCAAGATCGGTAGAGGGACTTGTTGTAGTGTCCAATCAGAGCGAAAATTTTTGCGAAAAAATGAAAGGTGTAATATCTAGGGTAAGACCGAACTCCTTTGTAATGTGTTTATTTGATGATTATCATCCAGCCGGTATGGTTTCATTGTTCTATAAGTAATGGGAAGCTTTCCAAAACTTATACAAGCTTTATCGAGGACCGATCATCGACAGTGCTCATACTATGCATCAATGAGTTCCCAACGGTTCGCTGACCATTGGTGCCTTCTATTAGTATGTCTACACATCCAACATTTTAGATAACATACTGAATTGGGATCAGAACCTCTTTTTATCCATGAAGTTTAGACGGCGCAAGATTTCACGGAAACTTTATGAAATTAATGATGAATCATGTTTATTTATTTACATAGATTCTCTAAAATATCTTAATTGTTTTGTAACTTTTTAGTCTTTAAGGGCGCAGAAATATATAGTCTTTAGAAATCATGACATATTAGTATTTAAACTATTCTAATCTCTTCCCGGGAAAAAGGTTTATGTGCTGATATGATTACATTAATCGAGGTTCTAATTATGACAATCGATCGCCCTCAGGCAAAGAACAAGGTCGACGTTGTATTCGATGAAACTACTAACACAGGAGTAATATATGTGGATGGCGTGGACAGTAGTAAAACTGTTACATTCAAGATATCTTCCGATCTATTGGAAAAGGTGGACGAAGACGCTAGGCGAAGAAGTGTACAGAACAGGAGCGATTACTTAAGGCATGTTATACAGTATTACATAAAAGTTATTAAATCGCAGAACTCTAAAAGTCCTTGATGGATTTCTTAACTTTATTGCTTTTTGTTATTGGGTTTTTATCCTCTTTTGTGGTTGGTGGGAACAACTCCGCAACTTCTTTGGGTATACTGATATCAACGAATTCCCTGAGGAGAAGGTACTCATATCTAGTAAGCTCACTTAGCATATTCTTTGGGGTTGCAATAGGATCCATATCAATGGAGAGTTCAATTTATGGAACAGTTAATGGACCTTCACCATATCTTGACGCAGCCGTACTTTTTGTCTTTGTTGCGTCTGTAATTTCATTTTATTACCTGAATAAGACTGGCATTCCGTCCTCCCTAAGTCAAATGATCTATCCCTCTCTTGCTGTGATAGTGCTCCTTTCTAAGGGACTTGAGTTCGATTGGACGAAGTTTTGGTTCACTTTCACTTCCTGGCTTGTTTCCCCCTTACTTGCCATACTTTGTTCCATCCTTCTCTATTTTGGGCTAGCAAAGTTAGCTACGAGGCAGAAGAAAATTATCAAGGAAATGAAAATATATAAAGCATTAATAATTTCATCAGCAGTTTTTACTTCTTTCGTAACTGGGGCTAATGCGATAGGTATCATTGTTTCTGAAGGCTTGTTGGCAGAACCTGCATACGTTACTCTCCCTCTTTACGCGTTTTCAGCTGCACTGGGAATATATTTTAGTTCCAGAAAGGCATCCATTGTTGTTGGTTTTAGACTTACAAGGATGGGTTACTTGAGCGCCACGTCGGCTCTTTTGGGGAGCGACATAATATCAGAGGTTTTTACACTACTGGGAGTTCCAATATCTATTACACAGACCGTGATGGGAGGTATACTCGGGCTGAGTTTCAGGAGTTATGGTCCAGACGTAAAAAATCAGTTGAAGCAAGTGGCTAGGGGTTGGCTGACTTCTCCCTTTATCGCGGTAATATCCTCTTTAGCGGCTTTCGGCGTTTTAAAAAGCATACTGAATATTTAAGGTCTAAAGAATAATGCCATCTCTGGAGTACTTAGAACTTCTATCTAAGGGGTTTGGATTTTATCAGATTTCATGATTTGATATCAACCCTCGACCCTTGAGCTTCACGAGAGTCGAGAGGATCTCCTCTCACCTCTCAGTGGGCTAACCCCAACCCACTAGGTAGGGGAATCTGAACAACTCTAGTCTCATGACCTTACCCTAAGTCGAAATATAGGCCCACATCTGGGACAGGTCTCTACACTTAGGTCTTATCGTACATAGTCATGAAATCATATAAACTCAACGGGCCCACGGAAACTGCTAACTAAGGCTACACACCGTTTACCTCTTATCTGAATTCCTAGACAGAGATGGAGAGCCAAATAGCACAGAGAAGTATCAAGACTGAGCCAATCAACTGATATCCCGTTAATCCTTCACCCAGTAACGGTAAGGATAAGATGGTAGTCACCACTGGCTCCAAGGCCGTTATAACGGTTGCTATAGTTGAATCTGCATACTTAATTCCCTTGTAGAAGAAATAGTACGGAATTATCGTACCTAACACTGCGAGGTAAACTCCCCCCAAAAGGGAGGGTAGAGAAATGGTATCTCTATTTAATAAAAGAAGCGGAAATACTAAGATCGACGACCAAAAAGATTGCACTCCAAGAATATCGATTTCCCTATAATCTTTAGTCTGAAGGTATTTTGAGAACGAAATTAGCATCCCATAAGTTAAGCCAGACATTAACCCCCAAAAAACTTGGTAGAAAGTTGGTGTGCCTAGGTATTCTAAATATAATGCAAAAATAACAATGAATATCGCGGCGACTTTTCTCGAGGTTATTCTCTCCTTGACTAAGCCAAACGAGATTACTGCCACGAAAATAGGCGCAGTATAAAGAAGAAAAGAAGAGAGCGGAGCACCATCAATTGTGATAGCGAAAGTGTAAGTCTCATAAAATAACCCAGAGACGAGGCCCATAATTATGGATTCTCTCCTGAAAAGCATCCTCCTATCGAGCAGGAATATGGTTACGATTAACGAGAACAGTGTCCTAAAGCCTACCATTCCAATGGAGTTTCCTCCGGCCTTGTAGGAAAATTGGACCGCTATCCCAATAGTTCCCCAGAGCACAGACGCCAGAGTGAGGTAATTGAACCCCTTGTTAATTTTCATTTTACCTTTATTAATGGCGAATAGTTTAAAGCCTTGGGCTACGGTTTTATGTTTCAAAACTTGGATTTGCCCGTTATTGAAGCCATCCTAAATGTTGAAGATATGGGAATACTGAATTGAAGCTAGCACTCAATCTATTAGAGTTTAATTATACAATAATTCACCCCTACGAAGATCAAAAAGAGAGGGACGATAAGGATTTCAGAGACGTTAAGGACTACCTCGAGGATCCATAAAGAAGCTAGGGAAAAGAGAAGGGAAGATAAGACAAACTTCAAATGTGGTAATCTTATCTTAGCGATCTTGTTCTTTAAGAGTGCAGTGAGGGCTAATACAAGAACAACGGCTATTCCGGTCCCTAAGAGGGTTGAGTAGTAACTTTGAGGAATTAGAGCTAATGCAACTAACGAATCCTCAAAAGCTTCTGTCATAGAAATGACCAATACCACTCCAATTCCCTCTCTTTCCTCGGTATGTTTTCTGAATCCTTTGAAGGATCTCCTTGCGCTCCTTATTAGTCTATATCCGAAATACGCTAGGATAAACCCACCTACAATTAACACGTATTGGATAGGGAGTAACTCAATGAGCCTACCGACTGTGAAGGTAGGAAATAGCACTACCGTAACACCTACTATTGCGTAAAGATAAGGTAACCACGACTTGTATGCCCCAGCATATATTGCAGACACTGCTCCAGCCTCTGAGAGCTCTAAAGTGCCCATAGCTAAGGAAGCTAAAAATATCCCAATGTCTAGTGCCATGGGTTCTGAATGCTGTTAAAGCGTTAAATAAAATTGACTTATCAAGATTTCCGAAATTTTTATCATCTCCATAGAGGGAGAGACTTTCGTTAATTGTAAGAATGACTGAGCAAGAGATTCCTACGATGTCCATCACTAACGTTGAAGTATCGTCTAGTCATTTGTATTATGGGTTCAATCGTTATAGTTTCTTATTTTATTATAAAATTTATAAAAGAAAAGCAAACGTCGCCCTTTAGGGCGGGGAGGAGATCAGCTACTTGGAACGTAGTAAAACATAGAGATTTAGAATAGTATAACTGCAGGTCGGTTTTTATCTTACAATAGATGAATAAATTAAAAAAGCTTTTTATTATTATTGACCCTTTATATTATGGGTTCAATCGTTATAGTTTCTTATTATATTATAAAATTTATAAGGTTAGTTTCGGTTATATATAGATGAGAACAAAATGGGTAAATTTTATCTAGCTATGGGCGTTGTCCTCCTGATCGATATAATACTCTACTCCATTTATCCGCTTTTTAATAATTCATCACCATCCATAGGGGGGCTAACTAATTTTTATTCATATCAAATAATTCTACTCTTCGTCTCAACAATCCTTTTTGCAGGTATCTCATTGGCAATAAAGGAAAACGGTTCTAGAAAGAGGTGAGTTGTGATGGCATTGGGGAATATAGACGCAGTTTCCTTAGCAGTATTTTTAGTTCTTTTCGCTATATTCGCATTTTTTGGTTTTTGGGCTTCAAGGTGGAGAAGGGGCGATCTATCTAGGATAGACGAGTGGGGACTAGGGGGAAGAAAGCTAGGTTGGCTTTTGGTATGGTTTTTGATGGGAGCGGATCTTTACACTGCGTATACTTTCATCGCCGTCCCATCTGCTATGCTTACGGTAGGCTCCCTATACTTCTTCGCGGTACCCTACGTAGCGTGGGCCTTTGGAATAGCTCTTCTAACTATGCCCAGATTGTGGACGGTTTCAAGGAACAAGGGTTACGTCACTGCAGCTGACTTTGTCAAGGACAGGTTCGATAGCAGATGGTTAGCAATAGCGATCGCCCTTACAGGTGTCGTGGCTGAGTTACCATACATCGCTTTACAGATAGTCGGAATGCAGGCAGTCCTTGCACCAATGATTGCAGGAGTTACAGGAGTTGTATCAAAGTCAGTATCAGACATCGCCTTGATTATCGCCTTCATAGTGTTGGCAGCTTTCACTTTCACGAGTGGGTTAAGAGGTGCAGCTCTAACAGGCGTTATGAAGGACATACTGATCTGGATTACTGTACTAGCTGTCATTATTATTGTCCCATTGAGTTATGGTGGTTTCGCTACTGCTTTCTCCAACGCTCTACATAATTCCGGTACAGTTAATCTTGAACTTAATCATGCGAAAGGTTCTATCCTGTACGGTTACCTCTCCCCTAAGCTAATACCCGCTTACTTCTCGTTATCGCTAGGTAGTGCGTTTGCCCTTTATCTTTATCCACACGCAATAAACGGTTCGTTGAGCTCCGAGGACAAGGAGAAATTAAAGTTAGGAACGTCCTTATTGCCCATCTACGGTGTGGGTTTGGCTCTGTTAGCTCTATTCGGCGTCCTGATCTATGCCGTCCCCGCAGCGCTCAATAGTGTGCTAAAGCTGGGAGCAGGAACCTTTGTAGTTCCTTCCTTGATAGCTTATACGATGCCCGATTGGTTTATAGGTTTAGCTTACCTGGCGATTTTCATTGGAGGTCTAGTCCCTGCTGCTATAATGGCTATAGGAGTCGCTAACCTGTTAGTTAGAAACGTGATCAAGGAGTTCAAGCAATTGCAACCAAGGACTGAGGCCAACCTTGCTAAGATTATTTCCACAGTGTTCAAGTTCTTAGCGTTGGGTTTTGTATTTCTTGTTCCAGCAAGTTATGCTATTCAGTTACAACTGCTTGGTGGCATTCTAATCACGCAAACCTTGCCGGCTATATTTCTCGGTCTGTATACGAATAAGTTAAACGGAAAAGCAACTCTTGCGGGATGGGCTATTGGAATAATCTCCTCTCTAGCTCTAGTTATAGAAGCTAACGCAAAGTTCGGGGTAATAAAGACCAGTCTATATGCTACGCCTGTTGGACCTCTATATATAGCCCTATTGGCCTTAGGAATCAATCTAGTAGTATCAGTAATAGGATCTGCGATAGCATATGGTATGGGTTGGAGACCCTCTCAAAAGGTAAAGGCTGAGGAGATTACTAAGGAGCTCTAATTCAAGTGGATTAGAAGTTTTTAAATCAGATTGTTTTTTTGTCAAGTCAATAATATCATTTTTTCTTCGTATACCCATTAAAGGGATTGAACCAGTAAGATTTATATACATATTTTATTTTATAAAGGATAAATAATAACTATGGGCTCTTTTTAGCTCAGCCATTAACCTAAACGAGAAGTTAGAATCCTTAAGCTTTTGTCAGAGTAAATCTAGAAACTTAGTTCGGATAAATCTTCAATGAATCTCCCCACGATTAATACCGAGATTAAATAGGGAGTTCAACGTCTCTATATTTGTGGACCTGAAAATAGAGTCTCCAGAAGATGTAGTTTTCCCGCCACTTCCAGAGCTTTCTTACGTATGCTCTGGAAAAATATCTGAAAGTAAGTGTTCAGGTCAAACCATATTTAGGGATCAGGATTTCATTACAGCCACACCTTCTGATCTAATTTCTTCAATGAGCATTTCAGGCCTAGTGAGATCTAGGCTTAGGGGAAGGAAAAGAGAAAGATGGCTGAACTACATTACAAAATATAACATTGAGATAGAGCCCAGAGAATTTTCTGCAGTTCTAAAGACAGGCTCATTGGTTACCATATACTCTGACGGACTTGACTTTGAGGAAGTCTCAGGGAACATAGTGTTCAAAGAGTTTAGGGTATCTGGGATGGGAAATACGTATAACGTGCTAGATAAGTTGCTCGAGATTGACCCACGTCTAGTTATAGTAGAAATTAGAGGGAATCTATGGTATCTTGTTTCTGCGTATAAACTTATCTCTATGGATTTACACATAAGAAAAGCGTTGGAGAAGTTGAGCAACGTTAGTAGGATTGAGTGCGACGAGATATCCTCTTTCAAAGGCGGAAGAGTTTGTATGAAAAAAACTCAATGAATATTCACAAAAAGTACTCCTACGTAGAACACACTTAGCCTCTGTAGCTGTTAAGCCCTTCGCCTGAAAATAGGGTAGGATTTTCAACTTTAATGACCTATATCTCTCTGAAAGTTAAACCTCAGACCTCCTCCCCGCCCCAAAGGGCGAGGTTCGCCGTTCTTTATAATAAGTTAACTTTTTATTGCAATAACACTTTTTAAACTCTATAACAAAGATCTAGTAATGCCTAAAAAGAGCGGTTCAAAAAATGAGAGCAGGTTAATATACATTCCCTTCATTGCCCTTGCTCTAGTAATTATCCTATTTGTAGCATTAAGTATGAGACCATCCGACGTATCTCAGCAGACCCAAAGTGCCTTCACAAATCTCGTAAAAGTATCATCCACAGATTACGCCAGTTCAGGCAAGGTGGAGGTCTATTTCGTAAGTTGGTACGGTTGCCCCTACGGAGCTACCCTGTCGTGGCCTCTCTACGTGTCCCTTGAGCACTATGGAGTAGTTGGCGTAACACCACACACTTCCCTAACCGAGCCAGGACTATCTAGTTATCCCATACCAGGTCTAATTTTTCAAAACTTCACCCCTAGTTCCAATCTGGATTTTCATTTCTATTATATTTATAACCAATATTTGAATGAAACTGTCTCAGGTCAACCTCTGGACGGTAAGGGGGTTCAGTTAGGCCTCCAAGAACTGAGCCAAGAAGCCCCAAACTGGTTAGTTAACCTGATTAGCGAATACCAGCTGAATAGGACTTTGGTTGCCTTACCTAATGGTTCCCAGGCACCAATAGCTTTTGCTTCTGAGACACCTCACCTAGTGACCACTTTAGTTATAACTGGTCCTGGGGGGACCTGGATCCTACTAGGCTATCCCTCTTCGTTCACCCCTCAGGACGCTGTTTCCATAAGTACGGATCCCAGCGTTATACTTAGTGAGATTAATAGTGGAACAGTACCTTCACAGATCCAAGTAACCGCGCAACAGTTACTTCAAGTTATACAGCAGGCGTCATGACTTTAAAGAAGTCACTGTCCTTTTCTACCCTGAACCTCTTAGCCCATGTGAATTGCTCTATCCTATCTACGGGTGGTGTTTTTTGATCAGTTATTAGAATGAGTTTTTCCGAGTTGGAGGCATACTTCTCCACGAGTTCGTTGATTGACTCAACGTTATAGAGTATCGGTCCAACTTCGATTTCATGAAATCTACCTTGCCTTAATATCTCAGAGTAAGTAGAGTTCGAATTCCAAGCCTCCATAACGGAGACGTTCCCTACTAACTTATTTTTGGGGTATATAAAAAGTGGTAGTATAGTAACCTCTACATCACCGGGCTTCTCTACTATCTTGGAAGAGATAGTTTTCTTTATAACCGAGAATAATCTCTTCATATAAGATCTTCCTAGCTCTGCGTCATAGTCTTTATCTCTGTCGTATCTTTCGTGAAAAGTCTTGTTCAGCCAGATAAATGAATCTATTATTTCATTTTCCCTTTTACTTATTATATCAATAAGCTCTATCTTAGAAGACTTAGATAGGGGAGATGCCCTGTTAACGCTCTGTCCTGCTAGTGCAGGGGTCAATATTAGGATTTTTTTCCCTTGAATGTAGCTCTCTATATCTTTCAAGTTAAAGGCGTCCTGTTCAAGAGAGGCTAGTGGATTGGCAGCTAAACCTACTCTCATTTTCCCCTCTTGCGCTGTTGAGTAGAATGTGAACCTGTAATGATCTATTTCCTCTGCAGATGGAAACCACTCCTTGTAAATCTTCATTCCCTGTTCCCTCTTTTCCTCAACTATGCCCAGTATCCTCTCAAAGGCCTCATGTGTGTCCTTATAATCATCATCAAGCAAGCCATAGGGTATAAATAAAGGCTCACCAACTTTAGGGAAAAGGTATCTAAATCCGTATAACTTTGCAATCTCAGGAATTCCAGAGTCTATCAGGGTTTTGATCGCCCTTTTCATTAAGGGATTAAGGTGGTCTATATGCAAAATGTTCTTCTCATCTTTCTTTCCGAAAATAGACATGGATTTGTATCAACATTTAAAGTTATAAAAGTCAATGTTGGGTCATGTCATCGGATCAGGTCTATTTGACTTTGCTAGAGATATTTATACTAGTAACTGTTGCACAAGCCCTCAAGATTTCAGGGAGTAGGGTCAGGATTCCTCCTATAATAATGGAACTTATTACAGGTTTAATCCTCGGTCCCTTTGCCTTGGGAGAATTTCTTAATTCATTGCTTAACCTGAATATATTCACAATAAACAGTTACTTACTCCTCTTCTCCCAATTCTCAGTAATCTTACTGATATTTGCGGCGGGTCTAGAACACGGGTTCAGATCCTTGAGATCCTCAGGGGCTTTATCCGTCCTAGCTGCAACCTTTGGTGCTATTCTTCCTTTCCTTGGTGTATTTTTTTACATGTTGAACTACGTCTCTTTCAATACAGCGATACTCATGGGGGCAGCTAGCGCAGCCACTAGTTTAGCAGCTGTGGCCTCAATAATTTCGGGGGAAAAGCTGGAGAACGAAAGGTACATCAAGATAACCATGTCCGCAGCTGCCATAGATGATGTCGTAGCTTTTATAATTCTTTCAGTTTCCCTAGCTATTATAGGAGGAGCCCAATCCACTGCCTTTGGTCTTGTTAAGATCATTGCTACTGTGGTAATATCATGGTTGATCATCTTCTTTGCCTCAGTTTTCATTATACCTAGGCTTGTTTCAATGGTCTCTGGATCCCTAGTTGTAGACTTGTCTCTATTGGTTCTATTTGCACTGGTGACTATCATGATATCATTGGGTTTTTCTCCAGTGATAGCAGCCTTCATAGCAGGTGTGGCCATAGCTGAGAGTAGAAAGGCTGAGATTATTCGGGGTATGGTTTCGGCAATGATAGGGATTTTTGGCTCCATTTTTTTCATAACCATAGGGGCGGAAACCGACGTCTTTTCCTTCCTATCTTTTCAGGTATTGTTTCAGGGAGTTATAATCACTCTCATAGCTGTAGGGTTGAAATTCCTTGGTATCTTTCCATTTGCTTACTTTTATAATAAAGACACAAAAAAGGCGATAGCATCTTCTTTGGGTATGATACCCAGAGGGGAGATGGGATTAGTTATTTCGTCTATAGCGTTCTCTTCCGGTATCTTTGATCAGATGGACCTTGCAGAGATCGTGTTAATGAGTCTCTTAACTACCGTGATTGGTGCTATCTCGTTCGAGAGCAGTGTAAAAGGTCTGCTCAGGACTGAAAACTAATAGAGTTCAAGACTTGTTATTCCATGCAAAGTCTTATTTTCAACCTGTTTTTAAATTTTAAAAATTGACCTCAGGAACTTAAGGATTACGATAATAAAGATAACTGTCATTATCCCAAACATAACGAGCCCAGTTGAGAGCTCCTGGTTAATGGAGAACGGCGAGAAAGGGTAAACCTCATCAGAATACGGGGGCCATCCAACGATCAGGATTACTGATAGAACGCTGTCAGCGCTCATCCACAATATGAAAAGGAAAAGCTTCACGGCTGTCGATAATCTGGACGTAGCCCCTCCTCCAAGGATACCAGCGGAAAATAAGGATAAATCATTCATGGCTCTATATGCGGGTGACGAAGCTGCTAGGGCATATAATAGCGGAACATGCCATAGTCCTACTAACGCGATGCTAAGGGATACGAGATAACCTGGAAGAGTTCTTCTCTCCATGAGCAGGAACCCAGATATAAATAGGAGGTAATGAGTGGCCATGAACAAAGGCTCCAACGAGAATTCTTTTAACTCTGTGTAGGGATTTATGGAAAATATTAGTAGTATCAGCGCTATAACGGAATTCCTAGATCTAAAGTAGGTAAATCTCACAAAAAATATATTTGTAAATTAGCTTTTAAAAAACTATTCTGGAGGTATCTCCTTAAATACTAGAGAGATATCAATACCTTTTCTCTTATTGTTATATTTAGAAGCCAAGTAGACAACAACGCCAACAGCTATGACTCCTAGGACGAAGAGTAGAGTAGTAAAGTTTACCGAGTTGTTCCCAGTCGTAAATCCAAACAGGGGATTGGTCGCAGCCTCATAGGTTAAGAACGCGAAGTAAATTGAAGATATTATTCCTGCGACTGAGAGGGATTTAACTTTCTGCTTTAATCCGTACAGGGCTCCAGCCACGCTTGCTACAAGGAAGTACAGGGACCCAAGAATCGTGGCTCCGTATAAACTTAGCGCCGCATTAAGAGAAAATACAGGAACTAGTAGGAAGAGGAGCGTAATAGTTAGATCCAGGGCGTGAGCGTAAATAGGGGATCCGTACTTGTTAACTTCAGCGAACTTCTCCGGTAAGATTCTGTCGAAAGATAGAGCAAATATATACCTTGAGAAGACGATGACGCCATAGGAAAGGACGAAGAAATTCCACAGTATAGCTCCGAGGCCTATGAACCATTGGAGGATTGGGTTCCCAGCTAAGGCAATGGCAACTGTCCAGAAATTGTAAATGAAATATGGATAGGCCTGGAAATTAAATTGATATCCTGCAACAACATCCATTTCCAAAAATGCCCCTGTTACCAGGGCTGCGGTAAGTAGGAGAGCGAACAATAAGTTGAACTTTGCTACCTTATCGCTCTGTTTAAACTCAGCGGAGACTGCTGGTCCAGCTTGCATCCATGGGTAAGTGTATAGGGCAAATAGTGGAAGTAGCAAAATGGTGGAAACTAGACTGAAGTTAGAGGGAAAAGTGACGTGAGGAGACGTCTGGTAGGTCGTTATCAAGCTTGAATTAATAGAGTTAAGAAATGGCTGAATTGAAGCCCCAAAGTGGGTAGCTGAAGCTCCTATCACTACCATGGCTACGACGAGAGAGGCAAGGGAAAAGACCCCTAGTATGCTTACTATGGAGTAGCCCCATTTTGACCTGAATATGTTTAGGAGTATGATCAGGACGAAAAATCCTGCAGCTATCCCATAAAATAGGGCCTTTTGCTCCAAGGTAAGCCCTCCATTATAGGGGTTAACGAAGAGCGTATTTGATAGGCCAACAAGCTGTTGTGAGTTGTCCACGCTCCCTATGGTAAAGAGCACTGCGTTAATGCTCGATGCGGAGAAGAAAGCTACTAAAGCGAAGTAAGCAACGGACTCAAGCATTAGTGATATGGCCATGACTGCACCGATCCCTCCGTTTATGCTTCTGCTAATCCATACATAATCACCACCGGTCCTTCCCATCTTCCTAGTCATGTAAGTGTAAACTAAGAGCTGTGGGAAAGCGAAAATCATTCCTATGATTGAAGCTAACCACAACACGCCTCCAGGATAGCTATTGATGTAAGGGGATATGGACTCAAAGAGTGTAATACCAGCTGACATATTTCCAACGTTCAGCATTATCGCGTCCAACAATGTTACTTGTTTTAAAAGACCAGAACTTTCCCTTATGAACACGTTTCTTTTGTTACTCACGTAGACCAAGTTGGGAAACCGATTTATATTTTTTACTCAGCTGATTACATGTATGACGTGAAGTATCCCTAGTGCATTTACTTAGTTAAGTCAAAAAAGTAAGGTGGTCAAGGGTTGGGACTGTATGAGCATTGCAATGTACAGGAATACAGCACCTATTAAGATAAACAAACCATTCAACAGGGGATTGTTGTAGGCGAAATGTGCTAGAGCGTATCTTACCCACCTGCCTCTCCTTTTTACGTATATTCCCCTCTCAGTGAGCACGTCCAAAACAAGGTGTGATGGTCCAGCAACTATACCTAAAAAGGCAATAATTGGGACTCCAAGAATTAGGGAAAGGGGCAGAGATGGTAAAATCCCCCACGGAAGGCTTCTAAGTAGGGTATGGGTTCTGGGGGTTCTCCTTATGTAACCGTAACGAACTTCATGACCTAGCCTATCAATGAGGCTGTTTGAGATCCACGCTATTATGAAGGAGACAAGAAGAGAGTCGTAGAAACCTAGAAACGGGGACGACATTAGGGTAAGAACTCCCGTAGTGAAGACGTAATGAGTTAACAGTTTCATTAATGACTTTTGTACCAACTATGTTTTATAATTTTTGTGAATTCAGACTTTACATTTTAAGCAAGAAATCAAACCTAAGATCGGATCGCTGTTCGTACGTTTCTCAGGTACTTTGGGTCTTGAAATACTTAGAAATATTAATTTTACTGATGTCGTTAATACCAACCCCAAGGAAACATTTAATAGAGATCTGACCTCCTCCCTGTCCTAAAGGGCTAGGTCTGCCGTTCTTTTATAAAGGGATTATTTTCAATAATATTTATGTATCTTCCTAATTCTCAATTATTCTAACTTGATGTATGTGGAAAAATTTTTAAATATTATGTCTTTAAAAACGATTATGACCTTTTGGCTAGTACCTATTCAGGAGGACATGTGGGACGTTATCCAATACGATGGGATTTACGGTTACAAAAATAATCTAAGTAAATATATAAAACAAGGTGATAACATTATTTTCTACGTAAGCAAATATTACGCTTCGAGGTATGGTGGCAAATTGGTGGGAATTGGTAGGGTAGTATCGGACTGGTACTACGACGAGACGCCGATATATCCTGAGGAGAAAGTTAGGAACAGGGCTTTATTTCCTCACAGGGTTAAGGTAGAGGTCTGGGTTACGGGAGCCTGCGACGTTAAGAGTCTCATTGGTAAGGTGAAGTTTGTCGAGGACACCGTTCAGTTGCCCAAATACTTAAGAAACGCACCCGCCAACCTAGGGAGGCCAATACTGGATTCGGACGCTAAAGTTATGGAGGAGTGTCTGAGACAGACTATGTATGACTGAGAATGCACTCCTTTACCTTTTGTAGTACCTCTTGATTATCTAAACCGAGTATCTTAACCTCGCTCAATCTCAGTTGGGCCAGATCCCTTTCAAGGTCTTCTAAATCTTCTTCTGACCCGAAGAAGTCCCCCGTAACCTCGACCTTTACTCCAGGAGTAAAGAAGACCCTTACAATCACCGTTTTGCCAGCCTTGGATCTAAATACTTTCTCACATATCTCAGTCACTCCAATCACCTTAAAAAGGTCCACTTGTCATTGGTGTACTTGTAACTTAATTGCCTAGCTAGTTCTAGCTCCAAGGTGGTAAGCTCCCCTTGGGATAAGGGAAAGACTTCCGAGAATCCCTTCATCAGTGCGTTTAGTGCTTCCTCCCTCTTTACTTCTCTTCCCAGCAACGAGCTTAAGTTAGTAACCCTAGCTGAGGCGCTTCCCCTCTCCATCTCCTTAGGTTTTGGTACCTTGATGAGCGACATTAGGGACAAATTTGTGTTAAACATGAAAGTCCCGTGGACTATTACAGCGTTGTGCCTCTGAGCTCCTGCCATACCAACAACCTTCTTATCGTTTACAACTACATCATTTATTGGAGTAAATATCCCTTCCAACCCCATGATCTTAAGGGAGCGAACCAGGGCCTCCCCTATCTGTTGGTAAGCCGACTCCACACTCCCAGTCCTTAAAGCCACTGACCATGTTATTTCTCCCCTTTCGTCATGAAGGGCTGGTCCACCTCCGGTAAACCTTCTGATTAAGGGTACCTTATATTTCTCAAGTAGATCCAAATTCACCCAATCCCTTACACTGAGGAACCTCCCTATACTAAGAGTAGTGGGGGAGAAGTTCCAAAACCTGACCGTCTCCTCCACTAGGTCATGGCTAAGTAAGATAAGGACTGCCTCGTCCAAGGCCATTTGCCTTTGCCCTGGGTGCCCCTGCTCAATTATGAGTCTCATATCTTGAAATCACCCAGTAGGTGAGCGGGTAAGCTACAACATGCATCATATAGTCGCAAACTGAACTCCTTTACGACCTTGTGATGTGGGTTGGCAATCCTCTCCACTAGTCCTCTGGAAACCACTTCCCTGTCTAGAACTTCTTTTAAGGCGAAAGGTCTCATACAGCCTAGGCTCACTTTTCCTCCCATCATTCTAGACCCCTCTTGAATCAATGGTAAGATCTTGTTTAGATCAACCTTTAAGACCCTTGATGGAGTGTCCGGAGTAGGTGTTACAACAAGGAAATTTAGAAGGTATGGCTTATACTGGGACGCAATTTTCATTTCCTCCAGAAGGTCTTCGTAAGTGTCCTTGGGAAGTCCAAGCATTACATGGGGTACAATATACTCGGGTCCAAATTCAATGAGGTTACTCAGGACTTCTACGTAGGCGTCCCTTTCCCTTTTAACTCCCTTAGACAAGTATGCTCCAGGAGAGTAGGCGAACTCAAAATCCACTATATCCACTGCGTCTCTTAACTCCATTATGGTTTCCTTATCCTGAAGACCTGGATGTAAGTTGAACACAACGTTCAGTTCTCTCCTTAACTTCCTCATTACAGGTAGGAAAGGTCTTATGGGAAGTTTACCCGACTCATCGAAACCCCCGCTGATCAAAAAGCCCCTCACCCCTTTGGAGTGTAGCTTTGTCACTATCTTCTCAAATTTTTCAGGGCTAATCGCCTCCTCCATTGTAGAAATGTACTTAGCCCCACAGTAGAAGCAGTTAAGTGAACACGAACCGCCAGTTATGCTCAAGGTCGTAAACTTGCTCCTTGTTACGAAACCTCCTATCATGATACAAACCTCAGGGGAACGTTGTACGGCTTACCTCTAGGGTCTTCATTATAAAATGGTCTATCACATGAGGGGCATCCTGAAGTAAGGAACGCCTTTTCTCCTCCATCTTTACCGTGGAAAATGAGGAACCGTAATTTTTGTATTTTTCTATAATCTTCTAGTTTTGGCGGTTTAACGTTCTCCATGGGAGTTCCCTTAACAGGAGTAAACGCGAAGAGAGCTACTTCTGCACCCACGGAATGAAGAGTTTCCATGAGAGAGATGAATTCACTCTCCTCTTCCCCAAGACCGTAGACTAAGTGAACGTAAACCTTACCCTTTCCAAAGACTTGGACAGCGTCCTCTATGAACCTAAAGTACTCGTGAAAAGTCGCAGGTTTCTTCACCTTATTCCAGTTCCCCTCTGTGGTGTCTAACCCTATCCCTAGGTAGTCAACTCCCACTCGTTTCAGCTCCACTAAATACTCCCTAGAAATCGGAACCACTGTGACCGACTTCTTGGTGTCCACGTGCTTAAGGATTTCTAACATCTCATGTTCAAATCCTGGTCTTACTACAGTCTGTAGGCAGAATCTCTTGAACGAGCTTAGCCTGCCTTTCACCTTCTCCAGGTCAACTGGGTACCACTTAACCCGCGAAAGGTAAAACTTGCTAGCTGAGTTACTCAGGGACTGGGAACAAAAACCGCACTGGTTCTGGCAACCACCAGTCATCAATGCGTACGCTGTTTGGCTATAGTAAATCCCTCTTTCTATGGCATAGTATGTACCTGCTGATAAGAGGATTTCCAAGGTATTTCATATTATTCAACATAGGTTTTAACTCTTCCCTTGGTTCCATTTAAGCTTTGGCAACAAGGTAAGCACCTAGCCATCCAGCACTTCTGATCTAAAGGGTTCCACATCAAATTCTTCGTTTTAGGTCGCTGACCAATAACAGCCCATCTACCTTTTTTATGAAGGACTTGGTATAAATATCGTATTTATTTATAGGGAGAAAAGTAAGTTTACTTTAATTGTTCCAATTGGAATATAGTTCTGGCTTTAATCCTTTTAATTATACTAGAAAAGTAAGGGGTTTTGTTTGAGGACTGTTATTTTAGGTGGAGGATTTGCAGGGATGTCTGCCTTAAATCAAAATAGGTCAGCTGTAGTGATAGACTCCAAAGAGTATTTCCTTCTCACGCACAGGTTGGTGGACGTGATCGAAACAGGTAATCCATCCCTTGCTGCCATACCATATCCACGAGGAGTGATCCGAAGCAAAGTAGTAGGAATAGACTTTAAGAGTAAGGTAGTGAAGACCACGAGCGGTATTTACTCGTATGATAAATTAATCATCGCTTTAGGATATGAGCAGGATGCAACCAAGATAAGGGGAAACGTTCAGAAGCTGGAGACTTTAGAGGATGCTCTGGAAATTCGGTCTAAGCTTCCTAAAATAAAGAGCGTTGCAGTACTAGGTGGAGGGACCTTAGGTGTAGAACTTGCTGGGGCTTTGAGGGGGATGGGAAAGGAGGTTCACCTCATTGAGGCTCAGGAGAGACTACTCTCCTTCATGACTAAGGAGTCTTCCCAGTTTGCTGAAAGCAGACTAAGGGAGATGGGGGTTAACGTTCATTTAGGAACCAAGGTGGAAAGTTTCAATGCAGGTATTCTTACCACTACTAAGGGAGAGTTCAAAGCTGAAATGGCAATTATGGCTGTGGGTTTCAGAGGACCTAAGCTGATTGAGGACTTAGGGTTAACCAACAAAAACGGGAGAATGGTCGTGGATGACTATCTGATGTCTGTGGATCATGAGGACGTTTTTGGAGCTGGGGACTCCATGACTACAAAGGGTTTCGTCCCCATGTCAGCTCAAGTTGCCGTTCAGTCTGGGAAGTTGGCCATGAGTAACGCCATGGGAGGATCGGAAAAGTTCCAATACAAACAAGTAGCGATAGTGTTGAGAATTGGTTCCGAATATTTCGGGGATTTTATGGGGAAATTTGTAAGGGGTTCAATGGCAGAACTGGCAAAGAGGGTGGGGATCTACAAGGCTGTAAGGATGGTGGAAAGTATATAGAGGAATAGTCTACTCATTTTTATTAATTGCTAAGACCTTTTCGTGATAAATTCTAAAGGTAAAGTAGGAATCCTCTATTGAGATGTTTTTTTAGAAGGAGACTTAGCGTCGAATTCAGCTATACCTTTATCCCTCTCATAAAGGTCTGATAACAACGAGCGATATAGTGCGAATTCTTAATCTAAAAAGGTAGATTAAGGGTACAATGGAGAGGAACGTAAAACCAAACAAAGTTTATCCATTCTTTTCCTCCAGTACGACTTTGTCCTGAGACACTTCCTCTAAACTCTTCAATTTAGGTTCTTTCACTGCTATTATAGTGAGTATAGCCCCAATTACACTGATTATACCTAGCATATACAGTATATCCTTTATCCCATATTGAGCAAGAAGAACGCTAAAGTAGAAAGTAGTTATGGCGGCGCCAGTCTTTCCAGCTGCGGCTGATATACCATGACCTGTAGTCCTGTAGCTTGTAGGATACACCTCGGATGGGATCACGAAGGTAGTGGTATTTGGACCAAAGTCTATGAAGAAATACGAAAGGGCATATAATGCGAACGCCTGCGTGGCTGGGATGACGAAGCCTATCAACTTAGCTCCATGGGAGATAGCTAGGGTTCCCACTAACCCATAGATTGCAGCCATCATAATGAAACCTATAGTCTGTATGGTTTTCCTACCCAGCTTATCCATTAGAGCTACCGCCGTAAAGTATCCAAAGAACCCAACCATGAAAGGAACTCCAGCATAAACTATTTCCGTTCCTAAGGAAGATGGTTTACCCAGAATGGAACTAACTATTGGTCCCGAGTATATCCCTGTACCATAAAACGCTATATCTAGCAGGAACCAAGAGCCTGCAGTACCAACTAGTAATAACCAATATTTTGACAGAAACTCCCTCAATCCCATCCTCTTTATTTTTACATTTTTACTTTCACTACCGTTATCAATTTTAGTCCCATTTACAAACCCTAAAGCTTTCTTCAGGGTTTCGGTATCTCCCTTAAGTGCAGAGTAACGAGGAGTTTCGGGCACTTTCCTTCTAAGGTAAATCACGGTAGCTGCTGGTATTGCCCCTATTAAGGCCATCACCCTCCATGCGATGTCAGGAGGTAAAGTGAAAGCCGATATAGCACCTACAGCGACTGCAACTAGGCTACCTATTCCTTGATTGGCAAAGACCAAAGCCACTAACTTCCCTCTATCCTTCACGTTGGCGTACTCACTCATTATTGTAGCTGATATTGGGTAGTCACCTCCAATTCCCAGTCCCATTACTGATCTAAATATGATCAACCACAGTACATTTGGGGATATCGCTGATAACGCTGCACCAGCTGTCAGAAGAGACGCCTCAACTCCGTAGACCTTTTTCCTCCCTAGCAGGTCCCCCAAAGCCCCAAATATAAGCTGACCGAAAATAGCTGTGAATATCGCTGAGGAAGCCAACAAACCAGTGTAAAGCGGATTTAGAACAAAGCCTGGGATTTTGTAAGCATTAAATACGTCAAGGATGGCTCCAATTATGAAGAGGTCATATGCATCTGTAAAGAATCCCATACCGGCCGTGTACCAAATCTTAATGTGGTTGAAGTTTAGTTTTAGACTGTCTATGGTCTTGAACGGTTCCATAAATCTTCCGAGCTACTCTTGTTGGCATGTTATATAATTATAACCCTCATAGTTAACATAGTCTCTATAGAACTATATAGTTAATAACTCAGGCCCATTAGTTGAGGATCCCTGAGATAGAAGACCCGATTGTCATGTCTTTACCTCGAGCTAAACCTAAGAGTGTTTTATAAAAATGAAAGATAAAAATTAAAATTAAGACGAGATAACCTTGGTCTGAATAATAGCCCTTATTCTGCTTACCATCTCTTGTTCTCTTCTAGTATAATAAGAGATGGCTGTACCCTTTCTCCCCATTCTTCCGGTTCTTCCTACCCTGTGGATATAAGTCTCAACGTCCCTAGGCATGTCAAAATTGATCACCTTGTCCACATCAATCACATCGATTCCCCTTGCAGCTAGATCCGTAGAAATGAGTACCTCACTGTTCCCCTTTCTGAAATTCATAAGATTTCTTCTCCTAGCTCCTTGGGACATATCACCGTGAAGTAGAGATGCGCTGAGCTTTTCAGAGACTCTCTCATAAAGCGATTCTGCCCTTATCTTCGTATTGGTGAATATTATAGTTTTTCCGTTAACATCTTTGAGAAGATTAAAGATCTTTTCATTCCAATTATCTCTTACTTGATAAAATATATGTTCTATTTCGACCGGTTTATAGTCATCTACCTTTAAGAATTGGGCCTCAGGTGCGAACTCCATAGCCAAATCCTTAACCTCCTCTGGAACCGTAGCGGAGAAAAACCCGAAACTTTCAGCATCGGTCTTGGACAGGATCATCCTAACGTCCTCAATAAACCCCATGTCCAACATTCTATCGACTTCGTCTACCACTGCTAGTTTAAACCTAGATAAGTCCAGGGATCCTCTACCCCAAAGGTCTAGAATTCTCCCAGGAGTTCCTATGATAAACTTGCTATCCACCTCAGCTTCTTGCCTATCATATCCAACTCCTCCTATTATTACTCCAACTGACGTCCTTTTGTACTTAGCTAACCTCCTGGCCTCATAAGCCACTTGTTCAGCTAACTCCCTAGTTGGAGTCAGAACCAGTGTGTCGACCCCCCTCTCCAGGGCGGGAATCAAGTAAGAAGCGGTCTTGCCTGAGCCAGTTTTGGCCTGAACTATGACGCTTCTTCCTGTTATGAACACTGGAATGGACAACTCTTGTACCTTAGTGGGAGCCCTGTAATTCATTTCCGTCAGAGCCCTTTTCAGTTGATCGCTTAACTGATCAAACATGAGGTGCTTGTATATTTCAGAGTTAATAAATTCGCTTGGAAAATCTTATACCATTAAATCTTTCATTAATTTAAAAAAAGATGAAAGAGATCCATGATAAAAAATATTCATCTATCCAGGGGAGACCATAATTATATTTTATGGTAGTAGAAAATTTAACGCGGATATATATGATGAATATTCAGCAACTATAAAAGGTATTTCACGGTTCTGTTTAAATATTTCAAATTGTAAAGTGATGTTTTCAACAGATATAAGTGGAATTAAATGACGTGTAAATTATCTAGTAGATCGTAATTTGATCTATGAAGCTGTTTGGAGTTGACGTCACCTCTTTAATTTCTCCACAGGTCAAGTTTCTAGCTACCTATAGGGAATTTATCTCTACAATTGGGGAGGAGAGACCAAGAATAGTCTCCTTGGATGAACGAGGGAGGGTTGTGAGAGAACTAATAGTGCTTAGGGAATCTAAATTTCCGGGAAGGAGAATAGAACCAGGTTACAGATTAGAGGTAGATCCTAAAGGTGACGGCAAGCTGGGTAGTCTCTCTACGATGAAATTCATTACCATAATGCCCAGGATGAGAAAGGACAGTTGGATAAGACCTAGTCTGTTATTTCTCGGGAGGAGGTTAAATCCTGAGATAATTCTAGTCGTAAACGATATCCCTGTGATAGGCAAAACAGGGTCAGAAGTTAAGAGGGAACTATTGTCCTTCCTAGAGGGCTGGGGGATAAGGGTAAGGTCTTTACCTGCAACTGTAAAGAGCAAA
This sequence comes from Metallosphaera tengchongensis, assembly GCF_013343295.1. NCBI lineage: Archaea > Thermoproteati > Thermoproteota > Thermoprotei > Sulfolobales > Sulfolobaceae > Metallosphaera > Metallosphaera tengchongensis. The sequence goes on along the minus strand of NZ_CP049074.1, from coordinate 230,454 downwards.
GGTGAAAAGGAGAAGGTTAAGGCCAAAATAGTTGACTTGGACTTCCTTACGCTTAACTCTCTCCCCTGAGCTTTCTGGTAACTTCGCTGGATACCTCTTTCGATAGCTTTCTAGTCTGTTCGCTTACGTTTCCTGATCTTTTAGTAGTCTCCAGGCTGTCTGAGAGCCTCCTTGTAGTCTCCATCAGCTCGAGTTTTCTTGTCTGACCTGCTATCTCTTCCATTCTCTTTAAGGTCCTCGTGGCTTCCACTAGGTTACCAGCTTCGACCTCACTGGAAACCTTCTTTAGGTTGTTGAAATACTCGTACTCCAGAATGATGTCCTTGTTAATTCCATTCATGAACACGTTTTGATTTTGTGCAGGTGATACCGATAGCACGTTCATTAAAGCCTGTTTCCTCCCATCTGCAGGCTCCTCGTAGTTGACCTTTACAGTGAGGAAGTTACCGTTAAAATTAGGAGGTATCACTGTCTCCCCCAAGATCTTTACAACACCTTCGATTGCGTTCAATTTGACAGGAGAACCAGAGTAGTTCAATAGCTTAATTTCAGACTCTCCGACAAAGTCCACAACTACGTTCTTCGCTGCTATTTTGGTCTTTGCCGCTTTAGGCAGCTTCTCTGGAATCTCCATTGCATCGTCAACGTGATAAAACACGCCACCTGATCTGTCTGCTAACGCCTTCAGAATACTTTCGTTATAGTCATCTCCTAATCCAAAGGAAATGGTCTGAACCCCGTTGGGTATCGGAACCTTCTTGTACGTTTCAGTATTGGTATCGTCGGTAGGATTTCCGTCCGTGAGAAGGATTACGTAACTAGGAATCCCGTGCTTGTTGTGAAGGTTAAACGCAGTCAAAAGGGCTGTGTAAAAGGCTGTTTGACCGCCGGCATTTAGGTTCACTATCTCATGCGTTAAATCTTCTGGATCTGAAAATTCCCTAATAATGTTTACCCTGCTGGAGAAAGTAATGAAGGATACCTTGTTCCCAGGAGGTATTTTCTTCAGAAGCTCCACTGCTCCCTTTTTAGCGTTATCTATCTTAAGGCCATCCATTGATCCGCTTGTGTCTAGAAGTACAATGTAATGAAAGCCTGTAGCAGTACCGATCTTTTCCGGTACTAAAAGAACTTTGAAGACCATCTTTATTTCGCTGTTAAAAGAGTACTTATGGCTTGACTCTACCTTAACTGATAAGGTCATGACCTATCACCGTTAAATAAGAAGGTCTCATCTAAGTAAACCTGACTGAACTTTCCGTCCTCTTGTAAAAGAATTCCAGCTCTCATCTTATGGTATCTACTTGAGAACACTGTTATAACTCTTTCATCCATCTCCGCCCTGAAGCCGTCTGCGACCTCGTGTCCCCTTATAATTCCTTTTAGGAGGTTCTCCTTGAGAAAATTGAGGGTTACATCCCTTCCGTAGAAGAACGTTCCTTCTCCCCTCACGTTGGGGACGAATCCGTCCAATTCTTCCCTCGGATCATTCCAAAGCAACTCAAAAGCAATCTCGTCCTCCGGCAGGACATCTGGCTTCTTAAGTTCATCCAGCTGGGTTACCGACTTCAGATTTCTCGCTATCCCCCCATGGACACAGAAGTAATCGTTCACTATTGCAGCGTAGGGCATTTGGGAAAAGAGTTCAACGAATTCCTTGTAGCTTTCTCCTCCAAGTTTCTGTTCCACCTCAGTTTTAAAGCCGTAATAATCGTTGGTGAGAGGACTCTCGTGATTTCCCCTTAAGACAACAATCTTTTCAGGACTTTCGATAAACTTTGAGAGTATCAATTCTAAGTTTTCCAGTCCATATGGTTCCCTGTCTACATAGTCTCCCAGAAACACAATGACATCGAAGTTTGCATAGTTCTCCAGTACGTGCCTTGTGACGTTATAGGCCCCATGGGTGTCCCCAACGTAAACTGCTCTCCTTTTCTCCCCCACCCTCAAGAGAGGTTTAGTCGATGAGAACATCTCTGTTGCCTTACTCACTAAGTTCAGAATATTGTCCTTCCTCTCTTGAGGCCAAGAACTCATTCTCTCACAATCTTTATTATAGTATTATTTCCCAGCTTAACGACTGCGTTACCAGGTAAGGGAGCCTTTCCCTTCACAGTCTGGAATATCTTTCCATCGTATATGTAAGTCCCATTGGTGCTATTGAGGTCCTCAATATACAAAGAGTCCCCCTCCTTATATAGAATAGCATGCCTTCTCGATATTTCACCGTCCGGTATCATTATTACGTTTTCCGGACTTCTCCCCAACGATATACTTTCGAAGACTTCAAAGTCCAAGGGAACCTTTGTCTTGTTCAAGGCTGATACAGGTGTCGCGATGAATTGAATATAGTACTTGAACGTGACCTTCTGTTCAACTGTTTGCTGAGCTGGCCCAGGTTGAGCGACAGGTTGAGTTGATTGTTCCGCTGGTTGTGTTTCAGTCACTGGTTTTGATTCGGCAACCTGCTGAGCAACATTGGCCTCCTCAGGAGCTTGAGGTTGCTCCTCCTGCACTGCCGATGTCTCAGGCTTTTGCTCCTCCTGCGTTTGCAGGACTGGTTCTTGGTTACCCTGGCTTTGTTGTACTTCAGGTGCTTGTTCCTGAGTTACTTGGCTAGTCTCAGTTGCTATTTGTCCTTCTGGTTTCTTGAGACCGCACGTAACGCAGTATGCTGCGTCATCTGGATTTTCTGTCCCGCATCCTGAACATTTCCATGGCATATCAGTATTATCCATCTAAAAACCTAATAAGTATTTCCGGATATGACGAAACCGTAAATTGCTCCGCAAATCAGTCAGACAAAAGAACTGGAAAATAGCTACTTTCTAACAATTTTACTTAAATACTCCACATCTCCAGGTACAGATATCAGGACTGATTTCACGTTAAGTCCTGCCAATTGATCTATAATTAACTTTACCTCTTCAGTTTCAAAGTAAGGTTGAGAAATTCCCTTGAGGATCTCCTTATTTTTATCAGTCCTTATAATAACATATGGTATAATTTTATCCAGAGGTAAATTGAGGATGGATTTGACACCGCTAAAATGAAGACCTAAGAAGAAGTCTGCAGGAAGATCTAGTCTAGAAAATATTTCATCCTTACTCTTCCTTAAGCTAATCATCCCTCCAGCCCTAACGTTATAACTCTTAGCTATTTCTATCGCCCTTTGAGAGGAGAGCTGATTAACCTCATGACCGAACTTAGGTTTGTCCCCCTGAGTGAAGGCAACATCAAAGTTCATCATTCTGGAAGTTATGGAGAGAGATCTAACGAAAAGTTCATTGACATCTACCAGGCGTTGATTTAGTATTATCCTCTTGTTACCCAATCTCTCCCTTATTAAGGTGCCGACAACAGACGGGATTACAGAAGGTTCTCCTAGGGCTGCGTCAGGAATGTCATAACCGTCGAACTCGCTTAAGAGGTCTATCTCCTTCTTGAGCTTCTCCAGCTTCCACTTAGCATGAACTTCAGCTAATATTTCCATTTTGGGCACTTTTTTATAACGCACTATAAATATATTTATGTGTGTATTGTAAGAAGTGTAACTCTAAGGCAGTTATAAGGGTCCATTTCAACAGTCTCCCCCTTTGTGCTACACACTTCTCTGAATGGTTTGAGTCCAAGGTCGAGAAAACTATAGTGGACTATAATATGATTCAAAGGCACGAAACTGTGGGCGTAGCGGTGTCCGGAGGAAAGGATAGTTCTACTCTCCTTCACGTCTTGTCTAAGCTATCCACAAAGTTAGGTTTTGACCTGGTAGGCATTAACATTGATCTGGGCATAGATGGCGGGACCCAGTACTCCTCACTCAGTACTCAAATGGCAATCAAGAACTTCGAGCTGACCGGAGTTAGGTATAAGGTCCTGAAGCTAAAGGAAAGCTACGGTTTCTCCATAGACGAGGCCAAGACTAGGATAAGAAGACCAGTATGTAGCACTTGCGGTTTGGTCAAGAGATATGTCTTAGAGGAGGTGGCGAAGGGTCTTGGAGCTAATGTATTAGCTACCGGACATAACCTAAACGATATGGCCCAGTTTGTGATGGCTGGATATCACACGGGAGACCTGCAGAACCTTGCTAGACTGAGGGCTGTACTCCCCGCAGAGAACGGTTATCTAAAGAAAGTAAAACCGTTGTTCCTCTCCTCCGAGAAGGAGATCATGACGTACGCTCTGATGAATAAAATCCCATTCATGGTGGACTCCTGCCCCAACAATAGAAGGGTCGGTGGCCCTACGTCAGATAAGCTAAGGAAGATGTTGGAAGCTACTGAGGACGAAATCCCTGGCTTTATGACTAGACTTGTTGAGAATTTCGAAAAAAGGATAAGACCCTTCTTTGAGGATCTTCCAAAATATAACCTTGGCAAATGTAAAATTTGTGGGAAACCCACAAATAGCGACAGGGAAATATGTTCCTTCTGCGCGTTGAAAATCAAGATGGGTGGAGCGAAGGAAAATGTCACATAAGGATAAAAGGGAGTTCCAAATACAACTGAAATATCCTGATGGATCCCCAGCAGGTTACGTAGTATACAACGACGGAGTCTCTAGGGTTTTTGACGAGAAAAACCAGTTCCTATTTGAAGTTGAAGGAATATTCCCACCGAGGCCTAGAAATGTCTCCATGGATTGGATTGATAAAGTCCTCGAGAGGGGCCTGGAGGACGGTAGAAAGAGGTTTATCCTTTACGTTGCGTCTAGGTATTTAATGAACGTGAAGAAGTTGCCTGAGGACGAGGCATTAGAGAGGATAAAGTCATTCTACTACAAAAATGGGGGGAAGGTTTACGACACGTGGATAAGGTCAGTGCTAAGAGGAGTTAAAGCCAAAGGGTTAATGCCCCCATCCCTAAACTCTCTCCAGGTAAAGGATAGGGATCTGTACCAGGCTATAAAGACCGCTTTGGAAAAAAACGATAAAACAACTTTATAAAAAAGAAATTATATATTGTTATATGGCTACCAGCAAGAGATGGGATACGTTTACGTGGTTTGCCGTTGTTGTGCCATTGGCAGTTTTCTTCGTGATGACCTTGATTCTAGCACTTTACCTTAACAGCTTTTCCCCTTGGCGGTCTGTGGTACCTGTTTTGCTTGGCTTCGCGGTTTTCTTCTTAATTCTAGGAGTTTTCTTAAGAACAAAATTTGGAAGGATGGCTCTATAACGTGGGGGATATCTAGCTAATGTCATCTAACCTGTCTAACAACGGATCCACGTAACTCTTTTCACCAAAGACTACGAGGTCATCGACGTCCTTCTGATAGTATTTCTCAATGATTCTCAGGATATGCTCCAAGGATCCAGGGAATATATCGATGACTTCCCCTCCCTGCAGCTTATCGTCCTCATATACAGCTACTGCCATGTTCTTGTACACGTTTATCCTGAAGGCTGAGATTACCTTTCCATCCTCTACTTTTTTGTATACGTAAATTAGGAGTAAGGGCTCAGTGATTCCATGCCTTACATACTCGGAGTACTTAAGCATGACTTATTTAATTGAGAATTGGTATTAAAAATCCATGAACTCCATACAGGATCTCATAGAATTTGTTAAAATAGATACTACCTCGGCTAAGGGGAAGGGAGAGGAGGGCGCTAAGTTCATTAAGGATTACATGCAGAGCCATGGGATTGAGGCTAGGGTAGTCCAACATAGATCAAGAAATCCTTACGTTCTTGGAGAGATTAACGTCGGTGCCCAGAAAACTCTTCTCATCTACAACCATTATGACGTACAACCAGTTGAACCCCTGGAAAGGTGGCAAAGCGATCCTTTCAATCCAGTGGAAAAGGATGGGAAACTGATCGGTAGGGGTGTAGGAGACGACAAAGGCTCCTTAATGGCGAGGTTACAGGCCATAATAGAAATGGGGAAACCCCCGGTTAATATCAAGTTCGTTTATGAGGGTGAAGAGGAGATCGGAAGTCCAAATATAGATTCTTTCCTGGAGGCGCATAAGGAGGAGTTGAAGTCAGATTACATCCTTTGGGAAGGAGCAGGAAGAGGAGCCAGTGGGGCCCCAGAGATAGTCCTAGGCGTCAAGGGTCTTCTCTACGTGGAATTAATTTTGAGGACTGAGAAAGACCTTCACTCGATGTATGCGCCGATTTCCAAGAACCCTGCATGGGATTTGGTGAGAATCTTAAGTTCTCTAAAGAGAGGAGACAAGGTTTCCCTACCTGGATTTTATGATAAGGTAAAGTGGCTAACTGAGAGCGAACTGAAATATCTCAAGAGTGATAGAGCTTCCATGGAAAAGGCTTTAGGACAGAAGCTCCCTGAGGACTTCGAAAGGAGGTTGATAGAGGAGCCCACGTGCAACATTGCTGGGCTTTACTCAGGCTATACTGGTGAAGGCTCTAAGACTGTCATACCGTCATATGCCATGGCCAAACTGGACTTTAGGCTAGTCCCAAATCAGGACCCAGATGAAGTGCTGAACCAACTAAAGGAGTTTCTCCCTGGAGTTGAAATAAAGGTATGGGGTAAGGTCAGACCTTATAGGACATCTATTACCAGTAAGATATCAATATCTCTGATCGAGTCTGCAAAGAAGGTTTATGGAACTGAGCCGGAGGTCATACCCAATAGTCCGGGCACGGGACCCATGGAGTCCTTCGCCAGAATTCTCAACAATAATCAAATCGCCGATGGTGTGGGAGTTGAACATCCCGGTTCAAATATTCACTCATTCAACGAGAACATTTATGTTAAGGACTACATGATGGCTAAGGAGTGGATGAAACAGTTCCTGAGGGAACTAGGTTAAAGCTTGAATCAGAACTTTTTTGTGAAATCACCCATCTTTACTCGGCAAACTCATCATCACCTGACTTCCTCCCCGCTCTAATGCGCGAGGCTTCCCCTACTTTGTAAAATGGTTATTGGTAGATAAAATGTTCTCCGTCTATCGCATAGAGGAGATGATTTAGGAGGACATGCTGACTTCCTCCCCGCTCTAATGCGCGAGGCTTTCCTCTCTTCGTAAAAGGTCACTGGTCAGAGAAACTAAGGGGATGAAGACAGACTGTTCAGTACTTGCAGCAGGGATGGATTGTGGGTTCTCGTGGACAGCAGGTTTCATGACAAGATAGCGAGGAAGTTTCTTCCAGAGGACGTGGAGAGTGAGGTGAAAGTTGGGAATAGCAGGCTAGATTTCAGATTCAATAATAAATGGATCGAGGTCAAGGGATCAGTCTCGTGAAGTGAGGTATAGCTTTATTTCCACACGCTCCTCCAATACGGGGCGTGAGACGCCCTAAAAGAGCTAGTCCATCTCAGAAACAAAGGGTATGGGGTCATGTTAATGATCTTAGTAATGAGGCCCGATGCTAAACGCTTCATGCACATTAGGCGAACCGATGCTAGATTTGCCTAAACTTTTTGGGAAGCAATTAAATCGTGGATAAGGTTAGAAATAAATAGCTTTACACTAAAGGGAAATAAAGTAAATTACTTCTCTAACTTTAAACTTTGTTGGAAAAATCGTCTTTGAATGATCTGAGAGTTAATTAGAACGTTGTTAAATTCTTCTCCTGATCCTTTCCATTCTGACCTCTTCGTCCAACTTCTCTGCAAAATCTCTGAACCACCTGTCCATGAAGGCTATCTCTGACGTTCTTTCCATCCATCCCTCATATTCGAACGTAAGGTGAACTGGAGATCCAACTCTCACTGTGAGTCTCCCATCGCCCTTTCCTCCTCCTGCTGAAAGGTGAAAAGCGTAAATTATCTCCTCTCCCCTAATGACGTTACCATGCATATGAAATCCCATGAGCATAAACCTCCCATTAGCATCGAAGGAGTTTCCGTCAATCTTTACCTCCTTTATAGGAGGAAACAGTCTAGGGAGCACAAAGGAGGGATCGGAAAGTACAGTATATAGAGATGGAGTATCATGACTTGTGGAGACCTCTACCGATTTCTTCATTATAAATCGACCGAAGATATATATATCAATCCTCTTAATAAAGATATTGTAAAATTCCAACATCTTATTTAACGACTTCTTACCTAAAAGATGAATACGAAATTTTACTGGAGCTTGTAGGAGATCTCGGTTGTTCAAATCCAGTGCTAGGACCTCGCAATTTGGCTCCTCCGGTACCCCTTTAGGACCTCTTTAGTGTATCCAGCGACTTCGCCTGTTAAAACGCCTCCATGCTCTGCTGTCTATACAAAGTGGTAGTTGCAGAGGTACTTCACGTGTCTAGTCGACCTATATTTCACACTTTAAAGTATACAGGAGATATTTAAACCCTATCCCATCATAAAGGGTGAGGCTTGTCCTCCCTTTGTTAAATTCTTCTCCTTATCCTTTCCATTCTGACCTCTTCGTCCAACTTCTCTGCAAAATCGCTGAACCACCTGTCTATGAAGAGTATCCCTGACGTTCTTTCCATCCACCCCTCATATTCCAACGTAAGGTAAACTGGAGATCCAACTCTCACTGTGAGTCTCCCATCGCCCTTCCCCCCGCTTCCTGAAAGGCGAAAAGCGTAAATTATCTCCTCTCCTCTAACCAGGTTACCACGTATGTAAAATCCCATGAGCATAAACCTCCCATTAGCATCGAAGGAGTTTCCGTCAATCTTTACCTCCTTTATAGGAGGAAACAGTCTAGGGAGCACAAAGGAGGGATCGGAAAGTACAGTATATAGAGATTTAGCATCGTGACTTGTGGAGACCTCTATTGATCTCTTCATAGAAATCGACCGAAAAAAAAGATATCAATCCTCTTAATAAAGTTATTGTAAAATTCCAGATCTTGTTTAACAACCTCTTACTCAGAAAATGACTACGAAATTTTAATGGAGCTTATAGGTAGCCTCTGTTATTCAGAACTTGTATAGTACGTTGTTCAAGCTATAAGAACATTTCACGTCGTAAACCCTGCATCAAGGCTCAATACACCTCTCTAAGAGTAATGAATTTGAGCCCAACACTGATTTTCCTAGTCCATATGGGTCTACGCCCAATAGTCTCCAATAGTTTAGGTTTAATTTATTTCATCTATTCTATTGGAAAGATTTTTAGTTTAGTATAAACTCTATAATGAACTGAGTGAGAAAATGGTAGTCGAATCCAATTGTGAAATACCTGAAAATCTTCTCTATTATATAGATGGGAAAAATACGGTGTGGGCTAAACAAGAGTCCCCCGATACACTCCTTGTGGGTATTACTGATCTAGCCCAGACTATGGCAGGAAAAGTTGTGAAAGTGAGGATAAAGAAGAAGGGGACTAAGGTAGAGAGAGGCAAGCCTGTTGCTACCATGGAGAGCGGGAAGTGGGCCGGTCCAGTACCCGCTCCAGTTTCTGGTGAGATAATTGATGTAAACGGTGAGGTTGAAAAGAGCCCCGTACTCGTAAATAGAGACCCCTACGGGAACGGTTGGCTAGTGAGGATGAAGGTGGCTAACCCTGAGGAGTTAAAGCTCTTACAGACTGGTAATCAAGCAGTTCAGAAGCTAAAGGAACTGATATCCTCAGAGAAGCTTTCCTGTAAGAGGCTCTGAAATGTCTTGGAGATTCGTTTCTCTCCCTCCCCAAGACGGTTATCACATGGTAACTTCCTTTGTGTCAGTTGCGGAGTACGTCTCTAGGGGAGGAAAAGACACATTCCTAGTTTTTTCAGTTAAGGAACCCTTCGTAAATGTTGGAGTCCATCAAGAAGTGTGGCTAGAGGTAGATTTGGATTACACTTTAAAGAACAATATTCCAGTAGTCAGACGTGACCTGGGTGGTGGTACGGTGGTCATTACCCAGGGTGAGCACGATTACTTCATCGTAGTTAGGGGAGAGAACGCTCCTTCAGATCCCAAGACCCTTTACGAGCGATTTCTGACACCAGTTGTTGACGTATTGAAGGATTATGGGCTTAACGCTACCCTAAGGGATCAGGACATAGTGGTAAACGGTAAAAAGATCAGCGGAAACGGAGCTATGACCCACGGGAAAGCTGTGGTAATAGCTGGAAATATCCTGATGAGAGCTGACACCCGGCTCATGAGTAAGTGCATTAAGGTCCCGTCCGAGAAATTTAGGGACAAAATAGCTAAGGACATGTCCGAGTGGATTACGTCATTGGAGAGGGAACTTGGCTATGTCCCTCCTAGGGAGGAATTAGATAAGAAATTGAAAGAGAGTTTTGAAAGCCATTTAAACATAAAGTTTGAGGAGTCTACCCTTACCCCTGAAGAAATAGAGACCTGGGAAAAGTTAGCTAGCGAGAAAAGAAATGAGGAGTGGATCTACTATAAGGATAGGAGGCATCCTGAGCTGAAGACTGAGAGGTGCGTGAAGATATCTTCCTCTGTAGCGGTTTGCCATTTAGATTATAAGGCAAGGAAGCTGATTAGGATAACAGCAAAGTTTGTTGAGGGCAAGATAGACGAGGTGTCCATATCAGGTGACTTTTTCGTAATGTCACCAAAGGGCTTCCTCGAGACTTTAGAGGACAGATTAAGAGGAGTTACCCCGAGTAGGGTTCATGAAATCATAGATTCTACCTTTTTAGAGGTCAAGCCCATCATATTTGGCTTTAGCGCCGAGGACTTGAAGAAGGCGTTTCAAGAAATTCTGAACAAACCCGAAGTTCAAGAGGTCTTGGGCTGATCTTATACTAAATAGTATTTTTAAAATCGAAAATATTAATAAAAGAGATAGAATAACTTTAACACTCATCGAGCTACTCTAAATCGAAAAAACAGCTAAAATCTCCCTCTCATCAAGGCTCCCTAGAAGTGTCCTGGGATCCACAACAGGAAGGAAACCTATATTTCTACTGGACATAAGTGACCTAGCCGTCTCTAGGCTTGAATCAGGAGTGACCTTGAAGACTGGGCTTGACATCACGCTGCTTGCCTTCAGGTCCATCTTGTCGTTTAATATGGCTCTGCCCACGTCTCTAATGGAGATCACTCCTGAAGCCAGACTGTTTTCTACTACAACCGCATGCCTCTCCCAATTTTCCTTCATAGCTAGCCCTACCTCCTTAACCTCAACTTCTGGAGAGACTAGCAGAGGGTCGATCTTCATCACATCTCCTACCCTGATGTCCTCCTCTACCTTGCAATTCCTGATCAAGTCCCTCTCAGTAACTATTCCCACGGTCTTGTCTCCACTGACCACGAGCAGAGACCCTACCCCCTTAGACGTCATTATCTTTGTAGCCTGCTTAAGGTCTAGGTCCTCAGAAACCGCAAGCAAATCCACAGCCATTACATCACGGACGTAACTCTTCTTGTCGTACCAACCGTAAACAAGGTCCCTTATGGTAACTAGACCTTGCTCCTCAACTACTAGCCTTCTTATACCCCTCTCAAGCATGATCTTGAGTGCGTTCCTCAACGTCGAGTTAGCTTCGACCCTCACCAAATCCTTTACCATTACTTCCTTAACCTTCATGGGATCACGGTTTTGTTATTTTCACCGAATTACACTTGGATAGGCACTCCGATACGTCTGTATATTTCCACATTTCGCTTGGCTTGAAACATTGCTCCATGCAAGGATCCGAGATTTGAGCCTGCATTTTTTCACCAATTACTTGTTTATAGATAAAAGGAAAAAACCTTTACGGAAGAACATTATCTATATACTGTGATAGTTTGATAGAGAAGGTAGGTAACCTGGACCTTGAGGTCGTGGCAATAATTGAGGTAGAAGGGAAGGATTTCAAAGTAGTGAACGTTCCATCTCCCGATGAATATAGGGGCTTCCCCCCATCTTGGGAATTTGTTAAGTCAAATATGCTATCATGGAGACCCTATTTTAAGGGAAGAATGATTGAGTTTAATGGGCAGCTAGTCCCAGCGGTGAACGATTATCTACTTAACCTTGACGAGGAGATGTACAAGTTCCTTTATGACATTTACCTAACGTTTAAGGTTAACAAGCCTTCCATCGAGACCAACATCAGTGTAGTCATTACTAAGGAGATCGATGATATGGAGAGGGAAAAGGGTAGAACACTGAGCGAGATGGAAAGGACTAACCTATATTTAAGGTTCTCTGTGGAGGCAGCAATATTCAAAGACGTGGGTATAATTAATTAGGTGGTCATATGATAACGTTTACAGCTGAGGGTAAGTTAGAGGGAGACAGAGCATTGGTGTCAGTTAAGGACACAGAGCTAAAGATAGGTTTCATTGGATCAGATGACCCTACCCCCGAGGAATTGCTTTTAGGGGCCGCACTGTCCTGTATGCTGCTAACAATACATTATATAGCCAGGGAGAGGAGAGTCTCCTTTGACGAAATATCCGGTTACATCGAGGGAGAGCTGGATCCTAAGGGGTTTCAAGGAGATCCTTCGATTAGACCTGGGGTCCTGAAGGTAAAATATGATATAGTCGTAGTTTCAAAAGATGAGAGGATGGGAGAGGTGTTGGAACTGTCCTTGAGGAGATGCCCCCTAAAGGATACACTTATGAGGGGAACTGAAGTGGACGTGAAATGGGAAATAAGGAGAGTCTGAAGCGTTCCATAATCTACTCCCTTGTCGAGGAGAGGTCCTTAAAGTTAGACACTTAGCGTTATCTGTAACCTTACGTCTCTAAATATCTCGCTAAATCGAAGGGAGTAACAGAAGCAAATAAACTTAAAAACTCACTTATTTAACTTTTTATGATTATTAATGGCTGAAGAGCTCATGAAGCCCGGGGAGAAGCAGTTGGAGGAGGCTAGAGGCTATCTATTTGATCTACTTGACAGATTAAATGAGGTTTCGGTTAAACATGAGAAAGTCCTTGCAAGTAAAGGGATAATGCCCAGATTGGCTACAGTGTTGGGTATGGTGACCATGCAGAGGTACCAGATAGACTTAGTCATAAAATACTATTGGAAACAGTTGGAGGAAGTCTTGAACTCTATGTCACAGATCCAGGAAATTCAGGCAGACATGAAGGAAATAATGGAAGATGCGAATATGATAAAGTCTCTAGTACAAGAGGCTGGTCTATAAGAAATTTTTTCTTTTTCTTTCTATACCTAGAAACGTTTGATTTAAAAGTCGAAGTTCGGAAAAGATAGAGAGCGACCGTGATTCACATTACTTTCTTCCATGACGTGCTGTGCCCTTTCTGTTACGTAACTAACAAGAGGCTCAAGAACGTTATATCCAAGTACGAAAACGTAAAGGTCAAACATAAAGCGTTTATGATAATTTCCTCTCTGGACGATCTCCTTGCGGCAGCGCCTACACCTGAAGATGCAAGGGAGCTTTTCAGGAGTGAGTTTTCTATCTTAACTAGATATTATCCGGATTATGATCCTAAAAAGGTCCTAGATAAGGGGAAGATAGGTCACGTGTGGTCCATGCCCCCCCTTATGGCGTGTAAGGCTGCTGAGTTTCAGAGAGGAGATCAAGGACACTGGGAGTACTTTTCGTTGGCCCAAGACAAGTTCTTCATGGAAGGTGAGAACATAAATGACGATTCAGTACTAATATCCATAGCTAAGGAAGTGGGACTGGATGTGGAGAGGTTCAAGAGAGATTTTAAATCCAAGGAGGCAAAGCTTGCGGTAATCCAGGATGAAGAGGAGGCTAAGGCAATGGGTATAAGAGGTGTTCCCGCCCTTGTCGTCAATGATAAGTGGTTGATTAGAGGAGTTCAGACTGAGGAATTTCTAAAGCAAGTTGTGGACGACATCATGGAATACGGTGAGCCTAAAAAGGTAGAACTAAAGGCTTATTGGGAGCAGTGAGGTCGCTTATCAATACATTTTTCGATGCTTAGTCTCTAGGAGAGACTAGTTGCTGTACGACTACAATCAAGAGTTCAGGATGCAGGGGTTTGGGTTTCATCGGTTCTCATATAACTTGATACCCTTGGGCTTCACGGGAGTCGAACAGGTCTTCCTTCACCCTTCTCTGCCCATCAGAGGGAAAACCCCCGACCAACTTAGATGGGATACCGTCTAAACGGGGAAACCCGCACATCTTGGGCTGCCCGTATGCAAGCCTTTCGGGATACATACCCACATCTGGCATTATACAAAAATATTAGCATGGAGTTATACATAACTTAACCCTCTCACTGGAACTGCTTACCACGGTTCAGCCTAAGATGGTTAGGTTTGATCGTTTTCCAGCATCTCCTTATGAAGTAAATTCACTATACCTTCCACCCCTATAAGGAAGGAACCTAAAGATACAAGTGGGAAAAAACCTGAGACCAGGAGGAACGGAGTTATTTCCAGAACTGAGAGCCTTCCTATATTTGTTACCATTTCGTCGACTCCCATTACGCTAGAGAGGTACTGGTCGCCTGCGCCTTTCCTCAAGGACATTAACCACAGGATCTCTAGGTTGCCATCGGCTAAAGTTATGGCTAACATGGCGTAAACCACAGCCCATGGGTTGTGTAGCAGCAACGGAAGGAAGAGAGATGTCTTAAGAGCCAAATTGATGACAGAGATCAATCCTAGATTCTTTATTCTGGATCCGATAAAGCTACCAACTACCATTCCAATGTAGAAGGCTATGTTTGCCAAGCTGTAGAAGAGAGCTCCACCGCCCTCCATCTGAACCAGGAGGGGTGCGTAATTGAGTATGTATGAGATGGCAGATTGATCAATTGCAACTCCAAGTACCGCACCTCTAACCTCGGGTTTAGACAGGAACAGCTTAAACCCAGTGGTCACCTTCACGTTGGTGTTCCTAGGGTTTATCTTCAGGTTCCAAATAAGAGGGAGGGTCAGTATTGTCGCGAGCGCAGATATGAAAAGGACGTAGGGACCTAAGTACTTCAGGAGAAATGGCCATAATATAGTGCCAGATACTGACGATATCTCTTTGAGGACTCTATTTACGAAAATCCCTCTAGGTAATAAGTCCTTGGGTAATAGAGTTGCGAGCGAGGTGGAGCCCATTAAGGAAGTTAACTCAGAGATTATGGCTCTGATGTAGACTAAGAGTATCCCAATAATGTAGCCGTCAGTTGCCATAGAAAGGGAGAGCGCTACCAAGATAAAAGGAGTCATAAACTTTAGCACTAAGTATACCTTACCCCTGTCAAACCTGTCCCCCAGCACGCCCCCAAGCGGTGAAATAAAAATTCTAACAACGACTCTCGCAGACGCAACCAGAGAAAATAGAAATAGGCTATGTAAGTTCTCATAAAAGAGCCACATAACGGTCATTTCGCTAAGTGGGTAAACCCCAGAAGTTATGGCATTATTAACAGTGAACCTTTTGAAGTCCTTAAAATCCAGGGGTGAGGGCATATGAACTCATAATATTTTTGTTCAGAATTTATTAAGTCTACCAATTAATAGGGACAGTGTATGTAAAATACCGAAGTAGGTTATTTGTAATCCGTTTGATCTGGTATTGTTACAAAAAATATTACAAATAATGAAAGCGCCGCCCTTCAGGGAGGGGATGAAAAGTATGTAAAAACCCTTTTCCATCTCTCTATTTATTGAGCCAAGCGGGAGGGGTTCTCCACACCTCTCGACTGCTCCTCAGATGAGAGATGTAATCCTGAACCGATAGGGGAACCCTTGCTCAAAGAGGCATGGAAGAAGTTAGTTTAGATCCGGATATTTGCTGAGCTCCTCCTCTAATCCTTTATAGTTTGCACTGAGATGCTTTGCTAGGATCTCCTCCGCCAATCCTCCTATGTCTATGTCGACTCTATAGTTCCTTGTTAGTATCTGGTCTAGATGTTCCTTAAGATGATTTGGTGCGACCAACCCACCATGCGAAACACCTACGGCTTTGGGTAATAGGGATATTTGTAGTTTCAAACTATCAAGGTATTTCCTCAGATCAAGGGGTGGTGGAGTGGTCGGGATTGGAGTTCCATTATACCTTCCACCCGCAGAGTCACCACTGTAAAGTATACCGTCTGCTAAAACGGATATGTGATGTTTTGCATGACCGGGTGTGTAAATTATCTTTAATTTCTTTTCTCCTAGGTCTATTTCCTCCCCGCCCTTTACCTCAAGGAAATTCCCATCAGTAGGTTGAACTTCCCCATAGATGTCAACTACTTCCCCTAGGACTGCCCTAGCGTCTCTGTTAATCTTGGAGGGATCCCGAAGATATTTGGAGTAACCCTCATATACGATGACTCTCGACTTGTACCTTTGTACTATTTCAGAGAGGGCTCCTATATGATCTATGTGGAGGTGCGTAATAACCACGTAGTCAAGCTTGTCCAGGAAACCAACATCCATAACGGAGTTGGCCACTCCAGCATCTATCATTACGTTCATTTTATCGCAGATCACGAAGGAGTACACAGCTTCAGGGAACTCTCCAGGCCCTGATGGTACGGCATGAATACCTGAGCACATGGAAAAAAATGTTTATGTTAAAATAAAAAAGTGTCTACGGAGCCTCTCTGGTCTCCTCTAAAATGTCTTGGATGGCCTGAGTCTTGAACCCGCTAAGTACAGCCCCATAATGGACTGCCAGGGTCACTATAGCAGCCACGATGGTATCCTCTGGGAATGGTATTACTGGGTTCAGCCCAAATCCGCCGAAGTATGAGATTATCATAATGATAAATATATAGGCTAACAACCAATAGCTGGCCTTTATTTCGGTTTTTGCACTACTTCCCTTTGCCAGAACGTTAAGGACTACGAGATCTACTGCAACCATAGCAATCATTACTACCAAGTAAACTCCAAATCCTAGATTATTGGCAGCTCTTAACGCATTGGTTGCGTTGTAAAGGTAAAGTGCGTCAACTAGAGTAACTACTAAATTGATTAGACCGAGGACTATTGATAACCCCTTGTTAATCCCCATCATTTTATAGGCATAGTAACCAAAGAACAGCGCCAATCCTAGGAATATCCCTGAGACCACGTAGAACAATACAGCGAACCCTGACCAGTACACAATGAGACCAGCTGCTAAGGTAGCTATTGGTGCTATTATCTTTGACAGTGGTAACTTAAAAGGCCTGTTCATTTCGGGAGCTGTTCTCCTCAAGGTCTCTAGCCCTATGCCTCCCATGATGTAAGTGAAAACTGTGGCTGAACTTATGAAACTTACAAGCGATTGCCATGAAGGGAAAGGTAGCATAAAGATCGCAGCTACTATTGTCGCAGCTATCAGAGATATGACAGGAACCTTAGTTTTCCCGAGCTTCAGGAACGGACCAGGTAAGTAGCCGTTGGAGGCGAAGCCGTACAACGTCCTTGTGCTCGTCCCTGTGTATATCCAGCCTGTTCCGCTAGGCGAAACAACTGCGTCGAGCAGAAGAATGTAAGCCCAGCCGGAGAACAGTAGGGAAACGAAAACAAGGGGCGCTGCTAAGTTGAAGATTTGATAGAATGGTCCTGAAGGAAGGGAGGAGTAGCTTAGTTCGGTCCAATTTCCGGGGGTAACGGGAACTGTTTTGTTCCCTATAGTGGCAGTCAAGCTACTCCAGTTTATAGCCCCTATGAAGGCCACTTGGAGTAGAGTGTATAAAACAATTGCAATCAAGAGAGAACCTATTAGAGCGAAGGGTATGTCCTTCCTAGGATTCCTTCCCTCTCCTCCATACTCCACAGCTTGCCTGAAGCCCAGATATGAGAAAATAACACCTGTGGTTGGGATAGCATAGAGTACAGCTGAGAGTCCGTAAATTCCTGAAGAACCTGCAACTACATTGGAGGCTGATGGGAAGAACCCACCTCCAAGGGTGAAATTAACTGGATGAAAGAAGAAGATCAATAGAATGGCCACGGTTATTGTGGGTATAACAAGTTTCCACCAGCCAGCACCTTGCGTTACTTTCCCAAGGATGTTTACCCCAAGGTAGTTGAGGAAAAAGAAAAACACCAGGAAGAGATAGGCGACTAATATTCCTAAAGGCGTCAGTACACCATTAACTGTTAAGGAAGGAACGAGACTGGCAAGGTATGTGACCGAGGCTACTGCCTCTATGGCAGGTACAGAGGCTGCTGAAAGAAAGTACGTCCACGTTATAATATATCCTGCCACTCCTCCGTGGGTGTAGTGTGGATACCTTACAATCCCTCCTGTCTTTGGGATGGCTGAGCCGAGTTCTGAGTAGGCTAGTCCTATGAACAATACCAGAATCCCTGCAATAATCCAGGAAAGGATCGCTGAACCTCCAGCATATGTAGCTGTGTATAAAGCCCCGAAAAGCCAACCAGATCCTATGATTCCTCCTAAGGAAAGATATAGTAGGTCGAATTTACTTAATGCTCTTCTTAATTGCTTATCCGATTCTATACCTAAATCTCCCGATTTTTGAGGTTTTTCTCCTGACATTTCATATTAATAGACATGGATAAATAATAAAAATCTTTCTATGAACTATCACTGATCATTATCTTTTTTTTATAAATATGTCGTAGTACTCTATGTTTTTTTCATACGATCATTTTAGTTTCATATCTCTTATTCTTCTAATGCATTATACTTACTCTAAACTATGATTGTAGAAAAATCCGAGATTAATCGTATAAATTTTCTTTATTCTTGGTTTGTAGATATACTATGGTTCCATCAAAATATGAAAGATAACCTTATCAAAACAATAAGGAAACCTTTAAGCCAACCATCCATTGGAGATAAGAGATCAATAATACTTTTTAATATTGTATAAGCAAGTTAATGTGGTCAATTATGGTTGAAGAAGCAATGAAATTGCAGGGACAAGAGTTGGAGGAGAAAGCAGACTATAACATGAGATACTACTCCCATCTAATGAAACTAAGCAAGGAGAAACCTTCTGAGTTTTGGGGTACACTGGCTGAGGATCTACTGGACTGGTATGAACCGTGGTCTCAAACTATGGTTCAGGAGGATCCCCTGACTAGGTGGTTCGTTAAAGGCAAGTTGAACGCCTGTTATAACGCAGTGGACAGACATTTGAATAGTTCCAGGAAATTTAAGGCTGCCATCATCTGGGAGAGCGAGCTTGGGGAAAGGCGTATCGTCACTTACCAGGATCTATTTTATGAGGTCAATAGGTGGGCTAATGCCCTAAAGAGCCTGGGCGTAGAGAAGGGCGATCGGGTCACCATTTACATGCCACTCACTCCTGAAGGGATTGCCGCGATGTTAGCTTCAGCTAGACTTGGCGCTATCCACTCTGTGATCTTCGCAGGTTTCGGATCTCAGGCAATAGCCGATAGGGTAGATGACGCAAAGAGTAAAGTGATAATTACGGCTGACGCGTATCCCAGAAGGGGGAAGGTTGTAGAGCTAAAGAGGACTGTGGACGAGGCCCTAAACGCCCTAGGGGATAAAAGTTCAGTGAAGAACGTCATAGTCTTCAGGAGAATGAAAACAGAGGTGAGCATGAAAGAGGGGAGAGACGTCTTCTTCGATGAAGTGGGCAAGTATAAGTACGTGGAACCCGCTAGGGTGGATTCAAACGATCCCCTCTTCATCTTGTATACATCAGGTACCACTGGCAAGCCAAAGGGAATAGTCCACTCGACCGGGGGATATCTCGCGGGGACTTCAGCGATGTTGTTGTGGAGCTACGGTTTAAGCCAGGAAAACGACGTCCTGTTCAATACCTCAGACATAGGGTGGATAGTCGGTCACTCTTACATAACCTACTCTCCTCTAGTTATGGGGAGGACTGTGGTCATTTATGAGAGCGCACCGGACTACCCATACCCAGACAAGTGGGCTGAGATGATTGAGAGATATAGGGCGACCACGTTTGGCACCTCGGCTACTGCACTAAGGTATTTCATGAAGTACGGTGATGAATATGTTAAGAACAGGGATCTGACCTCCCTAAGGATCATAGTTACCAACGGTGAAGTGCTGAACTACTCTCCTTGGAAGTGGGGTTTGGAAGTTTTAGGAGGAGGAAAGGTCTTCATGTCTCACCAGTGGTGGCAGACTGAGACTGGAGCGCCTAACCTAGGATACCTGCCGGGTATTATTTACATGCCCATGAAATCTGGTCCTGCATCGGGATTTCCCCTTCCAGGAAACTTCATAGAGGTCTTGGATGAGGACGGTAATCCCTCGAAGCCAAGGAGTAGAGGATATCTGGTCATGAGGCCCCCCTTCCCTCCCAACATGATGATTGGGATGTGGAACGATAACGGGGAGAGGTTAAGGAAGACTTACTTCAGTAAGTTCACGTCCCTCTATTATCCAGGGGACTTCGCAATGGTCGACGAGGACGGATATGTCTGGGTTCTGGGAAGGGCTGATGAGACTTTGAAGGTGGCAGCACATAGGATAGGCGCGGGGGAGGTGGAGTCTGCCATAACTTCTTATCCTGGAGTCGCTGAGGCAGCTGTAGTCGGAGTTCCGGATCCAGTAAAGGGGGAGGAAGTACATGCGTTCGTGGTACTCAAGGGAGGATACTCGCCCTCCAGTGACCTAGCGAAGGAAATACAGAACCATGTCAGAAAAGTCATGGGTCCCATTGTAACTCCGCAGATCCACTTCGTGGACAAGCTTCCCAAGACCAGGTCTGGAAAAGTTATGAGAAGAGTAATAAAGGCAGTTATGATGGGTTCTAACGCTGGTGATCTCACCACCATAGAGGACGAGGCTTCAATGGATGAGATCAAGAGGGCAGTTGAGGAACTGAGGAAGGAACTGAAAACTTAAACCTTATAACGGGATAATTTTTAACTTGATAACCTCCCTTAACTTATGAATTTTTACAAATTAGTCTACGATAGGGCTGAGGCAATTATATCAGATAGGGGAGCGTACTTATTCTCTTTTAGACTAGATGGTCTAGACGTGATATTAAGAGGGACTGAAAGACCCACTAGGGGCGGTATGGCGCTTCTGGTGCCCTTCGCCAATAGGGTGAAGAACGGTAGATATCTGTGGAAGGGTAAGGCTTATCAGCTTCCTTTAGGTAGGGATGGAAACGCCATCCACGGGTTGATCCTGTATAAGGAGTTTCAAGTGACTAGACTAACGCCTAACTCCATAGAGTTGGAGACCGAAATACGAGATCCTGGATATCCATCTATCCTAGCCTTAATTGTAAAGTATACTCTTACTGACTCCATCTCAGTGGACATGAAAATCAGAAACGTCGGAGAAGAGGAAGCACCGTTAATTGTAGGGTCTCATCCTTACTTCTTAGTTCAGGGTAGCTGGAAGATCTCTCCCAACGCAGGTAAACGGCTTATAATGAAGGAGAACATACCAACAGGAGAGATGGAAGACTTTATCATCAGTGAAGGAAAATACGACGATTGCTTTTACCTCCCTGGGGATGTCACTCTATCCTCGAAGTACTCTGAAGTAAGGATTTCTAAACCTGGAATGGACTACGTTCAATTGTATACAGGGGTGGAGGGAGCTGTAGCTGTTGAACCAATGTCTGGAGCTCCAGATGGCTACAACAACGGTATTGGACTCCGAGTTTTAGGTGCATCAGAGAGCGAAAGTTATCATTTCTCTATACAATCCGTGCAGGTACGATCTCAAATTAGTTAAGGATTTTTCGAGAGACAGGACTTAAATCCAGAGGGGACGGCTTTAATTCCGTGACCTCATGACAAGAAACGTCCCTAAAGGATTTTATCTTTCTAGTAACGGATCCTGAAGGATTGAGATCGTCTTCAGGTAAACCTATAATTCTCCAGGTCTCGTTTCTACTTATGAAGTACACCGAAAACGCACCCAAACTTTTCATGAATACTGGAACCAAATTTCACAAATCATTGATATATGCCATGGGCGTAATAAAATTCTCATGTGCTAGGGCGAACTCAGCTCTAGGAATTCTTGACAAGGAAGTGGCTAAGGCAATAGAGCAAGCATCAAGGGAGCTTATGGATGGGAAACTAGATAACAAGATCGTTTTAGACGTTTTCCAAACGGGTTCTGGAACAGGACTTAACATGAATGTCAATGAGGTTTTGGCAGAGAGGGCATCGGAAATTTCTGGACTAAAGGTTCACCCCAATGACCACGTTAATATGAGCCAGTCCTCTAATGATACCGTACCTACAGCTGCGAGAATAGCAGCGGTGAAGCAGGTGGAAGAGAAGCTAATTCCCTCTCTCAGGGAAATAGCAAACTCCCTAAGGGATACAGGGGACAGATACATGGGCGTCGTGAAGTCCGGGAGAACCCATCTTAGGGACGCCATGCCCGTAACCTTTGGTCAGGAATTACACGCTTATGCTGACGCATTTGAGCACGACATCTCTAACCTCAGCTTTATTCTAAGTTACTTAAAGGAAATTCCGTTAGGTGGAACCGCAGTTGGTACAGGAGTTAATTCGCACCCTAAGTTCAGAGAGACTGTGGTTAGGGTAATCAACGAAGTTACGGGTCAAGGCTTTGTCCTAGGGAACCCGTTCAGGGGATTAAGGCTCCTCACTGATCTTCTAACCTTAAGCGGTATCATGAGAACCGTGGCGACTGAGCTCTATAGGTTAGCACAGGATTTCAGATTGATGTTCTCAGGACCGTTCACGGCAATAGGTGAGATAGACCTACCGTCACAGGAGGAGATAGCTGGAAGCAGTATTATGCCAGGGAAGACCAACCCAGTTACGGCCGAAGCCTCAATGCTCATAGCCGCGCAGGTTATTGGACTTGACCAGGCTAATCAGTTTGCCTCAAATCTTGGAGAGTTTGAATTGGCGATGGGGGTTCCTCTCGTTGGCCACAATGTTTCAACCCAAGTGGATCTAATCTCTGAAGGACTTAGCAAGTTCTCCTCATTGATAGTAAGGGGCGTTGTACCTAACGTTGAGAAAATGAAGAGGTACGCTGAGAGCAGTCCAGCTCTCATAACTGTGGTATCTCCTCTAGTGGGGTACGATAAAGCATCACAGTTGGGAAAAATGTTAAACAAGGGTCTTTCAATAAGGGAAGCTCTAAGGGAGCTAGGATTCTCAGAGGAAAAAATAAATCAAATATTAGATTTAAACAAATTGATTAAACCTACTATACAAGATAAAAGTTAAAATTATAGTTTTATTATTTGTCAGATATTACAAAATAAGGATCGTCTTTTTTCCTATTTTCAATAAATTTAGTCTTCCATTAGAAATGGAACTGGATAATAATGGTTTGATTTTTATAGAGAAATGTCCCCCTTATCACATGGTGAAAATGACAGCACCAATGAAAGCGGTAAAATTCAAACCTCTATTTAGGAGGCTTTCAGTTTTTATTATTTTTGGATTATTAGCATCAGTTATAACTTTAAGCCTGGTTTCCAGTGCATCCTCCTCGTCTTCGGGAATGAGTGTAACTTACGAGAGGTTTGACAGCTTATATCACGTTGGATCCTTGGGTATAGCGCACGATATGGGACAAGATACGCATGATATGCATGGAGTTTTGTCTAATCTATCTAATTCATCTGCATTCTATTACTTCTCCAATGCAACATATAATTCGACTTATAGTGGTGAAAGTGTAAAGATAGAGGGATCGACCTTTCTTTACGCTTTAACGTTCGGAAAGGTCACGAGCTACAGCGGAAACATTTCTATAAGGTTGAACCAAAATGGTTTACTAAACGTGGATTCCCAAATACCTCAACTAATTAGGGTTATAGTTAGCACGTCAGGAATGTCAGAGCTCGTATGGGCTGGACTACTAATGAATGGTAGTAGCATAACAACCCTGAGCTATGTAAACGAAACGGGAACACTAACTCTTGTGTTCATAAACGGAACCAGCCTAGTTAACGTAACTTTTCCATTGAAGGAAGGGGTAGCGCAATATCATGAGAACCTAGACCTAGTCCAAGCCACTCCCAAACTAATAGCACAGTCAACCCATGAGGTAGAAGTTCAGCAAAACTTCCCCAGAAGATACGCTCCAGAAGACGATGAGCTAACGGTTGGCAACTCTAGCGTGAATTCCTCGACGAATTATAACACTACTCTAGCTTACTTCAACGGCTCTCTCGTACCAGCCCTGGTGTGGAAGGGCGAGGGTCTTGCCCTTACTGACATTGGGTTTGGTAAATTAGGAGTCGTGGGCAGAAGTTACTTCCAGTTCTCTACCATAGAGTTTTTCGGAGTTAATGGAACTGTTTTAGGCTATGTCCACGACTCATTCCTTTCCAAGGAAGGGTCTAGGCAAGGAATTATATCTAGTTCTTACTCTAGCCTAGTTGCAGGAGAGTTGAAGGTAGTCACAGGTAAAGTGACGCCTCCTAAGCCGGAGGTGGAGACTGAGGTCAAAGTTAACGGAGAACCGGCGGTCATAATTATAACTAATAATGGTCTTGCTGAGTCCACTGCTTCCGTCAACCTGTCCCACCCAGTTTTCGTGGTGGAGCACGGCCATGGAGAGGGTGCCCATCTAGTGGAAGTATCGATAAACGGTACGTACCAGTTCTTCGTTGTCACTCCAAGTGGGAACGTAATAAACGTCACACCAGTTAAACCAGCTAACGTAACGGAGACCGTTCTGAACGTGAGTGGTGGAAAATATCCAGCACAGAGAATTGTGGTTCAAGCCAACGGCAGTATAATATTTAACGTTTCAGTCCTCAAGAACCAGACCGTAACTGTATATAAAGAGGTTAACGGTAATCTTGTAGCCCTCAATTCGTCCAATTATTTCGTGGTCAACGGTAAGTTGGTAGTCTATGACGATCCTTCAAACGTCTATTATGCAGTGTACGGGGCTCCATCAACCACAACATCCACTACATCCACGTCCACTTCGCCGTCTAGCACTGGGACATCTGCAGGGCTAGGGAGTTTACTGCCCGTAGTGGCCATAGTAGTTGTTATTCTGGTCATAGCAGGAGCAGTTTTCTTCATGAAGAGAAAATAATTTAGTATAAACTCCCAGGCTTTCGACTTAAACAAAACATTTTTATTTCTTTAAAGAATTTTGAATCATGAAATGGCTATTTATAATACTTCTGTTAGTGGCATCAGTTTCTCCTTATGTCCTTATATCCACGTCTAACTCAACGGTACTTCCAAGTGGTCACTTCATTTTCTTTCCATTAGACGTGAAATCCCCCCAGATACTCACCTATTCTTGGAACGCGTCTGGAGACATTGAGGTTTCACTGATGACTTCCTCTCAATTTAACGCCTTCGTTAACGGAACGACAACAGCCTTCACTGGACTCTACATAACTAACTCTTCATATAGGAACGAATTACTTCTGATGCCAGGGAGTTACTACTTGGTTTTTTACGCCTTCATGGGTCAGGTTACGCTGAACTATTCGTATAACTTGAGCAACACCAACGTGACCTATTCGCTACAACCTGGATACTACGAGTATTATACCTTGAATCTAACCTATCCTTTCCATCTAAACCTCTTCCTTGTCTCCAACAGTTCAATTTCAGTTGAAGTATATTCTAAGAATACTACTTTCCTGTCACTCAGTCCCCCTTCACGATCTATATTGACCTTCGTAAATAAGACGATCACTTTGAACCCCGGTGAATACAACGTGACCATAAGAGGTGTGGGGAACACAACTACGTCGATTTACGATCTCATTACCTATAGTTCCATATACCCTAACCCACTTTCATTGAACAAGGTTTACTACCCCATGGGGGTTGCGAGCTACGGTGTCTTTAATGAGTCCGGGGTTCTGGTCCCATATTCAGTTATTGCCAGCTCAGTCATAGGACTGGTAAACATAACCTCCATTATGGAATATAACGCTACTGAAAAGTTGCTCAACGTCTCCCCATATTCAGCCTCCCTTCAGCTTAACGTGCCAGTTGTCGTGGTGAATGGGATACATAACCAGACTTATTGGGCGCAGAATGTGGTAACTTTCCTTACTAACGAGTCGGCTCTGTGTTATGATTCCTCTATCCTAAACGTTTCCAACGAAAACGCTACCTTAAGTAACTTCTCGATCCAAGGAAAGGGGGCGGTGTATCCACCTTTCAATTCAGGATATTATTACCGCTACGCAACCCACACAGTGAAGTATAAGGAGCCCTTGGCTTTCCTTCTTTCGATAAACGTTTCGGTATTGAAAAAGCTAGGCGTTAACCTAAAGTTCGGAGTAAAGCTTTTACAGAATGGGACTTACAAGGGAGGAAATTGGACATACTTTGACTCAGTACTGATAAACGATCCCTCAGTCACGAAGGCCTACCTATACGTGAGCGGTTACTCTTCCCCAGAGGTACTAAACTACTACGACGCGGAGCTGGTTTTTGGTGGTGGAGGAAATGGTGGAACAGCCCAGTTCCTAAACCTTTCTGCCTACCTAGCACTGTTTTATTATAACGGTTCAACTCGGGCATTTCCCAGCGTTTATAGTATGGGGGGTGACACCGCTGAGACCGCAAGTAACGTGCAAGTCTATCTTAAGTCAGGTGCTGTATACGTTACTGTGGGTCAGGACGATCCAAAATTCCTTACCAATCAGTTTAGTGCGACTCTTCCGCAAGCGTCGAAAAACCAAGTTTCCAACGTATCCTTGAATACGACCAATACTAGCACGACCAATACATCCAGCTCTGGATCCAAAGTTCAAAACAATTCCACGATAACCACTTCCAATTCCACGTCCAGTAAAACCGGAACCCCTCCCAACAGTTCAAATAGTACAACTCCTACCACGCAAAGTAAAGGATATAAGGGTTTCAATTTCCCGATTACCTACGTGGTTATCGGAATCGTAGTAGTAATTGTAATAGTTCTCATGTTAATGAGAAGATCCAGAAGACCTGACCTTAATATAGAACCGTAGAAAATTGGAAAATTATATCTTAGAAATTCTAGTTTTATTTAAAAAGTAGCCTTATTTAGATATAGATAGCTCAGGTCGAGCCACAATTTGCTTTAGATCCTTAGCCTAAATTCTTTACAAAGTGAAGAAAGTCTCGCCCTTCAAGGTGAGGATGGAAAGCATTTAAAGACATTATCTTTTCATCCATTCATGTTCAGGAGGGTTAAAAAGAGTGGACGTCAGAGCTACAGTTTGAAGTTTTCCCCCACCGCCCCTCTGTTTAGCATAACTGAAAGGTATGAGAAAGGTCTACGTTTTTTCCTCTCTTGGTTAAGGGAGAACAGACCAAAGAAATTCCTAAAGGAGACACACAAAAGAACTTACGAGACATTAAGTTGTCGACACTAATACGGCTGATGTAGTTGTTGGAAATGACAAAACGTTTAGATACCGACTACTTTAGAGGACGCTAAACAACTCAAGAATTTAGCTGAGAGTCTTCAGAAAAACGATAAAAGATGGAGGACAAGAGGGCACTTAACGGGAAAACAACTTTCACAGGAGGACAAGATTTTAGAGGAGAAGGTCAAGGACAAGTGGGTAGTCAAGTAGATAATTCATTTTACGTCTTGGCTACCCTTTAAGAAGATTTAAACAATCTGATCAGAATGTAAATTAGCTGCCAAAAGGGTAGGATAGACTGTATCTCATGCAGTACTGTCGTTTACAGTCCTGGATAGAAAGGTAGGCAAAAAAGAGTAAGAGTGGGAACCTCGCCATTTATGGTGGGGACGAAGTCAGACCCCTTTCTATAATCCGGATTTATAACCACAGTGAATATATCTAAATTAATGAACACGAAACAGATAGCGATCTTATCGCTATTGCTTGAAGGTGAACTTAGCATCTCCGAAATCTCAGAATATGTAGGAATTTCAGGACCTCAGTTGAGGAGGGAAATCAATTACCTTCTAAAGAGAAATTACGTGGAAAAGAAAGCGTTCATTGGAAATGAACTTATCCTCTGCATCACAGAAGAAGGAATAGAAGAGCTAATGAGAGAGTATCCTTTACTTAAATCACTAGTCCAGAACTTGGAGACTACATTGTGCGTGAGATTTGGGTGCTAACTCTGCTTCGCTTTAAAATCCACGGTAGGCCAAATCTCTTATGGGATACAGGAGGTCAGCGAAATCGCGCCCCCTTGTCTGTAACACATCAAGCTCTGTAACACATCAAGTAATGTCGTCTCTTCACTAGCTAATTCAAGAATGATAGATAGTTGAGGACAGAACCCCGAAATAGTATCAGCTTTACACTAGAACGTTTAAATGGTCAATCACTCTCTTAAGCTTCTTAACTACTGGAGGTACGTCATTCGAAGGGTAGTAGTTCCACCCTTCAAGTTCAGCTTCTTCCCCTATGTAAACTTTGCTCCATTTGACCCCAAGGATATGATAAGCGTAAATTGGGCTCGTTGCTTCAACTAGTTTTATGAAGGAGGATAAATCCTTGGTCTCCACCATAAAGCTTCCCTTATCGCTTCCCTCCACTAACGGAACTCCCTCGTAGTACTCCATGCCCAGTAAGTTTCCCTCTGTCAACGATACATGAATTCTATACTTCCCGTCGTATTCAATAAGAAAGGCGATAGGCTTGGCATCAACTATTTTTTCATATAGGTTGAGCAATTCTTGCCCATTTACCGCTTTAGTGAAAGTGATTACTTTGGATGGTCTAGGGAAAAGTTTTATTGACGCTTCGGTGAATGCACCGAGTTTTCCTTTAGAGCCTATTAATCCTTTCCACCTAAACACTCCGACTGGTGTTACGACCCTTACCCAATCCGTAAAGGAGTAAGGTGTACCGTAAGTCGTTGAGATGGGATATGCCTCATTCAAGGCTAGTAGTCCCCCCATGGTACCGTCGTAAAAAGTCGGTAACAGTAATCCCATGGAACTAGTCTCTTCCCTGATTTTAGTTAGGGAGGCTCCGGCCTGGGCTACAACAGTTTCGTCCTTAACTTCGAAGTGGGACATCTCCCTAGTGGATATTATCACATCCGCTGACTTATTGGAGTGTGATCCTGTCCCTATGACAGCTACGCTTTTTCCTCTAACCTTGGCGTCCTTGAAAATCTCTAAGATATCGTCTTCGCAACTTACGTTCATGTTAAAGAGCTTGTCCATTTAATCTTAAAAGGGAATTGGCGTAAAAATAGAAAACCATACTATATATATTTTTTCTGTTCAATTAATATATATAGAACTTATCAAGATATACCTTACCTCTACACAGACATAGCAGGGAGAGCTATATGAAAACAGGTAAATATTATGAAGGAAAATATTTATTATAATAATGATATCATGATCTGCATATGTCCTTGACTTTCCTCATTGACGATAAGGAGAAGATATCTCCCCTTTGGAGATCCCTATCATTTATCTCAGTTAACGGAAGGATTGAGGTCATTAACGCCAGTATGGGTAGAACGTCTGTGCTTCCGGCAGGAGACGTTCTAATAGGGAGGGACATGCTCAGAGGTGAGATGGACGTTTTATCCATGATATATCCTTTTGTAGTCAACAACCAAGAGGTAGTTAGGTACCATAAGACAGTAGCTGACTACCCTCAACTTCAACTGAGAGGGAGGAAGTTAGGTGTGGGATGGTGTGATGAGGACTTTGTAGCTTGCATTTCTAAGAGGAGAGGAGAAAACGTGATATCATTACATCCCTTTCCCTTTAAGGACGAGGTTTTCGATTATGTACTGATCTATGAGATTTTGGACTACGATCTAGTTAGGGAGGCTTATAGAGTTACTAAAAAGGGAGGCAAGCTTATGATACTAATTAGGGATGAGATTTTCGGTGGAGTTAAGCCATCTATAGCCCTTAAGTTCATGGTCAAGTTTCAAGTTAGCTCGGTCTCTCTGAAGGGAGGCTTTTGGGTCATTGAAGGAGTGAAAGGAGTAACAGGCTTTAGAAAAAAATAATTATGGAGAGAACTAGGATTATACGTTGAGGTCCAAACTCCTTTCAATGGATGATGCACTATCCCTGATAAGGATAGGAGATACCATAACGGTCAGCGGGATCTCAATTCATAGAAACCCAATGGCGTTAGTTTATAAGTTGGTTGAAAATGAGTATAGGGAGTTGGGTTTCATAGATAGAGAACCAGGGGTTGCTCTAGAAGTTCTGTTGAAAAATAACGTAGTCAACAAGGTTCGAGTTGCAATGGCCACCCTAGAGTGGTTCGGCATGCTTCCTTCGTTTAGATCGAAGATAGAAAAGGGCGAGATTGAATTTTTGGAGGACACATGTGGGGCTTTTATTGCAGGCATTAGGGCTGGCGCTAGCGGCGTTCCATTTATGCCAGTAAAGGGAATAATAGGGAGTGACCTAGTTAGACTTCACGAAAGGGCAGGCACTTGGAAAGTGGTCAAGGATCCCTTTTCTGGGAACGATATAATTGTGGTGAAGGCTATTGAGCCTGACGTCGCTATCATCCATGTGAATAGGGCAGATGAGTACGGCAACGCTGAAATAATAGGTCCTCTTTATGAGGATGAATATAAGGCCAGGGCGTCTAAGAAGGTAATTATAACTGCTGAGGAGATAGTAGAGCCTAGCTACTTCTACTCTAAGAGACCTAACATTAATTCCGTTTACGTGGATGCGGTAGTCCACGCTCCTAGGGGCGCTGAACCTACCAGCATGTTCCCTCTCTATGACGCAGACTATGAAGAAATATTAAAGTTGGTTGGACAGGCATAGTTTTTAGACTTTCTGAGATTTTTTGAGCTATGGATCTTTTGAGCAAGCTTGGTCTAAGAAGACCTGGGTAGGAAAAAAGCTGGGTTGGACCAAGGTCAGTAAGTTATGTCAACTCATCTAGTCTATACAGTTCTATTATGAAATACCCAAGGACTCAAGGATTCGGGTTTGCTTCATCATAGGGACTGATAAAAGAACTGAAAACCTTTCTCCTTAGGGTGGGGAGTAGGTCAGAACTAAAAATCTAAAGAAGACCTGAGATTATAGGGGTCAATCTTATCCAAGTAAGCCATCTCTTCCTCCCTGACTAGGACTACGGTGCCGTTGGCAACGTCAAAAGGAAATCCAGTGTTCTTCTCGAAGTCCTCGTATTCGGACCAAGGATAGTAATAGAGTATCTCCCACTTCCTCTTCGCTCTGTTGTATCTCATGACACCTAGATTGGTTACTAGATAGACCCTGTTACCTGAATGTTTAGCTGTTCCAGTCACAAAATCAACCTTTTCAACCAACGTGGTCTTACTATGTTTTAAATTCCATAGTATCATTTTCTTAACGAGTGGCATTAGGTATGCAGTTGCAGCTCCTCCTGGAAGCTTGACTGATGGTTTTTCGTAGCCGCCTATACCAGTGAGGTTGACGTTGGTTTCTTGGTCGACCTGGGCTGGGCCTAGAAACATTACATCCAATTTCCCCTTCTGTGCTAGGTCGAAGGAGTCTGCAGTTGTCATGACGGGAGAGCCTTCAAGGAAGAAAGGACTTCCAGTTGACGGGGAGAAGGTTATACTGTTTGGATTAAAGGCTTCAGCAACTCCAACAATATCGATGTCTTTTTTTAACATATCTCTAGCTAAGAAGGCTCCCAATAGCGCAGGTCCAGAGTTCAGTCCAACGTACACTAGTTCACCGTCTTCGAGTAACGAAGCTATAGCCTTAATGACGTAGTCAATTCTCATAGGCAAATTTCTTAAATGAATTAGTTAATATATTATTATGTCCATTGTGTACAAGTACGGACAATTTTATATCGCCGGAGTTAGTCATGTCGTTCCTGGTTACTTGCAGGACGTTGTGTTCATATCGCAGAAGGGAGAAAGATGGGACGTGGTTAGTGCGGAGAGGTTCAAATCTGAGGACAGGAACCTGATGACCATAAGGGAAGCCGTAAAGTACGTTACTCACCTGGATGACCTAAAAAAGGCAGTTACGGAGCTGAGAGGAAGGGGAATTTCCTTGGAGGAAATCAGATCATTTCCTTTTCCTAAGAGTTTGATTGAAGGGAAGAAGAAGATTCAGGCAGAGTTTGACTGAGGGTCTTTCTAACCCTTTCCTTGACTCTCTCGCTCGCTTTCAACCAACTCGCATTACCCTCTAGATCTTTATTAATTGTAGTCTCCCTCAACAGCCTAAGGAACTTATCGGCGCTGGACTGCTCCTCAATTATGCTTTCCTCTAGGCTCATTCCGTTCCTTACCCTCATTACAATGGAAATAATCTTATTCAGTCTATCTGGTACCCCTACTCTAGATCCCCTCAACGTTATTTTTACTCTGGGGAAGTCATAACCAACCAACTCAGTCAGTTTTGTCGTGGCGTATTTCCAACCCGAGTCGTCAACTATTCCTCCAAGTATGAAACAGTCTACGCTCCTTATTAGACTCTCACTGGCGTTAGCTTCGGCGTATGGGTCTAGGACAACGGTAGATTTTGGTGGTTCTACGTCTCTCCTGGATCTATTGGAGAAACCCATCTTGGCGAACATTTCTTCAAATTCCTTGTTCGAATGGTTTATGGACAGGTTGTAATCCCACAGGTAAGTTCTCAGAGTGGAGAGACTTATGGAAATCTGACTGACTAATTTTCTCTTCTCGTCCTGAGAATGTCTGTCCCATAAGGACAGATCGATTATGAACAGGGGCGTCTCAGGATATTTTAGTGTAATTCTCTTCCCGTCCTTGGAGAACGAGTGGGTCGCAAGCGAATCCCCCCTTCCTGTGAGGATAGTGATACCAAATTCCTCACCTACGGTCTTTCCATAATGTGGTCCCTCCTTCAGTCCCCACCCGTAAAGGAGTATCTTTAAGGCTAGGTGCTGTAATATGGGTTTATCTACCCCTCTCACGTAGATCGTATCTATGTCCATTTGCCCTAGGAGCTTTGCAAGTTCTTGGCCTAATATCAACGTATTTCTATTTAGTTTCTTCGCCCTAACCTAAAAGTACACGTGAAGGGAAATGTCAGTAACCATCTCTTATCATATGATGTATAGACGATGGTGTATACGAGGTTAGTGTCAAGAGCGATAAGCTATAACGCACATTTCCACAAACTTCGGGTTACATTCTGTAAAAGCTTTACTCCGAACTTTAGGTCAACACCTAGCTTTTTCGTTACCGAAACGTTTATCGAAAGAAGGAAAGACGTCACCGATAGAAAAGTTTATATTGTTTAGGGTAACCCTAAATATTGATGGACATGAATTTCATAGATGTACTGCTAAACCCCCCTCAGAACCTAACGGTGGGTGAGATACTTATCGTGTCCTATATCCTTGGTTTAATGCATGGAGCTACCCCTGATGAGCATACATGGCCAATAACCTTCAGTTACGCCGTGGGGAAGTACAGCACCAAAGGAGGGATGAAGGCGGGTCTCCTGTTCTCTCTAGGGTTCACTGCCCAAAGAGCTTTACTGACCACTTTAGGTTTCCTAGGCCTGGCGGAAATATATAACAGGTACAACCTCGACGGACCGGTTTACATCATAGTGGGCATTGTAATGGCTATCGCAGGGTCTTATATTCTAAGGGGGCGTTACGTCCACTTACCCATAGATAGACTTCTAGGGAGCGAACACCACGACCCTCTAGCTGAGAGGAGTCAAGTTAGGGATCCACCAATAAAGATGACAATAGTTCATGGTCTTATAGCAGGATTTGGTTTCGGAGCTTACGCTTCCATCATAACTTTCGTGTTGGCACCCAGGATGCCTGGTCTCATTTACGCTCCACTCCCTGGGGTCATGTTCGGTTTAGGTACTATGACCATGCAGATAATCTTCGGAGCTCTGTTCGCTAACGTTATGAGGTTGAAGAAACTAACTGAGGAGGACGTTAAGTTTGTGGGAAGCAAGACCGCAGGAAGGGTTCTGTATTACGGTGGAATGACCTTTTCCATCGTAGGCTTGATCATTGTCCTATTCCCAACTATTGACGACTGGGCTGTATCCACTGGAATTCCAATTCCCAACCTAAACGCCATTGACGTTGGATTTCTGCTGGTGGTATCTGTCGTGGGGATTCTGGGGGTGATAAGCATGATCATGAGCTATAGAGAGATCAAGCAAATGAAACCGAAAGAAGGTGAGGTACAGAAGGGCAACACGAAGACGTGAAATGTCCTAAGACCATTCTTATGGGATTCCTAGGGCCAGGCCTTCAGCATAAAGGAGATAGTCAGTGAAAGCTTTAGTGCAACAACTAAGTAGTAGCTTAGGGGTTTAAGGTTTCTAAACAGTAAATTTTATAAGTACTTTAAAGTCTACTTTTACAATATAGCCATTGATAGGCGTCAATATCGTGGATTTGCTCCTTCTAGTTATAGTTTATTCCACAGCTGTTCTATTAATCTATTTTATATTAAGTAAAATATATCCAAAATCACCTGCGAGGCTAAAGGTTTTAACTTCGTTTATTACGGTGTTCATCCTGCTAAGTCTCGTGTCCGCTTTAAGAACTCCCTATCCGATCGATCTGTTACCAATTTTGGTTTTGGGTTTAGGTCTTACCTACGGATATGTGCGAAACAGACGTTGATTTCCTTAAAAAGTTCTCAAAAATAGTATTATAATGTTATAAATGAAAAAGAAAACCTCGTCCTTCAGGGCAGGATGGGGAAGCACCTGAAACCCTTTTCCTGCCCCTTTACCGTAAGCAGAGAGCTAGATGGGAGGGTTCTCCTCACCTCTCAACTGCCCCTCAATTGAGAGACGATCCGAGAATCAATGGGGATCCCTCGCCTTTCAAGGAGAGGGGAAGTCGGCTAGCGAGCCAGAACTAGTGAAAAGTTAGGGAAAACACCTTATTACTCTCCAATTCAACATTACTCCATGAAAATCGAGAAATCTAAGATGGGAAACTTCACCTTCTATCCTCTTTCTCAGCTAAAGGAAATGGGTTTCAATATAGACAAGTATCCCTATTCAATAAAAATACTCATTGAGAACGTTCTTAGGAACATGGACGGGGAGAAGATTACTGAGGATGATCTAGAATCAATAGCAAGTTGGAAGGTCGGAAAGGACTTTGCGTTCATGCCCACAAGGGTGATCATGCAAGACTACACTGGAGTACCACTCCTAGTTGACCTTGCGGCCATGAGATCCGAGCTGGAAAGGAGGGGGAAGGATCCCTCTAGGATAAACCCCAAGATACCGTCAGACTTAGTTATAGACCATTCAATTCAGGTGGATTACTTCGGCACAGAATACTCTCTTCTGCTCAACATGAAAAAAGAATTTGAAAGGAACTTAGAGAGGTACAAGTTCCTGAAGTGGGCTCAAGGAGCGTTCACGAACTTGAGGGTAGTCCCTCCTGGGCACGGTATAATACACCAAGTCAACTTGGAGTTCCTTAGTAAGGTTGTTGATGTGAGGGAACACAATGGAGTCCTCACTGCCTTTCCTGAGGTTGTCATAGGAACTGACTCTCACACAACCATGGCTGATGGAGTTGGGATTTTGGCATGGGGAGTTGGTGGACTTGAGGCTGAGGCAGTTATGCTGGGAGAACCGTATTTCATGACAGTCCCAGAGGTAGTGGGGGTCAAGCTCACTGGAGAGATCAGGGAAGGGGTCACCCCAACTGACGTTGTCCTTTACATCACTGAGACTCTCAGAAGAAAGGGAGTGGTCGGGAAATTCGTCGAGTTCTTCGGTCCTTCTCTCTCATATCTATCCGTTCCAGATAGGGCGACCATAGGGAACATGGCTCCGGAATACGGTGCTACAGTCGGTTATTTCCCAATAGATGAAAAAACTCTCTACTACCTAAAGGCTACTGCCAGGGACCAGGATATTGTTGGCGAATACGCTAAGGCCCAGGGGATTTACTACTCCTCTGAACCTAACTATACCGAGGTCGTGAACGTGGATCTAGGAGACGTAGAACCGGCTCTGGCTGGACCAATGAATCCAGACGAAAGGGTTCCATTGAGAAAGATGTGGGAAGTAAAGGTAGGGAACAAAAAAGGGAAGAGGGTCTCTGATGGAAGCGTTGTCCTAGCTTCAATCACAAGCTGTACAAACACCTCAAATCCCACCGTCATGTTGGGCGCAGGTGTATTGGCAAGGAAAGCCGTAGCCTACGGTTTGAGATCTAAGGATTACGTAAAGACGAGCATGGCGCCTGGTTCTCCAATAGTATTTAAGTATCTTGAGGAAGCTCAACTTTTACCCTATTTGGAAGCTTTAGGATTTCACGTTGTGGGCTTCGGTTGCACCACCTGCATTGGGAATGCTGGACCTCTTCCCAGGGAAATTGAGGAGGATCTGAAAAACGGTATTGAGGGTTACGCCGTAATAAGCGGAAATAGAAACTTCGAAGGACGTATTAATCCCCTTTTGAAAGGTACTTATCTAGCGTCGCCCTTGCTCGTG
The DNA here is from genome assembly GCF_013343295.1 of Metallosphaera tengchongensis. NCBI lineage: Archaea > Thermoproteati > Thermoproteota > Thermoprotei > Sulfolobales > Sulfolobaceae > Metallosphaera > Metallosphaera tengchongensis. The sequence continues at coordinate 194,379 of NZ_CP049074.1, read as the reverse complement.
GTGGCGTACGCCCTGGCTGGGAGGATAAACATCAACTTTGAAACTGATCCTCTGGGACTTGACCCTAACGGTAAACCAGTCTTCCTGAAGGACATCTGGCCGTCAATGAAAGAGATCTCTAGATACATGGATCTGGCTTTGAACCCTAAATTTTACGAGGAGAATAAGAGCACCATATTCCAGGGTGACGAGAACTGGAGGTCTCTTGAGGTTGCGGAAGGTGTAACCTATGCCTGGGACGCCAACTCAACGTACATAATCGAGCCTCCGTGGTTCAAGGAGGACTTCGAGTTCAAGGAAATAAAGGACGCTAGGATCCTCCTGATACTTGGGGACAAAGTGACTACTGATCACATCTCACCTGCTGGGCCTATAGCGAGGGATTCAGAGGCCGGGACCTATCTACTTCAGAAAGGGGTTGCTGACCTCAACACCTACGGCGCAAGGAGAGGAAACCATGAAGTGATGTTAAGGGGCGGATTTGCCAACAGTAAGCTAAGGAACAAGATGGTGAACAGGAGTGGCGGCTTCACTAAGCATTATCCAGATGGAGAGGAGGGAACAGTCTTCAGCGTTGCAATGAAGTATAGGAAAGAGGGCGTACCCCTAGTTATCTTTGCAGGAAAGCAGTATGGTACCGGTAGCTCAAGGGATTGGGCAGCAAAGGTCACCGCTCTGCTCGGGGTAAGAGCTGTCATAGCTGAAAGTTTTGAAAGAATACACAGGAGCAACCTAGTGGCAATGGGAGTTATCCCCGTCGAGGCAAACTGGAGCTCTTTACAGCTCAGGGGAGACGAAATGGTCAGTCTGAAACTTCAAGAGCTCAAGCCTAGGACTGAAGTTGAGATAATTATCAAGGGGGATAGCCAGCAAAAGCTCCACGGCGTAGCAAGGATAGATACCAAAGCCGAACTGGAGTACATAAAAAATGGAAATATATTAAATTATGTCTTTAAGAGGGTATAGGTCATTGTTTCATTGGCATTATTTTTACAGTATTTTCCTTCTCGTCAAAAACTACTCTCACTAAGTCCCCTTCTTTTATTTGGAATTTTTGCCTTATTCTTGCTGGGATGGTGACTTGATAGTTCCTACTTACTTTAACTATATCTTCTACTGCCATTTTTATCCATAACTATTACTTACTAAAGGTTTATAATATTTTCTATATACTAATTACGGATATCACTGCCGGATTAGAAACTTTCAGTGAAAACTTCTATATAAATTTATTTTAAGAAGATTCTTTAAAGCAAATTTACTTAGAACACGGAGGTTAAAACTTGAATGCGATTCCTTACATAATTCTGCTTAACCGAATAATTCTTAAAAGGGGGATCAAACTCTGTGAGGGATCTAGCGACCTCATAATTCAACCTATCTCTTTCCATCACAATTGACGAAAGCCTCGCCTATCAGGGGGAGAAGTCAGCTCTTACGTTGCTCTCTGTAGTATCTATACTTAATCTTTTCCAGTACTCTCGGTATGTTAATCTTCATGGGACAGACCTCCTTGCACCCCCCTGAGTGGGCGCAGAGGGTAGAAGGCTTTGCGTCATTGTAAACTATATAGGACCACATGGCGCCCATTGGCCCAGAGTAGGGCGGTACCCCCCAACTTCCGTCCATAACTCTGTAAACTGGACAGTGGAGGTGACACCTACCGCACCTTATGCATAGTAGAGCTTCTTGCAAATCGGAATCCTTGGAAGCCCTCAGCCTACCGTTATCCACCAGAACAAGGTGAAACTCCCTCGGTCCGTGGGCTGGACTAACCCTTTTCATCTCTATATCCCCTGTAGAGCTCGGACCAGAGGTCAGGTTAACGTAGGTTGGCGGATAGAGGCCTGCATATGCGGCCTGAACCATAGCTTCCATCATAGCGTGATGGAGGGTGGGCACTATCTTTTCGAAACCTGCTACCGAGATATGTACTGAGGGTGAAACGGTAGAGAATCTGATATTGCCTTCGTTCTCGACGAGAATTATGGAACCGGTATCTGCGGCTATGGCATTAGCTCCAGTTATCCCAACCTCAGCGTTAATGAACTTATCTCTGAGGAATTCCCTGACCCTCATGACTATCTGTTCGTGGGTAGCTCCCTCGGGTAGATTTCCCAGGATCTTTCTAACTAGATCCTCCGCCCGTTCCTTTGACATGTGTATGGCAGGGGCAATTATGTGGGATGGATGTTCCTTTGCAATTTGTATAAGGAACTCCCCTAGGTCAGTCTCCCAGACCTCCTTACCTATCTGGCTTAAGTAATCCCTTAACCCAAGTTCATAAGCAACCATGGACTTTCCAAGAACTATCCTGTTCCTAGAACCGACGATCTTACGGATTTCCTCCTTGGCTTCGTCTGCGTTACCCACCACGTGGGGAACCCCTCCAATCCTCTTCACAGACTCTACGGTTTCCTCAACGTAGTTTTCCAGATCCTTCAAAACCTCGAGTTTCGCCTTCCGCAACTGCTCAGCCAACTCCAGGATGTACGGGTATTTCTCTAGAACCGAATAAACCCTAGGGACGTTGTTATTTATAGTCCTATTGATGGCAATCTCCCAGCTCATAGAACCACCTCAGCCACGTCCTTAATGCTCCCCTTGAAGTGTGGGGACAAGGTGACGTAACAAATTGGACATGCAACCAACAACTTATTGGAGAGCTTCTCCAATTCCTCTGCTCTTCTTTTGGCGATCTTCTCGCTTAACTCCCTGTCCACTCCTGCCAACGGACCTCCGCAACAGGTGGAAGTCTCCTTACCAGTGACTAGGAAGTCCTCTACCAGGTTAACTCCTGCTGACTTCAACAGATCTCTGTATTTCCCCCTTAAGTTCAGGAACCTTGAGTATAGGCATGAATCGTGTATGGTGAACTCCTCATTAACTTTTCTATTAATTTCTACTAGCTCCAGATAATTGAGCACCTCAACGTCGAAATCCACAAACTCCCTATATCTACTTAGAGCGTTATGGGTATGCGGGTCTACGGTAATTACCCTCTTAACTCCCCTCTCCTTGAGAAAGGTCGCTACCATCATAGCGTGGTTCCTGAAATCGTCTAGCAGACCCATCTCTAGTAACAGTGCCCCACTGTAGGGCTCATCTTCGTAAAGGTAAGCGGGCGTAATCCCTTGCCTTCTCAAAGCGTTGGCTATATTATTCAGAATTTTATAAGCCCTAGCCTGCTCCTCCTTAGACGGCTTTAGATATTTGGCCAGAGGTATAACCCCTTTTAAAACTCCCGCCATAGAGGAGAACCTATTCAAGGTAGGTACCACAGGTTCTATCTGATACATACAAGACGTGAAGAGCACTGTTTCCCCTTTCCTGGGAAGGTCATTTGTCCAACCTGAGCACACCTTTTTGTCCACAGGAAAAGGCATTCCATACTTACGTAAGCTCTCCTTCACTAAGGATATAACGCTTTCCATAATCTTGAGTTGATTCTTAGTATAAAATTCTGGCTTAAATTACTGGGAACTAGAGGACGTGGACATTTATAAATGTAAAAGAAACTGAGCTCCCCCCATTCTAAAGGGCGAAGCTTTCTCCAACTTTGTAAATAGAGTCCTAGACTGGAGTCTTGAGCGATACATTTTTACAGTCCGCATCGGTCTTTGGTGGGATGAAGCTTGACTTCCTAGATGTCGAAAGTCAGTACCTCAAGGACAACCCTCTCGGTGACAGCTACAAAAGGAAAGTTGCAGTTATAAGACCAGAGGAGGCAGAAGGAATCCCTGCAATTCTTTACCTCAGTGGATATTTCTCAAGTCCCGTGATGCAACTTAATCCGGATCCTCTGTCTGAAAACCTTAAGGAAAGGTTGGAAAGGTTAGTAAGGGAGGGTAAGGTTCCTAAGATAACGCTGATCCTCCCAGACACTTTTACCAAACTTGGGGGAAACCAGTACATAGATTCTCCTGCAGCGGGTCAATATGAGTCATTCCTAATGAAGGAAGTTATTCCCTTAGTGAAGGAGAATTACTCAATCGATCGCTTCGCAGTTATGGGTAAATCCTCAGGTGGTTTCGGTGCCCTTCACTTGGGTTCCAAGTATGAATTCAGTGCAATAGCTTCCCACTCTGCAGACGCTTACTTTGAATATGCCTATCTCCCACTATTTCCTAGGGCAATACCCACGCTCAGAAGGACAGGTGACCCTAGAGACTACGTGTCCTACTTCTGGTCTCAAGCGGATAGGAAGAGAAGGGATCTGATGGATGCTCTAATGATAGTTGGTCTCTCGGCATTTTACTCTAAATCCTCCACCATTGAACTGCCTTTTGATCTTGAGACTGGAGAGATACTGGAGGACGTTTGGAAGACCTGGCTGGAGTTCGATCCGGTAAGGTTCTTACCAAGGAGAATGGAGAAAGTGAAGGGAAAAAGAGTTTACATCGACGTAGGCGATAGGGACGATTTTTTCCTTCAATACGGTAATAAAATAATCCATAAAATATTGAGAAATTGGAAAGTAGACCACATATTTGAGGAGTTCAGGGGAGGGCACATGAATACCTCTTATAGGTATGAGCTATCCCTTTCATTTCTATCAAAGTCTTTGTATGAAACAAATTAAACTATGTTCTGTAATTAACACTAAACTAATTTATTTATAAATTTATTCCCGCGTCGAATTTCAAGGGAGTTATACTAAAACATAGAACTAAATACTTATAATCTTCTATTCTATCATTTTAGATAATGGATCCGGTATTAGTGTCAAAAGTTATCCTCACCATGATAGGGGTCATTTCGTCTGTCTACGGGGTTAGCTATATTGTTATTGGAAGGTTCGATATACCGTTCATCTCTAGGAAGGAATCCACTGTTTTGGGTTCAGTGCTAGTAGCTGTTGCCCTAGCTCTTTTTATAGTCTCCTTTGCTATACCGTAATATGGTTGTTGTCTCCTTTGAGGATGGAAGGAGGTATACTTTAGAGCCAGATGGTACTGTGAGGGTTGGTGGAGAGGCACCATCTGTAGTAATAGCGTCCCAGAACAATTTGAACGAGGAGAAATTGAAGGAGTATGCGAAGAATGGCATGAAAGTGTTTTTATGTGAAGGGTCGGAAGTGGAGTGCATATCTCTTCTATTGAACAAGTTGTTCCCTCAATGTAAGTCTTGTAAGTTTATGTGAGGGGCTAGCAGGAAGTTTGTAGGTTTTACTTTTTAGGTTTGGGATCCTTGCCCTTTCAGTTCTTATAAATTAGCTTAAGGTTTGATCTAAAATTTTCAATAACATTAAAATATCGACAACTCATTAAAAGCACTTGGTCTTCCTGTTCCATGAGATCTGGGGAAAACGACTTCTTAAGGGACGCCTTGACAATTAAATAAAACGTAAATATTAACCGTCTGCCCATTAACGACTGAGGCAGTCAATAGACGGAGAGTAAAAATGAAGGGGGACATTCGTCGTGAGATGTCAGATTAGGTAGATCCACGAAATTCAATGTGGTAAAAGCTTATTTTGATAACTATCCTTTATGTTCTTATGAAGAGAGTTAAAGATGTGATGAGTTCACCCGTATTTCAAGTAGAAGTTAATACGACCCTCCAAGAGACCTGCAAGCTGATGTTAGAGAAAGGGGTTAGTTCCGTTGTAGTTACGGAGAGTGGGACTCCTAAGGGTATCTTCACAGAAAGAGATGCGGTGAGAGCGATTGCCAACGGATCTTCCGCAATGGATGAGCTTAGGACGGTAGCAACTATGAGGGAACTAATAACTGTAAACGAAGACACAGATATAGTCCAAGCTGCGAAGATAATGGCTGAAAAGAAAATCAGACATTTACCAGTTATGAATAAGGACGGTGAGGTTGTTGGTATGATATCGGTATCAGATATCTCCCAAGAACTGAAGGAGATATAGTTTCGACGAAAGGACAGCAAACATCACCCTTTAGGACGGGAGAGGATCAGCGAGGAAAAGGTCAAACGTGTAATAATATTTTCCTCTCTTCATTGTTTTTATCATTAATATATATTACCTTAATAAAAATCTAGGACTGTTCGATCAATCCTAAAGGGCACAACTCTTTTCTCAGACTGGACGGAGAAGGCATCTTCCAAATCATGGGGGGCATTATCTTCTTTCCTCGGCCTTCTTGATGAATACTTATTCCTAGTTGGATTTTCTTATAAGGACCAAACCGTAGTGATAGGGACCAGGATCAAAGGTTTGCTTTAGTTCGAAATCTTTGAAAAGGTTTATGTAGTCCTTTTCGCTCATTCTGATGCTCATGGGGGGTCCAAAGGGTGTCTCCTCTTTTTTCCAATCCACGATAATGACCTTACCCGAGGGTTTTAGTATCCTTAAAATTTCAGAATAGGCAGCTTCCCTGTCCATATCATGGAAGGAGTTGGCTAGTACAACCACGTCAACTGAGGACGGGGGTATTGAGGTTCTTGATGACTCTTCGTAAAGGAGTTCGGTGTTTGGCTTCTTTATCCTGGTCTTTGCAATATCTAACGCCTCCTTGTTAAAGTCAACACAATAGAGCTTTGAAGAGTATTTCTCCAGCTCCGGGCAGTAGTATCCAGGGCCGCATCCCATATCGACTACAATCTCATCTCCTCGAAGAAGCTTGGGAATAAAGTTCTCTGGGTTTTCGAAATTTTTTCTCCTTTCGTCTAGAAGACGATCAAAATGAGAATGTCTTTTCATAGTTTACTAAAATACCTAAATCATATAAAAAATATACTGACTTCATTAGTACTGGTAAACCCTGATTGTTAATATCTTAAGCGGTTTACGTTATGATTGCCTCAAGTTTCAATCCTTCCTCGCAGGATTTTTGGTTATTGTAAAAGAAAGATGGGACATTTTATGATACTAACTTGAGCACCGGTTTAGATTTTAATTTGAAATTTCTACTTATTAGCTTTTAAAATTTTGAATATACATTCTCCCTAGTCTTCTATAATATATCTTCTTCTACCTACACTTGAGATGGATGGTCTTGGAGGCTTAAGGAGGTGTATTTCTCCATCAACTGCTTTGAAGGATAGTGTTTTACCCATGGTATAGTGGTATGCGGTCACTGCGCTTATGACCGAGTCCGCCTCATCCTTGTTGTTACTCAGATCCTTCCAATCCCATCCTAGGATCTTGAAGGAGGAGGTAGGGTGCGTCTCTATGGCGTTCAAGCTTTTAGATAGTTCCATTCCCCTATAGGTCAATGCCTTAATAAAAGAGGGAGGAAAAACCCTTAGCCCCCTCCTTACCAACAACAGGTCAACTTCCCTGTATCCCTCCTTATAGGTCAAGGGCGCGTCAATGGCGACCACCTTTGCCTCCTCACAGGCGTTTATTATTTCTTCGTCAGCAAGTAGAAACTGGACTTCAATCAGGTTTCCCGTCATCACCGCAACAGCACTTTCCCTTTTCACAGCGAGGTCTATTCCACAATAGCTAGGGCTCATTTTCCACTTTCCTCTTCCCTAAGCATTTCTAAGCTCTCGGCGAGGAGAAATCCTAGTATGATCCATCCTAAGAAGAAGTACACTACGTATTTTTCCAACTGGCCAAAGGATACGAAGAGTATCCAAGAGGATAGAACTAGTGAGAAAACGGAGAAAACTATTTCGTGGACGTGCTTCCTGGGTTTCCTTCTACCCATCCTCGCAAGGGACACAGAGGCAGCCATGTGTATGTAGAGGTTACTCAGGCCTGCAATTCCTGCTATTAGACCTAGGGAAGTAAAAATCCCAAAATAACGTACTAGGAAAAATGAAGTCAAGACAACGAATATCGAAACTATTACCTCCGCTACCTTGGGCTGTCCCTTATATTCAATTGAGAAGAGGCTCGTGAAATGTTGATTTTTAGCCATATTGAACAGCGTTCTTGACCCAGCCAAAAGATACGCTATTCCTCCCAGTACTGCGTCGCTCATGGCAATGGCAGCTATAAATATGCCACCGACCGTCCCAAAGAGAGAGAGCAATAGGGATACCATGTTTCCTTGAAAATTCATTGCAGCTAAGGAGTAAAAGAAGAGTGACGCTAGCCCTCCCCCTAGAAGGGGTACTAGGATGGAAGTCCTGCTTACGGTTTTCGCAGCGTTCTGTATCTCTTCAGGGAAACTAACGACGCTGGAGTAACCGGATGGAATTCCTATACCGAACAAGATCGCCTCCGGAAGATTTTCCGGTAATTTTGAGGGGATAGGGTTATAGAATTTAAATCCTGAAAGAAAAAGGAAATAGAAAGATAAACCTAGGATGGCAATAATTTCTAGTATACCAACTGCAACTGCATACCTTGCAGACAGCTTAACTCCACCTATTACTATAGCCGAGGCTATGATTGTGACTAGGAGGGATAGTAAAAGGGGATCAATTCCGGTAAGCTGTTCTAACACGTAAACTCCTCCCAGCATCAGAGTACCTCCGTAGCTCAGTGAGTAAAGGATGTACATCCATCCAGTCGTAATTCCTAAATCACTAGTCAGTGCATGTAGAGCGTAAGTGTAATATCCACCCCCCTTCGTAAACCTTTTAGACAGCGAGTAAATCACCGACGCGTTGGCCATAACCAGCAAGGTCGTAACCATCATGGCGAAGCCCGAGTCAGTCCCAACATATAGGATCATCTCTGTCCCGAATGCAATAAGTGAGATAAAAGGTGACTGACCTCCGAAGGAAAGGAAGAAGACCTCAGTGGGCGAAATCTTCGTTCTGTCGCTCATTACCTATCTCTAACATGTTCTAGGTAATAAATTGAGCAAAGTGTATCTTTTTACTACAAATGTTATAATAAATGTTAGACTTTTAGAATTTAGAGTCCGTATCAATGAGTTATAAATGGTAGAGAAAACGTTGGCCTCTGGGGATTGGTATTTGAGCTTAGACTAGCCAATATTTTGAAGGTTTCCGGCTGAATGTGAGATTTGTACCGAAGAAACGTGAAGACAGAATCAATTAAAGAGAGGAATTTAGAATATCAATTGGTAAACATGCCATTGGTCGGAGTCATAATGGGAAGTAAGAACGACTGGGAGGTTATGAAGGAGGCAGCAGAAGTGTTGAGCAACTTCAACGTATCTTATGAAGCGAGGGTTGTGTCAGCCCACAGAACTCCGGAGTTCATGATGGAATACGCGAAGGAGGCGCACAGCAAGGGGATAGAGGTCATAATTGCAGGAGCGGGAGGCGCTGCACACCTTCCGGGCATGGTAGCATCTCTCACTCACTTACCTGTTATCGGAGTTCCAATCCCCACAAGAAACCTCAACGGTCTAGATTCTCTTCTTTCCATAGTTCAGATGCCCTATGGGGTTCCAGTAGCTACTGTGGCCATTGGTGGGGCTAAGAATGCTGCTCTCCTAGCAGTCAGAATATTATCCTTAAAGCACCCTGAACTTGTGAACAAGATTCAACAGTTCATGGAGGGGATGAGGAGGGATGTCCTATCGACCACACTTTAACTTCTGCATACTGGGTGGGGGGCAACTGGGCTGGATGATGGTTCTGGAGGGCTCTAAGTTCCCAATAAACTTTTACGTTTACGCTGACCGAGAGGAGCCCGCATGCAGAGTAGCTAGATGTTTCAAGGAAGATTACAAGAAAATTATCGAAGAGTGCGACGTGGTCACGTTTGAGTTTGAGCACGTAGATGAAGGCCCCCTTACACTTGCCCATGATTTAGGAAAGCTTTTACCAGGCTTAAACTCAGTTAACCTGAAGAGGGCTAGACATCTGGAGAAAGAGTACCTTAGGAAGGAGGGTTTCCCAGTCCCTAGGTTTATTACTGTGGAGAATGGAGATGAGGCCCTTAGGGTTCTTCGCGATGAATTTGGCGGAGTTGGGGTAATCAAAAAATCCGAAGGAGGGTATGACGGTAAGGGACAGTACTTCGTTAAGGGTAACGTAGAGGACTTCAGGTTTTTAGAGAAGGAAGGGGGTTACTTCGTCGTGGAGGAATTTGTGGACTTTGATTATGAGGCTTCCATTATCGCGGTGAGGAGAGGGGGTGAGTTCAAGTCCTACCCAGGTACTTTTAACTACAACGAGAAGGGCATTCTAGTGTACAACTATGGTCCCTATGAGAACCAGCAAATGAGGGACATAGCAAAGGAATTGACTAGTAGGTTGAACTACACTGGTGTTATTGGTATAGAATTTTTTGTGAAGGAAGGTAAGGTGATGATAAATGAGTTCGCCCCGAGGGTCCACAACACTGGACACTACACCCTAGACGGAGCGGAGGTCTCACAGTTTGAACAACATGTGAGGGCTCTTTCAGGGCTAGAGCTGGGTTCGACTGAGGTTATGTCGTTCTCAGGAACTGTTAACGTACTGGGAATTCAAGAACCTCCGTTAAGCGTTCTGCAGTACGGAACCCTATATTGGTACGGAAAGAATAGTGCGACTAAGAGGAGGAAAATGGGACATATAAACGTAATAGGTGAGAACCTACTGGATGTCAAGGCAAAAATTGAAAAAGTCATGAAGATATTATATCCTAATGGTTTGGATCTATGAAGTTTAATTTCAAGATATGGATTGAGGATAAGGATGGAAAGCCAGTTATGGGGAAGGGGGGAGTAACCCTAGTGAAAGCCATTCTTGACTCCGGTTCCATTGCCAAGGCGTCAGAGGAAATGAACGTATCCTACAAGTTCGCCTGGCAGTACATAAGGCGAATAAACGGAGAGATAGGAGGAATAGCCATGAGGAAGGGAGGTAAGAACGCGGGGGGTACGGAGATTGACCCCAAGGTTTTAAGAATAGTAAGGCTTTATGAGCAAGCTCAGGAGGAAGTAAAGAGAGTTTTAGAGAAGTACTCTCAGCTCCTGGAAGAGGAAATGAAACAGTGAGTTTACTTCTGATCTATAGCTTTCAAAGCCTCCAACACGAAGCTCTCCACAACTTTCTTAGGGTCCTTAGCCTTCATGACAGCACTGGCTACACCTATGCCATCTGAACCCAACTTAATGGAAATGAAAACGTCCTCCCCTGAACTTATTCCTGCCCCGGCTATCAGGTAAACTCCCTCTACTTTTCTAATTTCCTTAACAGCGTTGGTAATAACTTCTGGTTTAGCCTTTGACACTGAGACTCCGCTCCCAATGAGTTCTGGAGGCTCTATCAGGATTGCTGTGGGGTAGAGAAGTCCCATAGGGACTACAAGTTCGTATCTATCTACACAAACCACCGACTCCAGTCCTAACTTTTTCATTCTCTTGAGCGCGTCGTCCATTTCGTCTAACCTCACTCTTCTCTCGCTGTGATTTAGGAGGCTACCTCTGGCACCTGCATCCTTTATGTGCTCGGGGAGAACTGCCCCAGTGTGTGCACCTTCTGGAAGACCGTCTACGTGTTGAGCGTATACTGGAATGGAGACCTCCTGGCTTATTCTAGTGATCATGGTAGCTGGTACTGCTATAATTATCTCTGTGGACGTATCGATGGATACTCTCTCTAACGTCTTGGCTAGTTCCAATCCCCTTTTCCCATAAGATGTCTCATAGGTCTTATAGTTGACTAGAATTATTGGTTTCTTCATGGAAAATCACACGATCGTATTGAAGTTAAGCTCAAACTATATAAGGGTGATTTAGTGCCTCGCGCAAGTCCCTCTTGAGGTAGTCCAAGATGGTTCCACCCCACAAGGAAACGACGGTAATGAGGTCTAGGTCGAGAATGTAGAGTCTGCTTACTTGTGCTGACTTCCTCCAAGCCCTAAAAGGTGAGAGTCCCTCATCGATTCGGGTTTACATCTCTCATTTGAGGGGCAGCCGAGAGGCTCAAGGATCCTCCCATAAAGGTTGATTATTGCGATGACATCGCGGTCATTCTCATAACCACAATCAACACGACGAAAATATCTGTGGGATACTTCATTGCTGAAGAATGAAGATAGTCTACCGCCCTTCGTCAACTACGTACCGCCACCGGGTCACTGGACAGAGGACGGGAAGAGGAAGCTAATCCTCGTAGTTAGGCAAGACCGCTACGAGGTTGACGAAGAGAAACACGTGCTAATTCTGAAGGACTGGAAGATGGAGACACCCTCCTCAGGAAGGTAAAGGCGGTCTGGTACTCAAGGTAGGCTAGAGATACGCATAGATAACAAGTTCTAAGCCCACACACCCATGGACGTGGGTAGAGTTATAACAAAGAGGTCTGGTAAGCCCATCAAGGACTCCCTCATAATTCACGGTGGGGGGCAAAACACAAATAGACTCGCCCATAGGTAACAAGGTAGCATCTATCGACCTAGGTATATACATGTTAGCAACAGTAGTGCGAACCTCTGTAGCTAGTTCGGCTCGTTTTTATATTTCTCACAACTGAAGTTCAGTTAAGAGCTACACTATGATTTCCCTTAAAGACCCATCAATTGAAGTAAAAAACGTCACCTGTATTTTGGGGGAATGGGGAGAGGACAAGAGTAACCTATCCTTAAAACTAAGGAAAGGTATTGGAGAAATCCAATATCTAGATCCCTACACTGGGGCTTACTTAAGCAAATCTGAGGGAGCCAAGGCGACTTACGTAGTTCCCAGGGAGATGAGAAGGGGAAACATGAACTCCAAGGACCTTCTTGCAGGATGGTTTAGGTCTAGTAAGAGGGCTGAGGAGGTCATGTTTCTTCTTGATATCCCAGACGACAATCTGAACAATATTAGTGACGTTAATTTGTCAAAGGTTTACATGTCCCCGTTGCTTAAGGAAAATGTAAAGTTCGCGGTAATAGAGGACTTCTTTCAGTTAATTGAAGAACAGGGAAAATTTAGGGCGCTAAAATATCTTTTCAAAATCTTGAGGAGCAAAAGGATGGACGCATTGTTAATGATAAGCACTACCGATTTACTGTTCCCGTGTGATCAAATTTATGTTATGTATGACGGAGAAATTGTAGAAGAGGGCGGAGGTCTGTTGCATCCCTACACAATGGCTCTTAACAACTCATCAACTAAAATAGGAAGAAAAGGTGAGAAGTTAAACGTAGTGGAAGTTGGCAGAGGAAGCCCAAGCGGATGTGTCTTTCACGACTACTGTCAGTTCCTCAAGGTCGATAAGGTCCTGCAAAGAAAGTGCAGGCTAGAAAAGCCACCAATGTGGGATTTAGGTGCGTCAAAGGTAAAGTGCTGGAAATATTGGCACCAATGAAGATCTAACGAGTTCTCGTAAACCATGTGGCACATATATCTTAATAGTATGTTATCTCGCTAAACAGGTGGAAGGTGAGTGGAAGTAGTTTCCTTGACTCCAGTGAAGCCCATGGGTTAAGGATTGATATTAGACAGTATGAAAGATGAAACCCAAACCCCTGCAGTCTTTATCTTGCCTTTCCTTCTGGTCAGACCCCTAGGCACCTCACCTTACGCCCATCCAACGAAACCCACGGAACTTCAGTTTTGCATTTACTAGTTGAAAAACGACACTGGGATGAGTAAGGGCACCCCTCACCCAAAACATTGGTGTCCTTAATTTCTCCTCTTATCAGATCAATGAGGTAAGGGTGCAGCGGGTTTTCCAAGATTCTGTATCCCTCTTCCACGGTCCTTCCCTTGAAAAGGACAATAACGTAATCCGTGAGTCTCGATAGGATTGCAGGGTTGTTATCCAAGAACACGAATGTGCTCCTCACAGTCCCCATCAGGTCTATAAGGGAGTTAATCAAGGACGCTCTTCCAATATCACTCAAACCAAATTCTATGTCGTCTATAAGGATGTAGTCTGGCTCCAGAAAGGTGGCGAGGGCTATGGCAACTTTCTTGGCATGGAGAGGAGATAGTTGATGGGGGAGTTTACTCATTATCGTGCCATCTAAACCGAGAAGTTTAACGTATTCCAATCCAACCTCTATTCCAAACTCCTCATTACCTAAGTTATGTGAGACTACGATTTCAGAGAAATGTGAAGCGACATCGTAGAGTGGGTTGAACATGGTGAAGGGATCGTAAAATACCGCGGAAATTCTCCTCCACCTGATCCTATCTAGCAAGTCTCTAGACTTAACCAAGTCGATGTTATCTAAGTATATCGAACCGCTTACTCCATCTATCAAACCCAGAGTAGCAGGAATGAGAAGCTCCTTCCCGCTATCCCTTTCCCCCAGGATCCCTACTGACGTCTTATCGATCTCAGCAGTGAGGCAATGTAATTCAGTCCCTACCGTCAAACAATCGTACTTTAACAACTCATTTCACCACATAATCAGATACCAAGAATAGAAGAACTAGGAAAAGCGCTCTGAAAGCTGCTGGGGGTAGGAAGAGCCACCAGTAGGCGAACAGTCTTGAACTATTTAATAGAGTAGTCAGCGTTGGGTAGTTCGGGTCACCAACCCCAGCTATGACTCCAAGGGCAGTGTAAACGGCTACACCGTCTATGACAGAAATAATGGAGTACCTTTTAATTATGGGTAGTACGTAACCGTAGCTGCTTTTCAGTTTATCCATAAGCGGAATTACATCCACCCCTGATATTGGATTTTGCTTGCAAAGGATTTCTGATGCCTGCCTCGAGATTACAGGCCAGCCCGTGAGAGCTACCACAATCGCCGTCAGGAAAAAGTTGGCCTTAACGAAAGTTATCTCAGGTGTGGCGAAGAGGAGTATGATAGCCATGAGAAGAGGTACTCTAGGGAGGGAGTTTACACCATCAGCTACCCTCATCATTACGGATCTGACAGTACCACATAGGTTACCTGCAAGCGCTCCATACGTGATCCCTATTGCCACTTCCACAGACGACACCAAAAGGCCGAATAATAAAGTATCTACAACTGCCCTGGCGTTAACGTTTATCATGTCTAAACCATTTACATACGTTCCTAAGGGATGAGAAATTGACGGCGGAAGGAGGGGCTTGCCTGAAGGGAGGTGGTATAGGGAGAAAATCAAAGCCCACGCTAGGTAAACGCTAAGAGCTAGAACAGTTTTCCTCATCGTCTCACCCTGGGGTCAATGAACCCGTAAAAAATGTCTCCTATCAGTCCTGACAGAAGCACTATTGAAGAGTAGAAAATGAGAACTCCCTCAATTAACTTGAAATCTCCATATAGGGCACCTATCCTCAGAAGGAGACCAAGCCCAGGCCAATAAAAGATGGATTCAACCAGGAACTCGGAGATGAGCATGTCAATGAAGGCGGTTGAAATAGTGGATAGAGCAACCACCGATGCGTTTCCTAAAACGTGTCTGTAGATAATGATAGACCTCGACAGTCCCTTGGCTTTTATGGGGTTAGGCAAAGCTGTTGGCAGAAAGAGCCTGTTGGCAAATGTACCTACGAAGGGAAAGAAAAGGGAAACGATGGGGAACACTATGCTCTCTCCGTTCTCTACCCTAAGGTGGAACGCATATATCAGGGTCAAGGCTATGACCCAGGAGGCTAAGGCGTTCCCTACATACTTCCACTTTGAAATGATCTTACTCAAGATCCCCTTCTGTGTAACGCTCCTTATAGCGAGGTACGAACCGAGATATACTGACAAAGCGAAGGAAATCCCGGACAACATGCTTGTGTATGGCAGAGAGGTCAACAGAAGGGAGTCTACGCTAATGGAAAAATGCCTGCTGTACCCGAAGTTAAAGGTGAGTAGCTCAGAAGCGACCTTAGATATCCCCTCACCGGAAACTATCTCAAGCCCAGCCGTAACGGTGGATACGATCAAAATAGAAACGAGGAACGACAACACCCTCTTCAGGATGTAGTTACTAACTGATCCATGGATTTCAGATTTAGCTAAATTCCCTATCTCCTTTTCCTGGACTAAAAGCACCGTTCCCCTAAATCCCATAGCCGTTCCAGTGAAAACTAAAAGTATACCCAAGAGGGATAATGGGGCGAGATTCTCCACATACCCTGTGACGACGTAGACGTAAAAGTAGGAGGAGTTGAGCTTAACTGGCGAGATATTAGAAACGTTGAGGATGTCAGTTCCGTTTAAAACTATTTGACCAGTTGGGCTGCCTTTTGATAGTACAGCCCAGTATTGATCTTGATAGTTGGGCGGATAGGCTACGCTTCCAAATCCGTAGGAGACCACTGACATTCTCTGAGTCTGTGAGGCATAAATCGAAAGAGTGATCCCTAGCATTACCAAGAGAATGGAAATGACCACGAGCACCAATGATTTCATAAAGCAAGACTTCACTTTTTACCTAAAAAGTCACCTTATCTAAATTTAGTTTTTTCCTTACATAAAATTTTAACACATTGTAGTTAGCAGTTTTCCCAGACTCTTGAGTTTATATAGTCTCATAATAAAGCTATTATGCTGTACATGATCAAACCTGGATCCTGAGACCTGCCCAGACGTGGGCTTATATCCCGAAAGGGGCCTAGCTTGCCGGGCCAGAGATTTGCGGCTTTCCCAACCTAGTGAGTTAGGATCCTCTTGCTAATGAGGTTGATGTGGGGGGGAGCCCTCCTCGAATTTCGTGAAGTCCAAGGGTTGAGGACTATATTAATATAAAATCCTATGGAACCCAAACTCCTTAGAGCAGCTCCCGTCCATGAATCTTATACGACTTAACTATCGAGAAAATCTTATATGAGGGATTCAAGAGAATTCGTTGAATGTCATTTCCTCTTGCAGAGATGTTCTTCTCGTCTTACAGAAGGGATCCCAACAGCAATTACCTGGTTTCTGCACCAACTGGTTCAGGTAAAACTCATCTAGCTAAAGTGGTTCTACTGGAGGGAGGTGGGATATCAATCTACGTCTCTCCCCTCAAGGCCCTTTCAAGGGAAGTTTACCTTGATGTTAAGGACAGGACCAGGGCAGTGATAGCTGACTCGGACGTCTATGAAGACGATTTGAGACACTTCAAGGGCGATGTCCTCTTGGCAACATACGAGAAGTTGGACAGCGCAATCAGACATGATTACAGTTGGTTGGGGAACGTGAAGAGGGTAATAATTGACGAGATCCATAACGTGGAGGGTGAGAGAAGCCTAGCGATTGAGAACATAGTCCTATGGGCAAAGGAAAAGGGTGTCCCGCTCATCTCATTAAGCGCCACCCTAAGTAATCCTGAAAAATACGTTAAGTGGTTGGACGCTAAGCTGATCTCCCACAAGGAAAGAACCGTTCCGCTTCACGAGTGTATAGCGTACCCATATACCTTAAAATGTAGCAATGGAATTGAAGAAAATTTTAAGGTAAAGCCTACTAGAAACCTCCCCAAACTGGAGCTTCTCTACAACGTCTTAGAGAAAATCTCCTCCATGGGAAAGAACGCTCTGGTTTTCGTGAAGAGCAGGAAGTCGGCGGAGATCCTTGCAGACAAGCTGAACAAGATGGGTTTGAGAACCTCTTTTTACCACAGTGGGATGTCTCAAGAGGACAGGAAGAAGGTCTTAGACCTTCTATACAAAGGTTCCTTAAACGCCGTAGTGTCGACGACAGCTTTGGGACAGGGAGTTAACCTCCCAGTTTACGCAGTGGTATTCTATGAGATGAAGCTTCCCCTAGTAGACGAGAAGGGGGAATTCAAGGGTTGGAAGGACATCTCGAGATCTGAGTTCCTTCAGATAGCCGGAAGGGCAGGGAGGCCTAAGTACGACAAGGAGGGTTTGACCATACTCATTGCCAGCAATAAGGTCTTCGCCGAGATCTACTCTAGGAAGTACTTCAGAGGCACTGCCAACCCTGAGGTGAGTAGGCCAGATTTGGATACACTCTCTTTAGCGTTCATTTCGTGGAACCAGAGAGTAGACTTTCAAAAGCTCAAGGATTCCATAAACTCTACCTTTAACTTCCGTGGAGTTGATGAGAGCGAAGTTGAGAGATCAGTAACAAGCCTCAGGGAAATGAAGCTTCTTGAGCTTAGAGACCATCTCAGTATAACTCCCCTAGGGCGAGCTGTTGCCATTAGTTACATTGATGTGAAGGCGCTAAAGGGTTTTCCCATAGAGAACAAGGAGCAGGACTTGATAACCGCTATCGTCTCTTCTCCAGAAGTTGCCCCAAGCCTGAGGGGTTGCAAGGAAGGTAAGGAACTTCTCTCCAAGTGGATGAATGGTGAGAGCATTGAAGGGTTATGCGTAAAGCTTTCCCACAAGGACATAGGCGAATTCATCTCCAATTCTCGTTGGATATCCTTCGCCATGTATAGGGTAATGAGAGCTCTAAATGATGATAGGTTCAGAAAGGCCCTAGACATTCACTTGAGTATAAAGTACGGAGTACCTGTCCAAGGAATCAACCTAGCCAGAGCCGGCATTCCCCGTGAGATCATCGTGGATCTTCTAAGATTCAACGTGAGTGACTTAACAGATTTATGCGTCCTTGTGGGACTTAAAGGGATAAGGGAACAAATGAGGAAACATGACGTCGAGATAGAGGTGATATGCAGGAAAGTCTACTCCGACGATCCGTCGATTTTCGATGCGAGGATGGCTTTACAGCAGTATGAAGGTAAGGAGTTTGAATTAGGTGAGCTAGTTTCAAGGTATGGTAGGGACACTCTGGCAAAATTGATGAGAATGAAACTCCTGCAGAGAAGAGGCGACAGGTTCGTAATCGTGGGCACCCAGAGAACGGTGTAGTACATAGCATCGTCTGACAGAGGAAGGACAGGCCTTGCCCTTTAGGGCGGGGAGGAGGTCAGAGAACTTTTGTTAACAGCGACCTACTTCTAAAACAACCTTCCAGTTCACATTCGCGTAAAGGAAGTTACAAAGTGACAAAAGTCTTCGCCCGTCAGGGTAGGGAGTAGGTTAGCCCTGTTACGAGTAAGGGGCAGGATATAACGTGGTGAGGACGTCTAAAAACTTTAAGAGGTTTCTCGAAACAATCTACTACGTAAGTTGAGGATTCTTTCCTGGAATGTAAATGGCTTAAGGTCTGCCCTGTCTAAAGGATTGATGGACCTTGTCAGGAAAACGTCATATGATGTTTTGATGTTCCAGGAGGTTAAAACGAACCAAATTCCAATTGATTTTCTAGCTATCCCCTACAAAGTTTTCCTAAACGCGTCTAGGCGAAAGGGTTACAGTGGAACCTTAACCTTGTCCAACACCGAACCAATATCCGTGAAGTATGGCATAGGAAATGAGGAATTCGATTCTGAGGGTAGGGTGATCTCCTTGGAGTTTTCATCCCTTTACGTTATAAACGTTTACTTTCCAAACTCAGGAGAGGAGCTTAAGCGGCTAGAATATAAGATCAGATTTAATCATGAGTTCCAAAAGTTTGTCACGTCGTTACCTAAACCTGCGGTAATTTGCGGAGATTTCAACGTGGCACACGAAGAAATTGACATAGCTAGACCTAAGGAAAACGAAAATCACGCTGGGTTCACTTCCCAGGAGCGGGAATGGTTTCACCAATTTCTCTTGTCAGGTTTTGTAGATACTTACCGACTCTTCGTGAAAGAAGGAGGTCACTACACGTGGTGGTCTTACCGCTTTCATGCTAGGGAAAGGAACGTAGGGTGGAGAATAGATTATTGCTTGGTCTCTGAGGAGTTAAAGTCAAGGGTGAGGAAAGCTGATATACTGACCGACTTGACAGGTTCTGATCATGCCCCAGTCACTCTAGATATTGAAGTTTAGCTCCAACCATTTTTGAGCAATTTTCTCTGAGATGTAAGATTCTAACTTGCGCAAGACATTAGTTCAGATTAGACTAACGACATGTGATTACCAAGGAGGAACACTAAAAATGAGTTCTTGAGTCTTGATAAAAGAAAGGCAAACCTTGAGGGTGGAGTAAGACCAAAGCTGGCTCTGCTTTTATTCAGGATTTACCGGAGATGTCTTAACCAAGAGGAGAAAAACTGTATAATATAACTAAAACACTTTCTATATTCCCGCCTGGGATTCGTTAACGCTTTCAAGGCTTTTGCCTATGGTGTTTGGCAATACTTTAATGAGTATGATCCCCATGATGACCATCGGTATTTGGAACAGAACCCAAGTCCCTAAGCTCCCCAATAATGGTATAATGGAGAACATTATCGCAGTAGATATGGCTGCCCCTAGATGAGCGAAGCCATCAGAGAAGGCAAACGACGTAGCCCTTGCGTAAGTTGGCACGTTCTCAGTCCCGTTTAAGTAGTTCAGCTGGTTACTCCAGCCAACTCCTATGAAGTTCGTTAGTAACATGCCTACGAAAGCTAGGTTTACATCCTTTATTATGGCACCATAAACTGCCACTAGCACCCCAAGTAGCATGCCTACAAAGTAACTGAGAGTAACTAGGATGGGTCTCCTTACTCTCTCCACAACGAACCTTAGACCGATAGCTCCCAGAAACGTAGCTACTCCTGCTAGTCCAAACAGAAAAGTGATCTCGTCGCCTAGTGAACCTTTGTAACCTAAGAAAGTGGAAGTCCACAGCGGATACTCCGTCAAATAGGGATACTCGCCGAAGTAAAAGAAGAATATCGCTAGCATGACTGCAAGCACTCTTATCCTGTACACTGGGTTTTTGAACACGTAGAACGGATCTACCTTCTTAACTTGGAATGAAAGAGGCTGAGGTGGTGGCAACTCCTTAAGTCCCGTCCTTTTCATAGCCTTCTCCTCCATCTCCTTCACAACCTTTTCGGCCTGATCTACATGTCCCTTGAGGCCAAGCATCCTTACGGTCTCTGAGGCATGGGATCTTATAACAAGCACTATGAAGGCTAAGGTAGCACCTATACCGAAGACTACTCTCCAGCCTATAGCCGGGTTAATGAGCACTATCTCCGAAGCTAAGAACGGACCCAGACCCAATCCAGCCCAACCTGCTATGTAAACTAGGTTAAAGTAGGAGGCCTCTTTATGGCAGGAACCATTTCCACAAGATATACTGGGACTAGGATCAAATCTCCACCAATTCCCATTCCTGTTATGAACCTGAAGATGATGAAGGTTGCGAAATTAACGGACAAAGCGTTGCCCAGACTTCCTATACCAGTTAACAACGCGGTTAGTATTAACGTGGGTTTTCTCCCAATCCTGTCAGCTAAATATCCAAGGATTATAGCACCTGGGATGTAGCCAAAGAGCCCCATGGAAACTACGGTTGTAGCTTCACTTGATGTGAGGCCAGTGTAGCTTATAGATGCAGGTGAGAACGCGAGACCGATATCTATTACGTCATAGAGCGCTATAAAGTAGCCGAATGCTAAAGATAATATTACGGAAACGGGTAAGACTATGGTAGGAAGTCTATCAACCCTTGAAGCCAATTCGGCTATTTTCTTATTTAACTCTTCTGACATAGAATATCTATTAAAATTTTTTCTAATGTCTTAAATACCTTTCTTCATTTTAACACGTTTATGAATATAAACCAATCTAGGAGTATATAAATAAAAAAGGGAAAGTATATTGTATGAGAAAAGAGAAAAGCAAAAATAAAGAGAGCTTTCCTCGTTTTAACTGAGGTAGAACTTTATGAAACAAATAATTTTTTGAATGTTACCTATTAACATGTCTAGATAGCTTTCATCCTTTCGTATTATTTAAAGAATATAAGTAACGGTTGAGTACAATTAATATGGAAGTTTTACCCTCTTTCTTGAAGGGCAAGCTATCTCCAATCATGGAGACTAGGTTGCTCAAGTTAAGAAACGTCAAATTATTACATTTTCTTGAGGAAGCTGTGGATCTTTGCGAGCCTGAAAGCGTTTATATAGTGGAGGGAACTGAGGAGGATATATCAGAAATTAGGAATAGGGCCCTTCTGACAAAGGAAGAGACAGAGCTTAACGTGAAGGGGCATACTATACATTTTGATCACGCTCTAGACCAAGCGAGAGCTAGAGAGGATACTTTCATTCTTGGGGACAGGATACCCTTCGTTAATACAAAGCCCCGAAAGGAGGGGCTAGAGGAAGTCAAATCCATTCTTAAAGGCGCCATGAAAGGCAGAGTGATGTACGTAGGTTTATACTCCCTAGGACCTGTAGGTTCACCCGCTCAAATTCTTGCAGTTCAGATTACGGATTCACCTTACGTTATACACAGCGAGAATATTCTATACAGGAACGCCTACAGGGAATTCGAGGGCGATAAGGATTTCTTGAAGTTCATTCACTCTAAAGGCTCTCAGGACGTGAAAAAGAGGAGGATCGTCATAGATCTTGACGGTGTTGTTTACAGCGTCAACACAACTTACGCAGGGAATAGCGTCGGTTTAAAGAAGCTAGCATTGAGATTGACGCTGAATAGGGCAGTTAGGGAAGGTTGGCTATCTGAGCACATGGCGATAGTGGGTCTGGAAGGTTCAAACGGTGTTCATTACGTTACTGCGGCGTTTCCGTCAGGATCGGGGAAGACTAGCACTTCCATGATGGGTAGACTCATCAGTGATGATCTAGCCTTCATTATGGGTATAGACGGAGATGTGAGGGCGTGGAACCCAGAGGCCGGCGTTTTTGGGATTATCCAAGGTATTAACAGTAAGGACGATCCGATAGTCTGGAAGGTTCTACATACCCCTGGCGAGGTGATTTTCTCAAACGTCCTAATGACTCCAGAGCGTTCGGCTTACTGGGACGGGAGCGGTTTACCTGAACCAGAAAAGGGGATCAATTTCTCGGGGGAATGGTGGAAGGGTAAGAAGGATGACCAAGGAAAACCAGTCCCTCCAAGTCATCCTAACGCTAGGTTTACTGTCTCCCTAAAATCCTTTGACAACCTGGATCCTAACTATGATAACCCTAACGGAGTAAAGATAGATGCTGTAATCTTTGGCGTTAGGGATTACAAGACTCTAGTACCCATTGCTGAAGCCTTCGATTGGGAGCATGGCGTTGTCACAATGGGAGCCTCCATGGAGTCAGCTAGGACTAGCGCTGTGATTGGAAAACAGGACGAGATGGAGTTCAATCCCATGGCTTTGCTGGACTTCATTTCCGTTCCCTTGGGGAAATACGTGCAGAATTACATTAATTTTGGTAAAAGGTTAAGAAATCCACCTAAAATTTTTGGGGTTAACTATTTCCTAAAAGATGGCGACAAATACGTCAATAGTAAGGAGGACAAGAGGGTGTGGCTAAGATGGGTTGTAGAAAGGCTAGAAGGTAGGTCCAAAGCCCTAGAGACGCCAATAGGGAAGATTCCTCTGTACGAAGACTTAAGGAGGCTCTTTGGGGAAGCTCTCGGGAAGGAGTACTCTGAAAAGGATTACGAGGCTCAGTTTTCCTTGAGACTCCGAGGCTACAAGGAGAAGTATGAGCGTATCCTGGATATATACTCTAAGATTGATACGCCCAAAGATATATTACACATCATAGAGAGACAAATACAACGTATAGAGGAATATAGGAAGAGCATGGGGGACGTGGTCTCACCATTCAGACTTAAAGTAATAGAGTGACAAGAGTAAATGAGGACTAACAATTAATATAAGTCATGGAGCTACTATGAAAGTTTATGATTAGGGCTACAGTCTCCTTACTACTAATTTTTTTGATTTCAGCATTAGCAGTGTACTCAATTAGCTTCGTTTTACCTGCACTTGCCCAGATCTACGGAGATGGGATATATCTTACTATTCCAGCTAGCTGGATAGGTGGTGCCATTGGAGGTCTCTTGCTGTCTATACTCGCAGACAAGTGGAGTAGGAAGCTCTCCCTTTTAATTTCTATTTTTTTATTTACTGTCCCACTTTTTCTAAATGTATTCACCAGAAACTTGTTCTTGTTTTATTTCCTTTGGTTCCTAATTGGGTTTGGAGTAAACGGGGAGAACGGCTTAAGCTACGTTTACGCTGCAGAGATCTCTCCTCCTAGCTACAGGGGATTTGTTGGAAGTATTATGCAGGGTCTATACTTCATCGGGGGACTACTCGGACTTCTCTGGGCTGATATTTTCAGGTCCATAGAGACCTATTTTCTCACCTTAGGTTTACTGTCTCTGGTATCGTACTTGCTGTGGTTCTCAATACCAGAGTCAAAGGTAAGGTCAAGAGGATCATTCAGCTCTTTGAGATCTAAAAACCTAACCAAAGTTCTAGTCCTAGGCTCCGTTTTCGCAGTTGGTTCCTTCCTTTTTGTAGTCCCTTTAGTCTCTCTGAGCTTTACTCTCTTCTCATTTTTTAGGTTACCTGCATTTTCGCTTCTGTCATTGGCGTTACTGTTGGGTCTTATTGGTTTCAGTTTAGCAGGGAGACTATCCGACCGATGGGGTAGGAAGAGGACTACATTCATTTTCATAGTTATCTCCCTAGTCTCCTCCGTTATGATGCTCCTCCAAGTACCTACATCGCTAATAGGAGTTCTCGTGACTCTCCTTATGGTCGGGTCCTCATTTTTCGCCTACTTCGGGGTTTGGATGAGTGAAGTTTTCCCACCAGAGGTGAGAGCCACAGGTACGAACATAGTATTTTTCCTAGGACGCCTTATAGGAGGTGGGTTTGGGGTAAGTATCATACTCCTCATGCCCTTCGGGCTGAAGGAGGACTTGGGGGTAGGCCTCTTAACTTCTACATTGTTGGTCCTTGGATCAGTCCTTCTCCTGCCGGAGACCGTTAGGAGGGGCTGAGGCTTCAGTTCTTTTAATCTCCATTTTCTTAAGGAGGTCACTCATTACCTCTTTGGCTATGGATAAAGGCTCCTCATGCTCTAAGAAGAATTTCCTTCCCTCTTCCGTTATCACGTATTTTTTTAAGATCTGGCCTTTTCTATTCTTGTCCTCTTTATACCTGAGCAGGTTTTTCCTCTCTGCATTTCTAAGGATAACGTATATTGACCCCTTTGGTAGCTTTACGTTGAACTTTCTCGAAATTGTCTTTTCCAGTTCATATCCTGTCATTGGGCTCTCCATGATCTCGCTTAGGACGTAGAGGGTTAAAATACCTCTAAGTATCATTTCTGTTTTTCTCATGGCTTTCACCCAAATAGGGGTACCTTGCTCCTCTTCGCTGGCTTAGGGATTAGGACTACTAGGATCGCCGATAGCAGTCCTACGATCGCTATACTGTAGGACGCGAAAACTAGACCATTTATCTGGGAGAGAATTCCCACAATTATGGGACCTATTACGCCTCCTCCAGTAACTCCGAGCCCCCAAACTAGTGAGTTGGCGAATCCCGTGGACCCTCTAGGAACGAAATCTCCTACTAGAGAAAGCATCAGCGGGAACGCGCTATAAGTGAAGAGTCCAAAGATTACTAGGTACACTATATCGGCGAACTTCAGAAAGGCCATTAACGCAATTACTGCCCCTAAGGTAGATATACTAAAGATTAACCTCCTCCCGACCCTGTCGGAGAGTAATCCAAGGATTGGTTGACCTACTACTGCAGCAGCTAAGGCCAGCGAGGTCGCTTCTCCCAAGTTCACCCCGTATGAGTAGTTAAAGTTCTCCACTAACAGTGTAGGTAAGAACTGGGATATTCCCTGTGTGAAAACGCTTCTAAGAAGCGCTATTATTGTGAGGAGTATAACTATCCCCATTGTGCTCCTCAGCATACCTTGGCCCTTATTCACCTCCTTTTCCTCCGATCTTGGTTCCTTTGGGTCAGGGTACTCCTGTAATTTTTCAGTAGCTAGAAACGCTGTCATGGAGGCTAGAATGGAGATCACGCCTAAGATCAGGGAACTGTATAACATATCCTTATGGAATAAGGTAAAGAGGATCAAGGTCAGGGTAGGGTAAATGGCCCTCCCTAAACTTCCCATGGAGCCGTTAATGCCTAGAGCAGAACCCGCACTCCCTCTGTAGGTAATGGAGAGCATCGCTGCTCCCAAAGGGTGATAGAAAGCTGAGGAAAAGCCTGCGAGAGCTACTGAGATCACTATGGCTAAGAGCGATTTAGCACTTATAGAAATGCCGAAGAGGATCAAACTCAAGCCCCAGAGTAGGATACCTAACCCCATGATTACAGAGTACCTCTTGGATCTGTCTGCTATTTTTGTGATAAACGGTGCAGCCAAGGCCGATACAGCGAAAAATACGCTTCCTAGGATACCTATGGTTAACTTAGATATACCGAGAAATTCTATCAGGAAAGTGAAAGTTACTGGTAAAAACCACGAGTTGCCGTCATTTATGAAGTGCGATATGGATGTGGTGAAAAGTATCTTGGATTTCATAGTTGGTAGGTAACAAAGATATCCATAAAAAACTTATCTATATACTTGTTAGGGGTTGTCCAGTTGTTACAAAGTAGGGAAAGCCTCGCCCTACGGGGATGGCAAATGACATAAACCCTTTCCCCTACTTCTGTCTATGGGCAGAGGGGCTAAAGAGAGTGGGATCGAAATCAGACCTACGGTTTCAATGAGGGTTTCCCGTACCGCCCCTCTACTCGCGCTCGTATCTAGTTACGAAAAAGGTCTACGTTTCGTCCGCAACTGGTTAAGGGAAAATAGACCAAAGAACCTGTTAACAGACGCACAAGGGGACTTACGAGACATTTAGAGAAGTCCAACCTACCCTCTAAAGCTGCCCAAGACTGCTATAGCGACGTCATCGCAGTATACAAATCCTGGTTAAACAGCGCATGCGGTAGGTATTTGAGTGTACTTAACGTCTCTGTATGGTTAACCCAACCCTATCTCTTCAACCGACTTCGGCAAAAATATCGTAAAGGTAGCAGGAGTTGGCGAACCGCAATAGAAGGTTATTTAATGGACTTACCAGAGTACAAGGACTGTCAAATGAGGGAGTAGGTTAATGCTGAGGGATTGAAAAGCCTACTTCAAGGTCTCCTTCCTCAAGGAGTGGAAAGGACTAGAAGTTGAGAACGGAGTTGCAGCCGACATCATGGGTGAACTCGAACTAGGTAAAGACGACGAAAAGTACGTCAGGGTAACGACCGGGCTAGATAACGCCCACCACAACAAGTCACTAGCTGAGTCCCTACAGAAGTACGATAAGAGGTGGAAGGGGACATAATCCTACGCAGGACAAGGTCTCACCACAAGAGAGCTAGGGACGTCTTAGGGGACTCGATAAAAAAGGTAAGTAGTTAGTAGACACAGCTAACTCATTAAAAGTCTCAACCATCTCCCTTGAAGACCTCAACGACCTCATCAAAAATGTGAAGAAGCTTCCGGGAGAGTTTAGGGACAGGCTGTACTCGACGCAGTACCGTAGACCGCAGTACTGTATTAAATGATAGGGAAAAACACTGGCTTAAAGTAGTCTACGTTGACCCACACTACTCCTCTACTCGCTGCCATATGTGGGGTCACAAAGTGAAGGAGGTCGCCTACAGGTACTTCCGTTCTCCATACTGTTATGAGAACGACCTTGACGTCATCGCAGTCATGAACCTCTATGGGAGGGTTTCTCTGGCCCTCTCGACTGCCCCCACACTAGGGATGTAACTCCGGACAGGTGAGGGGATCAACACATGGCTAGGAGGAAGTCAGTAGCAAGCGGGTTTTCAACGACCCAGTCGCATATTAGCCTTGACTTCTCCTCTTTGCTTCTTCTAATATCCTATCAAGTGCGTGTTCCGTACCGGATCTGAAGTGTTCCTCGTTCCTCTTTTCAAACGGCTTCATGTAGAGAGGCATCTCTACTTTCCAGTGGGACGTTACCTCTGTAGATGAGACCTCGATCCTATTCATTCCCTTCAGTATCCCTTTTAGGAAGTTCATGGTTAGGGAAAATTCGCCTAAATCTATCCTCACGTCGGAGGACGAGGGAAAGGCAAATCTAACTGCCCCCTCATAGGTTCTATCAGAGACTTGCCTTACGTTGAGTTCCCTTATTCCCTTCCAATACTGGGGCATGGAGTTGACTTCTCGTATCACTTCCCAAACCGTTTCTCTTCTTAGGGGTTTGAAGCTCCTTACAACCAGGAACTCAATCATCGCTATAACTTGCTTGTTTGAGTAATAACATTTTTCATATAACATTATTGTCCTAAAGCACGGATTTAACTGAATTATTCTGGTATGAATACCTCAATAATAAGAGGATCTGACGTCCACATGGATAATTAAGCGAGTAACTTTACCCGAAAATTGACCGATAGACTCCATGAAGATAGTCACTACTCTTGAGATCTCATCTTTCTTGTAATCTCGCTGGTAATTCCCTTGACGTCTCCTGTGTTCATCTTTTTAGTCATTTCATTAGTGCTCTCCATAAGGTCCTGCCTCCTAGTTTGTTCTGCTATTTCCCTTAGCTTATCCAATCTCTTTGTAGCTTCCACTAGGTTCTGGCTCTCAAGTGCTTCCGAGTAACCCTTAAGGGTCTGCATGTATTGGTATTCCATAATTACGTCCCTATCAACACCTTGCAGGAATTCACTTTGATCTTTGGCTACCTTTAGGTTAAAATCAATCTCCTTTCTCTGTTCCCCTCCTTCATCCTGATACTTAACCTTTAGAGCCATGAATTTCCCTGAAAAGTTTGGTGGGATTGTAGCCTCTCCAAATATCTTCACGACTCCCTCGACGGCATTTATCTTCACAGGTAACTGTTCGTAGTTGAGAAGCTTAACGGGAGACTCAGATACAAGGTCAACCACAACGTTCTTGGCAGCAACCTTGGATTTGACCATCTTGGGCATCTTTTCTGGTATCTCTGAGGGGTCGCTTATATGGTAGAAGAAACCGT
This sequence comes from Metallosphaera tengchongensis, assembly GCF_013343295.1. Taxonomy (NCBI): domain Archaea; kingdom Thermoproteati; phylum Thermoproteota; class Thermoprotei; order Sulfolobales; family Sulfolobaceae; genus Metallosphaera; species Metallosphaera tengchongensis. The sequence goes on along the minus strand of NZ_CP049074.1, from coordinate 165,888 downwards.
TCCCCCTTTCTGATATCTTACTGAGTATCTCTGGACTGTAGTCGTCTCCTATACCGAAGGATATGGTCTCTACTACCTCAGGGACTTCTAGTTTCTCGTATACTTCGAGGCACTCTTCCAAGCGGAATTTATTGCTCACTCTAGAAACGCATCCCATGTCGGTGGGCACTCCGTCGGTCAGCAGGATTAGGTAAGTTGGATCTCGGTATCTCTTTGAGATCTTGAAAGCCTCCTGAAGTGCCTTATATAAACTTGTTCCGCTACCTGGCTTAATTGTGCTCAGGGCTTCATGCGCCTCGTCCAATTCCTCCATGGAAAGCGAGCTGACGTGTTCCTTAATCACGCTTACCTTTTCGTTGAACGAAATGAGTGAAAGGTAACTATCCTCGGGCAAATTATCCATGAGGAGTTCAGCCCCCCTCTTAGCCATCTCCAGTTTCGCTCCTTCCATGGAGTAACTTCTGTCCAGAAGGATTATGTAGTGAAACCTCTTAGCTTCGAACTTGGACTCCGGTACAAGGACTATTCTAAACATTGCCTTGACTTCCTGTGAGAAACTCCTGCTGTGACTCACGTTAAACATAACTGAAAGTCCCATACTAGAATATGGGATTTCTTAGTGTTTAAGTCTTATCCTATTTAGGGATTCTTAGAAATTTTATTAAAGTAATCCAACCCTTGTCAAACGTGTTTTGTTATGGTCTAGAGTATTCGAAAGGTGAAAGTTAAGGAAAACCTCTTAATTATCCTTAACTGCTACAAGATAATTATGAGGCTCACAGTATCTCAAGAGCAGATAATAAAGGAAAGTAACGGGGGTACTTGGATAACTTACGAGTCTAAATCGGAAACGACGGTGACCAGGTACATCAGCGAATCTGGTTGGACCCCCTCAGTAACCAGGGATCCAAAACCTGAACCTCTCTGCAAGTCTTTCATCCACAATTCAGTTTCGTCCTGGGAAAAGGCAAGAAAAGTCCTCGAAAGGATAAACGAAGGGAATAGGATTGAAATAAGAAAAGTAACGAGAAAAGTTCAATGGGAGGACTATGAATGTGTAGAGGAAAAAGTCGTTAATTTCATCTCCTTCAAGGGTAGGAAGTTCGCCTACACTGGAGATCCAAATGATATTCCAAGTGTGTTGGAGTTCCTGAGAGAGGAGAAAGATTTCAGACCTTCCCCTGTCTTTGTGGAGAAGGCCACCGTGATTCTAGACCCAGACGCTGTCTCCAATCTCCTTGTAGGTTTGGTGTCAATGCTGAGGGGAGACTCTCCCCAGATCTCCAGCGACGAGAGGGGGCTACCGGACATCACACTCTACGACGAACCGACAATTCCTTACTCCCATGCCTTTGCGTACTTTGATGATGAGGGCGTTGCAACCAATAGGAAAGAACTGATAGGAAACGGGCAGGTTATTAATTACTTAGGTACAAGGACTACTAAGGTGGGCTCTCCAGGTAACGCAAGGGGATTTGTTCCTAAACCTGACTTCTTTAATATGGTTCTTAAGCCCGGAGATTGGAAGTTAAACGAGCTTATTCAGGAGTCAAAGAACGCGTTCTTAGTCATGGGCTCTCATGGCTCAGAACTTGTCAAGAAAAGCCTAAGGATAAGACCTAGGAGAGTAATCCAATTGGGGGGTGGGGAGATAAGTTTGAGAGAGTTAGCAGTTCCCTTGGCTGAACTGTCTACGTTGGACGCGGTTACCGCAGATTCCCGCTTCGTCTATCTTGATGACGACCATGGAGCTCTAGCTCCGTTTGTTAGGCTGAGGGCAAGGTTTCTCTACTGAACTTGATGCCAGCTAGGAACCTTAGGGTTTTGTACGCTATCCCATCTGTCGTAGGGTTTAAGGTCAAGCACTGGGGTTCCGTTGTAAGCGTTTACTCCCCTCACCTTTACCTTGTTCTCAGTTACCTCTAGTATCTCCGCAACCGAAATTCCAATGGGGTTAGGTCTGTTTGGACTTCTAGTGGCAAAAACTCCAACCTCGTGCCCATTTCTTCTTTTAATTAGTTCGAAGGAGTTGGTCCTATCTAAGTGATAGATAACGATACAGTGGGAGAACTGATCTAACCCCACCAATCCTTCAACAAACTCCTCGTGTATAACTATTAACGATTCCTTTCCTCTAGACGGTTCGCCTTCCACCTCAATGTAACCAATGGGTCTATAGGAAATCAAAGTTCCTCAACGACTTTAGACAATCCCTTCTTGTCCCTCAATGGAATTCCTGTCCCTCCCCTATTTACAGCTACAATTTCTGCCACTATACTGAGGGCTATTTCGTTCTCGTCCTGGCCGTTGAGGTCCAATCCTGCAGGTATCCTTAGGGGGAGAAGCTTATCCTTGGAAATCCCTGCTTCGATTAACCTCTTGAGTATTACCTTCGCCCTCTTAACGCTCATTACAGCAGACACTTCCTTCGCCTCGCCTAGAATCGCCTTCATAAGAGCCCAAGTGTCGTAAACGTGCTTAGTCGCTACCACCACGTATTTGCCCTTGACAAGCTCATCAGGTATTTGAAATGTGTTCCCCCTAATGACCTGATCTGCCTCATACTCTCCCTCCTCTGCAAAGGGATCAACGACAGTAACCTTGTAACCCAGCATCTTAAGCATCCTAGCGACTATGGGAGCTATCCCTAGACTCCTGCCTTTGCACTTACTTTCATCCACCTTCACTGTGTCCCTGTCACAGAAAACTGGTTCCTCCATCTCGGCCTCTCTGCTCGAAGAGAATATGAGAACATCCATGTGTACCACTAATGTTATGAGAAGAGCAAGGATATAAAGGTTAAATGAAGAACTAAGAGTCCTGAGCCTTATTAAATATTAGTGGGGCGAGGATAGTTGAAAACTTTAGATATAGTTATTTTCTTTCAACCAAAAGAGGACAAAATGTAGGTCTTTACCATGACTAGAGAGGAGGCTGGGCAGAGGGGTGGTAGGGGAAACCTCATTGGAACTGTAGCTCTAATTTCAATCCAACTCTTTTTAGCCCCTCTACCCATTATACTCTTACATCCACGCTGGGCGATACTTTCCTTACTTTCTAACTACACGTTTTATGAGGACTCGCGATTATAAGGCGAATTGAAGAAGGATTATTTCAATGATTTACACCCACCAGACTATTAAGAAGTCTTTAGGCACCTTACTGTTGAACTACGTAGAGGATAATGTAAAGGAAAACGGGTACGACCTCCGAATCTGTGGTGAGAAGTATTGGAGGGTAACGGGAAATTCAGAACTCCCAGACAAGAGGAGCGACCTGGAGGAGCGCGAGTTTAAGGATATCGCAGTCCTTGAGCCTGGAAACACTTACCTGTTTGAAAGTTGTGAAGAAGTAAGGATGCCCAACGACACGATCGGACTGATGACTATGAGGAGCACCCTAGCTAGAAACGGCTTCCTTTCTCCGCCAACGGTCATAGATGCAGGCTATTACGGGAAAATAACCATAGCAATCTCAACTACTCGAGGTGGGAAGCTCAGAAAGGGGATGGGAGTAATTCATCTCATCTTCATGAAGCTGGAATCGTCCACGGAGAGACCCTATCAGGGGAAGTACCAGGGCGGTAGACTGATATAGAGTGTTAATAACCGTTCAGCTTACAATTAACCTTGTCCAATCCATAGAGTACAGACCCCATGGACGGGTCCTTATCAACTGGGAGTACGCGAACGTTGTTCTCTCCCATAAGGTTTTTGAATTCTTCCATGTACGCCTTGGATTTGAACATTCCGCCTAGGACGTAAACCTCACTAACGTTGGTCTTCCTCACAACGTGTAACACTGACCTGCCGAATTCCCTTGAGGCCCTCTTGAGGATTCCCTGAGCGATCTCATCTCCCCTTGAAGATGCCTTATCCACGAGCCTGGATATCGAGGCCACCATTTCCACCCTATGCTTCCTGTGGTAAGTCCAGTAAATCAGATCGTCAAGGTCCTTTAGCTTTAAACTTCTCATTACGGTCTCAGACAGCATGGAGCTACTTTCTATTCCCTGAAGACACCTGGTCAAATATCTCAAGGTCTCCCTACCCACCCAATACGCTGAACCGGTATCGGATAGAAACCATCCAGCTCCCTCAGCCCTCACTTTCTCTCCATCTTTTATGCCCAGTACAACGCTACCAGTACCGGATATGGCGATCACGCCGTTTTTTCCCCGCGTTTCGCCGTAAAGGATAAAGAAAGAGTCGTTGTCCATGATCACCTCCTTTCCAACCGAGGAAAGGTTTTCCCGCAATACGTTGAAGTCGTATCTGGAGTCCAGTCCCGCAAGTCCCATGACAACCAGGTCTGGGGTCCTCCCTTCGGTACACCTATCTATGGCTTCCTTTATCCTTTTGGTGGCTGTCTTTATCCCCACGTTGTGGAAATTCGAGCCTTCTGTCTCATAGGAGGAGACTAACGTTCCGACTCCTCCCCTGCACTCTATACACGTAGCCTTAGTCTTGGTACCCCCTCCATCAACACCTACAACTATCATGAAGATATAATGTACTTTAGAAGTTTAAATTTTAGGTCTGTCGGTCAAACTAATGGCCCTACTTGTACGAAACTTATCTTTCATTGAACTGGGTTTTTAATCTGGAGGAATGATTCACAGGAGTCAAGACAGTTAAAATCTAGTTTATCTACGTCAACTCTAAGCTCTCAGAACCTTCAGGGCGTAGGTTTCAAAAGAACCTGTAGAGAACTAGACGACCAGAGAGTTTACTTTAACCTTGAGAGACTCCACACTAAACCTCATATTGTCAAGCAGTCTTCCGATACTTTGCACTTCATCTAAGTAAGGAACCGATTTCAAGAATAGAGTTTCCGTAGCCTCCATGAGGTCCAGCGCTGACGATTTCAGGTCAATCACGGTATCCACACCTTTCCCGTCCATGGTGGATAGTACATACGCTACTACTACGGTTTTGAATTTTTCCATGAACTCGTCTATAGTCTCAGAGTCCTCTAGGACTTCGGAAACTTCCCTAGCTTTCTCAGGGTCCCTGGAGATCAACTCCCTTACCTTGACGTTCAAAGCCTGTCTTATTATCCGAGTTATTTCTTGGCTACTTTCAATTATTTGTTCGCTATCCGGCACCTTAAGATATATCACTGTTCCAAATACATCGTCAGCTTGGTTAAACGGAATGTCATCAGAGTACTCTCCAAATCTCAAGAAATGGGTCGCCCTGTTTTTGTACCTAGACATGTCGTTGAAGAGCTCTATACTCATCACATATAATTATGCCTTAGATCAATATAAAGACATGTTTCGATTCCTGAACTAACAAGTATTTTACAAAGTTGAGGAAAGCCCCACCTTTAGGACGGGGAGGATGTCAGTTCCTCCTGCCTCAAGGGACTATACTTTAGTCAATTGTAAACATGTTTAATAGTGGGGTGAGGTAACCCGTAACCTAAGTAACCTAGCGAAGACCATGAGGTTACGAGTGAGTTTAAAGGATCTATCAAGAGGATTCAACCCTGAATTTGGTCAGCAAGGTCTCAGGATCTGGAACTAGGGCGCCATCCCTGACATCTCCCCTATACCCCCTCTGCCTAGCTACCTCGAAGAATTTTTCGTCTAGCTCCTCCTTCGTCTTGGAATCCAACTCTAAAGTGAACTTTATTAAGGAACTTTTGAGCTCCTTGTAATACCCATCGTCAGATGGGATGGGAAGATCAGTGTTGGAATGATATACCCCTATCATGTCATCGTTGTATAGGACTAATCCTGGAATACCTTTCGCAACGAAGGGGAAATGATCTGAGAAAGGAGTGGGCATCTCCACCCTCTTTAGGTTGAAATGAGATGAAAGTGACCATAGATCTGGGGTAGAGGAGTAGACCACCCTACTGGGATAGGTCGCATCGATTGAGATTACAGAGAACACGTCTTTAGTCGGATACTGCATGGATCCCGTACAGCATCTTGGGCCCTCCTCAGAGCTAAGAAAAACTATCTTTACTCCGTGTTTGAGGTTAAGCTTCTCTAAGTCCTTTTTCAGGTCCATGAGAAGGCCAACAGAGAATAGGTTGTCGTGAAACCCTGTAAGCCAATGGTCTACATGGGCTAGGAAAAGGATATAGGAGTCGCCATCCCTTACCTTTACCTCCACGTTCCTTGAGCTCACAGTAACCAGCTCATTTTCGGAACAGATCTCCGCAATCCCCTCCACCTTCCTAGGGATGAAGAAGGAAGGGGGAGATCCCTGTGGTAAGACTATTTTCCTCAATTTCCCTTCCTCATAAATGAGCACCCCTTCGTACTGGGATAATGGTAAACTCTTCAAAAGGAAGGGATGGGAAGGCATTTGGAACAGACCGATCTCCCTCCCTATTTTCCCTTTTACGCATCCCTTTGTATAAGGCATTACAACTCCCTCCAGTCTCTCACCGTTGACGTATACTGCAGAGCTGTTGACCTCCCAGTACTTCGTTGTTATGTTTACTACCGTATGCTCAGGAAATCCATGGCTAATTGTATCCAGGATTTTTGATTCCTGAGGGCTTCCATGCGTTGCTTCTCCTAGTTCAAGAAACTCAAAAACGGAAGGGTTCATCGCCTTAAAGGAGGAGTTGGACAAAATAAGTCATTCTAGTAGAAAGGAAAACTTTCAACGACAGAAGAACGGCAGACCCAGCCCTTTGGAGCAGGGAAGGGGTCAGTGTAATTTCCGGACATCTATATTAACGCTTCATCAAGCGCATTTAGTTTTGTACAAATCGATGAAGACTTAAAATAGTAACCAGTAGGGGTAAAGGAGGATCCGCAAAGAGCGAACGTCTTCTAGGTCAACTGAACTCTGATCTATGACGACTTTCATATTCAATCGTTATCCATGCGGTCTCAATCGCATCGCATCTATCAATTCATTAATTAGATGACAAGTCAAATGAATTATCTAAGATCTTCTTAAAATTATTAATTAGGGTCAAGTTCACAGGGCTTTTGTCCTTTCTTAAAGAGACCGTAGTGGAAAAAATGTCACATACTTCATTCTGTACACGCTCCTTACAGCACTCCATCACTTGCTGATTAGATACGGGTATTGAACCTGCCAAGCAACACTTGGCCCTGATGAAAGACCGCACCGACCTGAATAGATAGTTGAGGGCTGAAACTTCATCCCCTCTCATGTACCCTTCAGCGCTTATCCTCAGTTGTGCCCTGGAGTAATCCAAAAGCTTCTTACACGTACTATCTGACTTCTTAAACTGGACTGACGGCAGAGATCCGCAAATTACCTTGGAATCGTAAAGAATAAAGTAGCATAGCGGATCACCATCGTTACAGATCTTTCTGAGCTGTTCTGAACTAACTACTATCGGCGTCAAGTTTGTGGAAGCCAGCTCAAACATGACGTCTCTATCGTTTGTAACAGCTAGCACATTGATGTCGGAGATTCCCTCAACGAAGTCCTCTCTCACATAAGAGCCGAAGTATAGGAGTGCTGTGACCCTTTTACATATTTCAAAAAGGTGACTTTCCAGGGACGTTCACTTAAAATATACTAACGTAACGTCCTTATCTAATTTGTGGCTGAATAAAACGGTGACCTTAGAGCTGGGGAAGGCTGCTCTAGTGGCCGAGGAAAATTTACCCTGTGAGCCGACGTGATCTTTAGACAGCACTATAACCATGTCTGACACATTCTTTGGAAGTATTAGCGAGAGTATTTTCTCTAGACTAGAAACCGTTTTGAGGGGTATTCTTTTCGGAGAGGAGTTAACTCCCAGAGACGACAATAATGTTAACAACTCGGGTTCAATTTCTACATTGTCCCTCCTCTCCATAGTTTCAGGCATAAGCAATGTAAATCACCCGCGAGAAAGTAGATAGCATTGTTATCATTATATCCTGTTACAAGACTATATGATTTCTATAAAATTTAAAGATTACTCTTGGAATCTTCATGTTACCTCCAGGAAATAGTCATTGGTAATATAATCATGTTTATTAATTTTTGTATAAATACTAATTTATTGTTTTTCAAGAATTCTATTACATCTATATCTGTTAACTAAAATATTTGTATTAAAATAATATTAATTGAATTTCAAAGGACACTCATTTTAAGATCTCAACCTGTTTTTGAGTTACTCCTCACTGATACAAATGTCGTTTTAGAATATAGATAAGCTTTTAAGAATTGAACAAGACCGAAAACTGGGATGGTCAGATGGAACAATCCTAGAGGGGATAAACCTAGCCTTTAGCTACTCAAATAATTACAAGGTGTTTGAGAACGTGAATTTAAGGTCTGGAGAGAATGAATTAACAGCAATAGTAGGACCCTCCGGAGTAGGAAAGTCAACCCTTCTTAGGATTCTAGGTGGGTTCGTAAAGCCCAACAATGGTGAAGTGAGGCTAATGGGAAGGAAGGTTTCCCATCCCACTCCCAGGATAGCCCTCATTCATCAGTCCATTGCTACTTTTCCTTGGCTAACTGCCCTTGAAAACGTGAAGCTGGGAATCAAGTATAGGAAGCTCCCCAGGGAGGAGGAGGACAAAATAGCTAGGAAAATGCTTGAGGTAGTGGGTCTACAAGGATTCGAGGATTTTTACCCTAAACAGATGAGCGGTGGAATGAGACAGAGAGTTGCCATAGCGAGAGCGTTGGCAGCGGACCCTTACGTTCTTCTGATGGATGAGCCCTTCGCTCACTTAGATGAGCTGACTGCGGAGGGATTAAGGCAAGAGATTTACTCTACGCTGTTTAATGAGGAAACGTCTTTGAAATCTGCAGTACTTGTGTCGCATAACATGAACGAAGTTGTTGAGCTGTCGGATAAGGTTTACGTTCTTAACGGGAGTCCAGCAACGGTTGTTGGTGAGGTTATAATTGACCTAGATAGGCCTAGGAACTTGAAGGATCCAAAATTCCAGGAATATCTCGATATCCTGTACAAGTTACTTACACCAGTGAAAAAGGTAAAGGGGATGAAGGAAACTTGAACTTCGTCCTTCTCTCCTTTCTAGCTGTTGGTGTTACCATTGGTAGGGTCTTCGTCACTATTATTCTCTCCATTGTGACAGGGTGGTTACTTGGATATATTGCCATAAAGAACAGGACCTTTGAGAACGTCTACATATCCTTGTCTGAGGTTCTAGAGTCAGTCCCCGTCATATCCTTCTTTCCTGTAGTCTTAATCTTCTTTGTTACTGATATCGGAGGTTACTTGGGTGTGGAGTTGGCTGTGATATTTCTAGTTTTCACTGCTGTTGTTTGGAACATATGGATGGGGATCTACCAGGCTTTTAAGACTGTTCCAGATAACCTAAGGGAAGTTACAGAAAACCTAAGGCTCAGTTTTCTTGAAAGAATGAGTAAGCTTTACATCCCTTTCTCCATACCAAGGATTGCGGCGAACCTGATTCCGAGTTTCGCTGACGCCATGTTTTATATTACCGTTAGTGAGGTATTTAGCGTCGGAAATTCGCAATTCGCGGTCTTTGGAATAGGGTCTCTGATCTATAAGTACACCTCACTGGGGCTATATACTCAAGCTTTGTACTCTCTCCTTATCTTGGCTATAGTCACTACGGGTGTAACTTTAGGTTTAAGGGAGTACGCCATGTATTCAGTTCAGAGATACGGTCTAGACACCGAGTCCGTCAACATGGCTATGAGAAGGGGAAGGTTCAGAATAAGATATTCAGCCAAACTGAGTAATGCGATTGCTCCCGTGACTAAGGTCGCTAAGTACGTGTCTAAGGGTAGGTCAAAGGTAGAGGACTTCGATGAGGATAGGGAGTCTACGGCTAAATGGGGAATCCTAGGTAAAATCTTCGCAATAGGATTCCTCTTAGCTATCTCATATTCCGTGTTCACTCTTGTGAGTTCAGTTCCTTCTTCCGCGTGGTTCTCCGTAGTCGACTCCACCCCTTACGATCTAATCCTGATTGGCATTGACTACCTCCGTGTCGCAATTATAGCTTTAATATCGTTGATAATTGCAATTTTTGTTGGTTACTGGGTATCCCTACACCATAAGGTGGAAATGGTTCTCATCCCAGTAATCCAATCACTTGCCTCCTTCCCTGCACCGGCTTACTTCCCTCTTCTATTTGGGTTCACTTACCCAATCTTTTCTCGAGTCTTTGGCGGATTGACAGACGAGTTTTACGTTTTGTTTCTTGGTTTCATCTCAACTTTCTATTACGTTTTCTATAGTTACTGGATGGGTGTAAAGAACCTACCCAAGGAGTACTGGGAAGTGATGGATAACTTGAATCTATCCTGGTGGGACAGGCTCAGGAAAATTGTTATCCCGTCGGCGATGCCGTATTTGATTACAGGTCTGACGAGCACGGTCAATAGCGCCTGGGGAGGGCTTGCTATAGGGGAATATTGGACCAACATCTATGACGGGAGAACCCTCCAGGTCCATCAGGGCCTAATGAAAGAGCTTGCCATAGCTGATAGTACAGGGAACCTGCTCCTAGTGGGTTGGCTGTCAGTATTATTTGCCATCATCGTTGTCGTGTACTCGATTGTGTTCACCAGGAAACTGATGGATCTAGCTAGGGAAAAATACGTCGCTGAAGAGGGTATATATGCAGCGTAAACAGAATAGCTGTTTTTGAAATAGACAGACACTGTCAATCCATGGAGGGTCTAGATTCTGACTCCCTCCCCACCCTGATAAGTGAGCTGTTCCTTGCTTTGTAAAAATAGATCAGAATAGGAAACAAATCTAACCATAAAACATATTCGCCAGTAGGCCTAAATGGGGTTTACTGACCCTTTAAGGGGTGCTACAGGAGTTACATTGAACGCTGGGTGTGGTTGTATGGGATATATAAGGGTCTCATATTCGACCTTCTACACTTTAAAGGTCGAATGAATGACACGAGAGCAAACAAAAAACGTGGACTGAGCGTACCAACATTTAAAGATTAAACTAGCTCTAGGGATCAGGGTTTCTCTCATCCTTGTTCCTGGATAAAAATATTTAGCCTCTCGTCCTTCACTCTCCATACCAGTGATGAGGAATCCGGGAACCGATCTATGAGGTCTCCATGCGCGAACTCTGAGGTCATTATAATTATAAGAATTCAATAGGACTAATAATCCTAATGTTTAAATGGTAAAAATTTTAAGAGAGAACTTGATATGTAGAGTGATTGGATATGACAGCCACATATGAAAAGCCAGATATGGCAAAACTAATTGAAGAGCTCAGGGCTCTGAAATCTAAAGCATACATGGGTGGGGGAGAGGAGAGAATCCAGTTCCAGCACAATAAGGGGAAGCTCACCGCAAGGGAGAGGTTGAACCTACTTTTCGATGAAGGTACCTTCAATGAGGTAATGACTTTCGCCACAACAAAGGCGACAGAGTTTGGCTTGGATAAGAACAGAGTCTATGGTGACGGTGTGGTCACAGGATGGGGACTGGTTGAGGGAAGGACTGTTTTCGCCTTCGCCCAGGATTTCACCTCCATAGGCGGAACCTTAGGCGAGACCCACGCCTCCAAGATAACGAGGGTATACGAGCTAGCCCTTAAGGTTGGTGCGCCAGTTGTTGGAATCAACGACTCTGGTGGAGCCAGAATACAGGAAGGTGCAGTAGCCCTAGAAGGTTATGGCGCGGTTTTCAGATCAAATGTGATGGCTTCAGGGGTAGTCCCACAAATAACAATTATGGCCGGACCCGCTGCGGGAGGTGCTGTGTACTCCCCTGCCCTCACTGATTTCATAATAATGATCAAGGGGGATGCCTATTACATGTTCGTCACCGGACCAGAGATCACTAAGGTGGTTCTTGGGGAGGATGTTTCCTTCCAGGACTTGGGTGGTGCAGTTATCCACGCTACGAAGTCCGGAGTTGTCCACTTCATAGCTGAGAACGAACAGGACTCCATAAACATCACGAAGAGGTTACTGTCCTACTTGCCCTCTAATAACATGGAGGAACCCCCGTTTGTGGATCTAGGGGATCCCGCTGACAGGGAGATGAAGGACGTGGAAGAGGTTGTCCCAACAGACACCGTAAAGCCCTTTGATATAAGAGAGGTCATCTATAGAATGGTTGACAACGGAGAGTTCATGGAGGTTCAGAAGCACTGGGCTCAGAACATGGTCGTGGGTTTTGCCAGAATGGCTGGCAACGTAGTAGGCATTGTAGCCAACAATTCAGCACACTTAGGAGCAGCGATAGACATAGATGCAGCGGATAAGTCCGCGAGGTTTATCAGGTTCTGTGACGCCTTCAATATACCTCTAATAAGCGTAGTTGATACTCCAGGGTATATGCCAGGCACAGACCAAGAGTATAAAGGGATAATAAGGCACGGGGCCAAAATGCTCTACGCCTTCGCTGAAGCTACAGTGCCCAAGGTAACGGTAGTGGTGAGGAGATCTTATGGAGGGGCTCACATTGCCATGAGTATAAAGAGCTTAGGTGCGGACTTGATCTACGCTTGGCCTTCAGCTGAAATAGCAGTGACGGGTCCTGAGGGGGCTGTGAGGATCCTGTATAGGAGGGAAATTCAGAATAGCAAGACTCCAGATGACCTTATCAAGGAAAGAATTGCGGAGTACAAGAAACTATTTGCTAACCCATACTGGGCAGCAGAGAAGGGGTTAATAGATGACGTCATAGAGCCCAAGGATACTAGAAAGGTCGTGGTCTCCGCACTAGCCATGTTGAAGAACAAGAGGGAGTTCAGGTACCCCAAGAAGCATGGAAACATACCCCTCTAAGGTCTTTTTTTCCTGACATGTAGAAAATACCTCCCGTTTTTTTCCTCAATCCCTACTTCTTGTGATAACGCCCTTAGTATTAATGACAGATCCCTAATCACCTTTTCCTCCCCCTCAAATTCAATCTCCTCCCCTTCCTTAGCCCTAAAGAACTCCTCCAAGTAGTCTTGCAGCTTCCTTGACAATTCTCTCACCTAACTTCTCCCCCAAGAGGGCTTTCACCTTGTCAGGGTTCATAACTATATCCTCCGGTTTTCTTATTCCTCTTTCGTAAAGTAGCCTCCCCCTCTTCCTACCTACTCCGCTGACCTTGACCAGGTCAACAAGTTCCTCTTTCACTCCATCGCTAACTCTCCTATTTAGGTTTAGGAGGATTTTTTCGTGGTCTTTCAGATCCAATACTTGGGCCAGTTGATACCCGGAGTACGTTAACCTATCCATGGTCTCTACAATGGACCTTAGATCCCCTGACCCAATCCTATACTTGGAAAGTATTTGGTCCTCCTCAACCTCCTCTATCCAGTCGTGAAGAATTAGCGCAATTTTGAGCGCGGAGTAATACTCCTCACCCTCATCTCCTTCTTCAGGGTCAACGAACGGTGGGCAGTAGGCCATGTCAATAAGGTCCTCTCCCTCTTGCTCTGACACGTTCACGACTGGAGCGTCAGGGGTCATGGAAAGCATGTGGAAATAGGCTATATCGCAGTTTTCGCTGGAGTTCATGGAGATAGTGTCCTTTATCACTCTAGCCGTGAAGGGCTTTATGTAGAGGTCAGCCACTCTCCTCCCGAACCTGGTGAGCTTAACTCCTTCTAGGAATCCGTTCTCCCTGAGCCAGGCTAGCCCCTTCTCTATGTAATTCTTGACCAGCTCCTTATCAAGTAAGGACTCCTGGGCCACCTCCGTGATCTCGTCCTCGGAACTTACATCAGAGGCTATACCTAGGAGGAAGGAGTAGAAAGCTGACTCGTTACCCAATTTGGATTCAATAGGTTCAGGTGGGGATAGGATGTACTTCCTTGCCACCCTCTCCGCATCCTTTCGGTTCCTCACGACTATGACCGACTCCCCTTCCGTATCGTATCCAGGTCTGCCGGCTCTCCCGCTCATCTGTTTGTACTCCATTACGGAGATCTCCTCCTGATATCCAAGGATTTTCTTATTGAACCTGTAGATGTCCCCTACCACTACTGATCGGGCTGGTAAGTTGACACCCGCAGCCAGCGTTGGGGTTGCAGTAATCACCTTGATGATTCTTCTCCTGAACCCGTCCTCTATAACCTCCCTTAGTCCTCTAGAAAGTCCAGCGTGATGGAACGCCACCCCACTCGCTATTAGCTCCTTTAGGGCTTCCTTCTCTGTTGATCCAGCGTCTTCGACCTCCTCCAACCTAGAGAGGAGCCCTTTTATCTCATCCTTCTTGAGCTTTAAGTCGAGCTCCTTTATCTTCCACGCTGTAGTTTCAGCCATCTTTCTAGAGTTCCTGAACACTAGGACTTGCCCTCCTTCGTTGACCACCTTCTCAGTATAGGACAGAATAGGATCGCTCCCAGCGAGGGGATATGAGGAACCATCAGAATAGTAGATCTGGCTCCTTCTCCTTTCGTTAACCAGGATTCCCTCCTTTAATGGGACGGGTCTCCAGTTGGTGGTAATGGGGATTGCACTTAACCATTGAGCTATTTGGGAACTGTTGCTGACAGTGGCGCTCAAGGCAAGAAGGAAATTTCTCTTAGCTCTAATGGCAACGCTCTCTACTACTGGACCTCTGGTTCCATCGTTTAGGTAATGGAACTCGTCAAGGACGAAGTAGTCGGTCTCAAGTAACCACTCTGGTTTATGCCTCCACAGGGAGTCAAGTTTTTCATAGGTAGTTACTACTAGGTCGTATCTGCTGAGGTATCTATCGTCGGTGTCGTAGTCCCCTGAGGTCATCCCGACCTTTATGCCCAGGGCTTCCCAGTCCTTGAAAGTTACGAATTTCTCTGACGTAAGGGCCCTCAAAGGCGTCACATATACTGCCCTCCTTTCTCCCCTCATTAGATGGGAGAGCATGCCCAACTCTGCAATGAGCGTCTTTCCAGACCCGGTTGGAGAGGTCAGGAGTAAACGTTTACCTTCAAGGAGTCCCTTTTCCACTGCCTCCGACTGGACGGGGTTCAGGGATACAATTCCCCTCCTCTTCAAGATGACCTTTATTTCCTCCTTCACTGGAAGGTCGTTCAAGTCTACAACTTTCATTACGGTATAACTTGGTGCTTTGTCCAATTAATAATGTATGGGACTTTAGGACCTACTATTGGGAAGGACTTCTAACAACGTGGAAATCTACAAGACTTATACCTTAATATACCTCCAGGGAGTGCACGTCATTCTGACATTTAGTCTACCTGATACTGCGATCAGTTTCAATTTATTCTCTGTTCTCCAATAAATAATAAGCTGAAAATTACTTCTTATTCTAAAACCTAGGACTGCGAGAAAGTTTAGGAACTCCATGGGGCAAAACCCATTTCTTTTCCCCTTACCTAATCTTTTAATAATATATTTAGCGTGGTCTAACTTTTGAAGATTTTTCACTTTTAAACGTGGCAGTATATTTTTTAAAAAAAATCGAAAATATCTGGAAGATTTTAATATCCTTTTCCATTCTATAGAGTATCCTAGATGTATAAGGGCTTCCAAAAGGAGCAGAGAGATTCAGAGCCGAGGCGTGAGATTGGTGTCCTTGACCTCATATTCATAAGCCTAGGGGGGCAGTCTCCGTTTCTTAGCGTATTAACTTACGGGGTTGCAGCATACGACGTGGTAGGGAGAGGTGCGGCCCTAGCGGTAATTCTAGGTACAGTCTTGGTATTGGTCAATGGTATGGTTGTTTATATTCTTTCTAATAAATTTACGAAAGCGGGAGGATACTACACTTATGCCTATTACACTTTGACAAAAAGACTGGGATTTGAGACCGGGTGGTTATATCTTTTATATTCCTCTCTCTATGGGTCAGCCTATGTCTTTGGCGCCTCGTTTATTCTGTCTTCCATCCTTCCTGTACCTTCTTATGTTATAGGTTTGATAATCTTAGGAGTCTCCAGTGCTTTCGCTATTCTAGGTATAAGACCCACAGCCAAGTACGCGATAGTGGCGAGCCTAATAGAAATAGGGATGATGACTACACTTGCAGTGCTCTTCATGTCCTCCACTGGCTTCAAATTGTACAACCCAGTTCCTTCAAATCTTTCTCTTTCTTCAATAGCCTTAGCCATTCTTTTTGGCTCAAGCATCCCAACAGGTTACGGTTCTATTACACCTCTATCAGGAGAGGTCAAGAACCCGAAGAAGAGCGTGCCTACAGCCATAGTAACTGTTATACTTCTGGGTGGACTATTGGCTGCCTTCGATATTTACGGAATAACAGACCACATTATATTTTTCCACTTAGCAGCAAATCAATTGAACCTTATTCAGCTGGTTGAGGACAGATTTGGTCTCTTAACTCTAGTGTTCGTCCTATTTGCCGCGGCCAACGATGGTATTCTAGCTACCTTAACGTTCCTTACTGCAACGTCTAGGACCATTTTCGCAATGGCTAGGGGTAAGTTCCTCCCAGAAGCATTGAGTAAGCTTGAGTCAGGGAGGGGGCCCATGAACGCTGTTCTGCTCTCGGTGGGGATATACTTTGCAATATTGTTGGGAGGATTCTTGATTGTAGGTACCAACGCTTTCGTTGCCTTCACCATAGCAGGACTAGTATCATTATTTGCCAATATTTTCGTTCATCTGTCATCAGATTTCTCCTTGATGAAGCTCTCCCTGACGAAGTTTTCCAAGAGGATAAAGTGGTTCGTGTTATCTGTGTTTGCCACATCCTTTTCCGGATACGAACTTTTCCAATCCATAGGTTCGTCTCCCCCTTCAGTAGTGTACTTCTTCATGGGTACTATCATCTTGGGGTTCCTAGCAGCGGAAATAATTGAAATGAGCAAAGAAGAGGAAGAAAAGCATGAGATGAAGGGAGAGGGTAGGGAGGATAAAGCTTCTTTCTAGGGTTTAGGCGGATATTCGACTTGAGGGATCCAGAGAAGTCTTAGGGGTTTGGGTCTCTTAGAATTTCATGTTGTTTGATATCTACCCCCGACCCTTAGGCTTCACGGGAGTCGAGCGGAAGACTCGCTCTCACTCCCCAAGGAGTGACCCCGACCCACCTAGGCGGTGGGGGAACCCGCACACCTTGGACCTTTTATATTGTCTTACCTACCTTTCAGGATACAGGCCCACATCCGGGGCAAGACCCTTTGGCGGTATATAAAGCCCTCAACAACCCAGATCATGTGAACCCAATCGGCTCAGAGAAACTGTTGACCACGGCTCCTGACATTTGATGCCCTAGATCTCCGTGCCTATTCTATCAATAGTCGAATTGATCCTGCCATTGAAAGGATTTAAAGATTCTCCAGGGAGACTTTTACTAAAAATAATTAGTTCTTCATGGTTTTACAGAGCGCGGTTGTTAAATCCGGAAAACAAACTCCATCTAACGGGTATATTACTAACTGGAACAGCTACCTTCACTGCTTGGTCACTTTGTCATGGGCCTTCACTAAACTCTTGAGCATTGCCCTTTGATGAGATGTATCCTTTCCTTTAGTATCCCAATACACTTACCTATTCGAGACTGGTTTCTTCGTGTTGGCGGATTCAGGATCCATACATTTGAAGAGCTATGAAGGATCTAGCCCTCCTTTCCTGGGCAAAGCTACAATATCGGGACTTCCGTCGGTACTCCCCTAGGAACGATAATTTCCTGAGGCCGACCCCCTTCATTATCCTTCTTTTTATGACCCTAGACCTGACCTGACGAGAGGATGTTACAGAAAATTGCATTAATCTAAATTAAAATTGTTCCTCTTCTTGATGATTTATATGGAGAATATTTTTAACTAGTCAACCTTACATGAAAGTATGAATAAGACAATAGTAATTGGTACAATAGGTGTAATTATAGTGGTGATTTCAGTTATAGCCTTTGTAAATACTACTACTCACGTTAGCTCACCAGCTAAGAGCTCAGTTAACCTAGTGTCTTCTCCAAGCGCTAACTTCATTCTAAGCCCCGTCCAGGCCGAAGCTTCTACTGGAGTTCAGGGGTATACGGTAGGTGTATGGGCTGAGCTGAACAACCTCTCTGGTATTGCCCCTATGGGTACTATACCTTCATATTATTTAGATAATTTGAGCCAAAACCTTGGAGTCACCTTTGGTGAAGTTCTAGTACACAACAGCTCTTCCTACGCCGTATCCCTGGTATCCAAGGTTACTTCAGAGAACGTGACCAACTACTTTAGGAAACTCGCCCTAATCCTAGTAGCAGGGTACAACTTTAACGTTAACAAGTCCGGGAACCTGGAGTACGTTTACGGAAATATCTCCTCTTACGGGATAGCAACAGGGTACGACGGTAAATACCTAGTTGCAATAGTAGTTAAGGGAGTTAACGATCCAGCGCAGTCTGCCCTGAACTTGTTCATGAACCAGTACCAGGACGCAGTGACGTCCGGAGTAGGCCTCGTCTCTCCCCCATCAATCTTCAGTAGCGTACCCGACATGAAAATAGCCTACTGGTCATACGTAAATTACACCGCGTTACACCAGTTAAACTACACCGATATATTAGGCCTAGGGAACTTTAACGGGTTCGGGATGTACCACTTTAAGAACTTCAATCAATACGGAATGATGGGAGGTCAAGGTCATTACTACGGAAACTTGACTCTGAATGTAAGTACAGGATACTTAGCAGTTTACGCTAACAGTTCATCTCTGCTGACAGTTCAGGTTACGCAGTTCAAGACACAACAAGATGCTCAAAACAAGTACAACCAACTTCTGAGTAACTATGAGATGATCAAGAACATTACTGGGATGAATGCGATTGTAACGCAAGGCAACATAGACGGTGCGCCATACTTCGTTGCGAACCCGTATCCCATAAACAATAACACCCTAGTTCTAGGATCAGTTTCCGGGCAATATCTTGTGCTAGAGCTCAACTACGCAAAGGTTGCAAGCCAATCCTTGTTAACCGGGTACCTTCAAGGTTTGCTAAGTGAATTATAATTTTTTAAGATTTTCTAAATATTTTTAAGTAAATCCCTTGGGGAATTGTTATCTGGCTCAAAGTTAAATATTATGTGTTATTAATCCATGTTGTGAGGCTAAGTTTATTGGTATTTATCTTGGTTATTTTTTCTGCATTTTTCACTCCACCTAGTTACTCCTATGCTCAGTACTTTGGACCTTCACTTCAGGGAACGCCTTTAGGCACGGTGCCAAGTTCGTCTCAAGTGTGCATTTCAGTCCTCATTCCTCCAAAGGACACCAATTACCTTAACCTTCTGGTTCAGGAGATAGGAAACCATCAGGCTAAGCCCTTGAGCAAGGATCAGCTAATATCTGATTTTGGGAACGTTCAACAGGAACTGGAGGTGGTGAACTACTTAGAGAGTGACGGTTTTTCCGTGGTCTATAAGAGTCCCTTCCTAGTTGTTGGAGTTGCAAGCGCCTCCACTGTAGAGAGTGTCTTTAAGACAAATCTAGAGCTATACAAGTATCAAGGTGAAGTCTACTATAGACCGATCTCTACTCCCTATATTCCCCACGACTTGGCCAATTCCCTAGTAATGGGATTAACAAACTTCACATTAATTAAACCTCAACTGATACCTCTAGGTAACCTCACATCAACGGGGCTCGTGGGTAGCAGCTTTCCGAACTACTTTGGTTTCCAATTTTCTGCGCTGTATTACAGCGGAAAGGAAATTCAGCAAGCCTACAACGTGACCCCTGGTGGTAGAAACGTGACGGTAGCTGTGATTGACGCCTACGGGGACCCGGAGCTCTATCAGGATTTAAAGGCGTTCGACTCCCAGAACGGACTGCCACCAATAAATCTGACTATACTTCCTTTAGGTCCCTATCACCCTATCTTTGGGATATTTTCAGGGTGGGACGTGGAGACAGCCCTTGACGTCGAGGCTGTGCACAGCGTAGCTCCGTACGCCCATGTCTTGGCGGTGATAGCCTCGAGCCCCAGCTTGCTTTTCCAGGCAGTTGACCTGGTTGTGTCGGAGGATCTAGCAAACGTCGTGTCAATGAGTTGGGGTCTACCTGAAAACCTGATAGGGTCGTCTGGGTATTACGCTTATTTCCAGGGAAGCTCTACGCCAAACTATCCCTACCTGGATTACTACTTTGAGCTGGGCACAGCTGAGGGCATTTCGTTCTTCGCCTCTTCAGGAGATCAAGGGGCCTTCGGAGGCACAACTACTAGCTACGGAGGGGTCTCTTTCCCAGCCTCTTCTCCCTTTGTTACTGCAGTAGGAGGAACGTCTCTATACCTAAACGTGAGATCGGGGTACGTTCAGGATAGGAACGCTACGGTGAGCTACCAGTACGAGACGGCCTGGAGCGTATTGCCTCAATACTTTGAACCTGGACCTTCAACTGTGTCCTCAGGGGGTGGAGTTAGCACGCTATTCCCAGCCCCATGGTATCAGTTGAAGTACCTCAACGCCTCAGCTAGGGAGGTACCTGATGTAAGTGCTGACGCTAATCCCTACACAGGTATGGTAGTCACAGTGGAGGGGGCCCAGGAAGTGATAGGAGGTACAAGCTTGGCATCCCCCATATGGGCTGGAATAGCTGCAGATATGGATTCCTCTCTAAACTCCTCGTTGGGTTTGATCAACCCAATCCTTTATTGGATATATTCCAACTCCTCACTGTACCATGAAGCCTTCCATTCAATCACGGTAGGGTTCAACGGTGTGTATAACTCAAAAATGGGTTACAACATGGTCACGGGGTTAGGGTCACCATATTACCCTGGACTTCTAAACGCTGTAAGGGACTACCTGATGCAGAAGGGACTGGAGATATCTGTATCTACTTTCTCTGAAAACACTACTATACCCTGGTACTCCTACAATACCACCGTTGGGATAACTGCGTACATCACTTTCCAGAACGGTACGATAGTAAGGGGAGGTCAGTTTAACGCATACATCTACACCACTCAGGGGTTTTTGGAGAAAGTTCCACTGACTTTCAATGGAACGTTCTGGAAGGGAGATGTTCAAGTACAACAAGGACAACCTGCAAACATCTGGTCAATAATCGTAAACGGCTCTTCCCAAAACCTTAATGGGATAGGTCAGACTGATATAGATGTGGGGGGTTCTGTTGTTATCTCTCAGCCTACCCCCTATCCCATATCCCTTCCTTATCCGAGCAACGAACCAATCCCAATCCAGGCTCAGGTTACGTATCCAAACGGTACTCCATTGGTTAACTCCAGCGTTAACGCTTACCTTATCAAGGACGGTAAGGTTTTACTTAGCGTTAAGTTGCTACCAGTTGGACAGGGTATTTACTCTGGTCAGTTCACGGTCTTGCCGAACATGCCTCAAGGAACCTACTTACTACTGGTAAACTCAACCTTGGGATCAACTTACTCCTACGTTTACGTTGGTAACTTAATTTACGGTGCTGTATATACCCCTGTAATAGATGGATACCCCGGAGCCTCTCCAGGAGAGAACGTTACTTTCTTTGCTGAGGTGTTTACAAGCTTTGGACTAGGTCTTTTCACCACTAACGTCACGGCATTAGTTTACCATAATACCACACTTGTGGCGGAGGTTCCCATGGTCTCCGCACCTGAGGTTACTCAGTTTGGCGTCTTCAGCCTATTCGGCCTCAAGGAAGCTAACTTCACCATTCCAGGTAATTTCACCCCAGGAATTTACAAGGTCGTTTTTGAAACTAGGGCAAATACCTCTGTTGGAATTCAAACCGGTAACTTTACCACATGGTTCTACGTAGCTCCTGCGCTAAGTTCCTCAGTTTCGATACCAGGTCCCCTATACCAAGGTGAAAAGGTTCCAATACACGTGAACATCACCTTCAGTAACGGTACCCCAGTAAAATCTGGCACTTTCTCTGCCGTCCTAGTTCCAGCTGGACAGACCTCTAGATCTCTAGTGTACGAGTCTAGTTATGAGGTTCCCCTTCAGTATAACTCCAGTGAAGGCGAGTGGGTCGGATATTACACCGTACCCTCTTTCCAGAACAGTCAGCTTTTAGGGGGGAACGAGCCTGGCGTGATAGCAGGACCGTGGACAGTCATAGTTGCAGGTACCTCCCCTCTAGGTTACACTGAAATGGTCCATCAGGACGTTCAGGTCATGGATCAGACCTATTTAGGCAACATAGTGCTCAATAGGACTCAGCCTTTGGGACAATACGGAGAACCCTATTCCCTCTACCAGGTCTACTCCCCGAATCTAACGGTCGATGGTACATCTCTGAACTTGGTTGGATCCACCGTAGGAGTTCTGAAAGTAGTAGATGGGGAAGTTAACGTTTCCTCCTCTTCCATAGGCGAGATAGTAGCTGTTAACTCCACAGTAACGTTAGTTAACACATTGGTAGTAGGGAGTCCTGTGGGCATTACCTCAACGGATTCGAACCTTACCTTTGTATCCTCCACCTTAGAGTCCTCACCTTATGCCTTCAACGTATCCGGCGGGAACGTTATACTGCAAGGCTCACCCGTCCTATCTCCCTCGTTGTCCGTGGCCCAGCCACCTAGAGTGACCCCTGCTATCCTCAACGTCACATCCGGGTTCTCCGTAGTCAACGTCACGGTGAGCCCATACCTCACACCGATCTCGTTATACATGGATGGAGTCCCCCAGAACTTCACCTACTCTAGACTGAACGGCTCCCTTATAATTCACGTGCCGGTTAAGGCCTCTTCCTTACCTTCAGGGTTGTATATTTATACCTTACAGTTAAAGAACGGGTTAAAGTATAACGTAACCTTTGAGGTTAACAACCTTTATCACGACGTCGTTTTCTCCCAAGACATCGCTGTCCTAGAGGTGGTGTTAGGGGTTTTGGTTGTAGTGGTGGTTATATTGTTTATCCTCTTATTAAGGAGGGGAAAAAGATGAGGCTAGACCCCACGTTTAGGAAAGCGTTGGTCGTAGCGTTTTCTATCGTCCTAATGGGGACGCTGGGTGCACTGCCCCAAGCCGTGGGTTCAACCTCTGACCAAGCCGTAAGTCACTATATTCCGTACAACTTGACAGTCGGGAGCTCAACACTTAAGTCCTTGGGAGTCGACCCCAGCTTCTATTCGTTTAGTGCGCTATCGTACCTTACCCCGAACGTCACCCCAGTCAAAATTATCGTTGGGGAGAACCTGGTCTTTAACGACACAGCGTGGAAGCCATACTACATCAAGGTCGACGTACCCAGAGGGAACTACAGCCTTATCCTCATGAACGTATCAGTCAAGGAAGTTAACGGTACCCAGTTCGATAGACCCCTCTATGTGTTTGTTGATGGCGTACCGGTTTTCTGGGGATCAACACAAGAGATAGAGAACTCAACAGCTGCTGTAGACCTGACAACCTTTGAGAACCTGTTAGAGGGAAACGTAACCTTCGAACCTGTTCTGGTTAACTTCTACAGTGCAAAGGATAACGTAACTGGGGTATATCTAATGAACGTTACTCTCACCTTGTATCCAGGGGCTGAGCCTCCAGGGCTACCAAACGGGTTCATCCCACTCTTCGTCAACGGAACTTTCAACTACAACTACTCTTACGTGATATTAACTCCCACCATGGACTCTATAACTACCCACTTTACTGTCCCCAAGGGGACATACAGGATGACGGCCCTCCTCTATGAGGAAGGAGGTGGCTTGGACGAGTTTTGGTACTCCAATGAGCCAGCGACTAGGGACATCCTGCTCTACTACAATGGTCTCCTAGGTTCAGTCATACCACCCTATGAGACAATATACACTGGAGGGATAGATCTCTTCTGGTGGAAGCCCCTTACCAGCATAAACACCCTAGCATTCCATACACCCTACCAAGTGGACTTAACGCCCTTCCTAGCTCTAGGTAACCATGCCAACGTCACTGTGACCATGTCCAATTTGAAGACTGCAGAGCAAATAAACCACAGTCCGGCCTTCGATTGGGATCTATCTGGAGTTATTCTACTCTGGGTAAACCAGTCAAATGTCTTGCTCGGAGGTCAACTTAACGTAGCTTATTCAAGGTTTGTAGACTCAACACCACTATTTGCCGGAGGTTTCTCGGGCGTGCATTATCAAGAGGGAGGAAACTATCTCTTGGAATACTCCTCAACTCTTCACTTCTCTGACGGGATAGAGGTGGCGACAGTGGTCCAGAGCGGGAGATTCTCTTCCTACCAGAGCTTCAACTCCATATACGAGCTTGCGTATCTCGACGAGAGCTTCCATGAGGTCTCCACAGAGAGCGGGGTTTACAACTCATCCATGACAGTTCAGGGCAACTTCCCTATCACGCTTCAGTTGTCAGCTTTCCTAACGCCAATTTCCTCACCCTCTGTTATACCGTTCAATCTGTCCTACGCCCAAAACGGTACCTTGAGCCTAGGTGTTGACTACGCGTATAATTTCACGTTTAACGGCTTTAGGACTTCACAGACCGTAAACGAGAATGCGTCAGCGGAGGGAGGGTTCTCCGGTGTAATTGAGGTCATCAATAGCTACGGAGGGGCTATCCTTGTCAAGCTAACATCCAACAACGCTGTGACGCAGAAGGATCTGAACTTTCTCTTCCTCTCAGGACAACTTAGTAGCCTTAAGGGGTTCCACGAGTCCTTTTACGCTGAGGCTGTCCAGAACAGTACAGTAAACACCACTGGGTACTACGTAAAGTTGCAGGTGAGGTTGTCGCCAATAAACTCGACAAATAGCGGAGGGCAAACGGAGTCTACAATTTATCAGAGTTCAGTTCGTCAAGGTAATCTTCAGGAATCTCGCTATCGTCTGGCCCTATATCCTCCTCTTTACCCTCTGAGCTATCTTCAAATTCACGTTCGGTCCTTCCCCTTTTAGAACCAGCTTTAGAGGACTCATAGCTTTTTCTGGTTTTTTCCTCAGCTTCCATGTACTCCTTTGCCGACTCGTTTAAAATGTAGCTCAGCCTCTGATGCAACAGGGCTGCCTCAGCAGTGCTTAACTGGAATCCAACCCTCTTGGCTCCATCGTCTATAACTAGAAGTAGCTTCCCTTCCTGGGCGAACCCCTTATCGTTCACTATAGGTGAGTCAACGAGGAGTTCCAGTACTTTTGGTTTTCCTTCCTTGGTGAACCTAGGAATCCTTAAAACTCTTCTCATTATTAATTTTAATAGCCCATTTCCTTTATATCATTTTGGGATGACAACTTGCCCGGCTGACAGGTGACGATGAGGGTTTTACTGAAGTTGCCTCCGTGGAGTAGGTTAAAGTTTAGGGCTCTAACTCCCTCCTGTACTCCTTACTTAACTTGTCCGCTTCCCTTAAGAGTTCGGGGTACCCTGATCTACTGAACTGGACTACGTCCTCTAACGTAACTAGGTTACCTGGACTGAAGTAGTACTTCCCCTGTTTCACCCCTACCCTTTCCCCTTGAATAACTAGATATTTCACACCGTTCTCCTCTACTATATCTCCCACCAACCTGGATTTTGCTATACCTATAGTGGGAACTTCGAGTAGCACTCCCAGGACTGTTGCTATTCCACTCCTCCTAGGGTGAGCTATACCATGCCCGTCAACCAGAAGTAATTCTGGATGTGTTCCTTCCAACGCCTTTAACATTATAGGAGCTTCCCTTATGAAAAGTAGACCAGGTATATAGGGGAACGACACTTTTCCTGTGACCTTATGTACCTCCTTTTCATCACCGTCACAGACAGCTACAGCAATTCCCGTGTTCCCTTTGTAAGCTACGTCCACAGCGCACACTCTTTTCACATTGCCTAACCTTTGAAACTTGACTTGCTTCGCTACAAGTCTCTGAAGAAGGATCAGAAAGTCGTATAGGAAGTCTTGTTTTTCCATAAGGTTCAACTTCTTATGCTTTATTCAAGTTATTTGGCTTCTGACACGAACTAGTGTAGAACAGACTCATCCTGAGGAAACGGGGTATAGGGTTCCGTTGGTTCCCTTGTGCTAGAACTCGTTTTCTCTCGTGAACGGGTTATACGTCAAGTTTTATGACAAAGAGTAGTCATGATCCCTTCCACCAAACTATGGATCCTCGTGTTCCCCCACGCCCTCTAGCTAGAGTCAGTCCATTCCCTCTGTCTTACTCTTCAAAACTTCAGACCTCCTATTGGCTAGCTCCATTAGAAAGGAGAACTGTTGCATGGTCTGCACGGCTCCAGGCCTGTAGGACCTCACCTCTTCCACTGCATCGTTTAAGCTCAGACCCTCCCTCACCATGAGGTATCCTGCTATCACTGTCCCAGTCCTCCCAATACCTCCGACACAATGAACAAGATTAGACCCACTATCTAACCAGCTCACGATCTCCCGAAACCCCTCAAGGGAAGGGCCGTATCCGTCAGGGATGGGGACATGGAGGTACTTCATGCCGTTATCTGATAATTGAGCATAGTAGTAACCCGCGTTACCCCAGTTCTCCTCTATTTCCCAGTCTTCAGCCAATATCAATACCTTATTGACCCCACTCCTTCTCCACTCCATAATTTCCTCCACGTGAGATGGTAAGTGGGATCCGCCAATTCTACCTTTCCTCACCCAATACGTGATGATGTCACCTCAGTTGATCCGCTGTTCTTCATCTACTTCTTACATACCTCAAGGAAGTTTTTAAGTATCTGTACCCCGTGCTCCGTATGTTTCACCTCAGGGTGAAATTGGACTGTGAACGTGGTGTTGTCCGAGTTCACCATGGACTGAACCCTGGTGGTTTCGCTCCTAGCTAAGACCCTGAAACCGGGAGGAGGTGACTTAACCTCATCATTATGACTCTCCCATGCGTTGAACTCCTTTGGAACTCCATTCAGGATGGTATCGTTATCATCGACCATTATTTTAACTAGACCGAACTCAGGACTTTCAGCCCTCTCAACCAATCCCCCAGAAACGTATGCAATAAGTTGATGACCTAGACAAATCCCCAATTTAGGGACGTGAATTTCCCTCACGTAAAGTGGAGAGTTGCCCATCCTGTGGATCTCCTCCTTTACCGACTGAGGACCACCACTGAATATGAGGCAATCAAAGGACTTTACCTTCTCCACAGGTAGCGACGGGTCTATGGTCTCTATGTTTCCTCCAAGGTACTTTACGTTCTTGAGTATAAGGTGGTTATACTGACCGCCAAAGTAAATGAGTCCTACTCTCACAACTACAGAAAAGCCCTTTGGCTTAAAAACCTTACAAAGATACGTTACTCCCTGTTACCCTTATTTAGTGCCTAACTTCTTTTGAAATATTAAGATTAGACTTTTAAATTAAAACAACGAAAATTCTTAGATGGGAAAACTAAGGTGCAGCGTCTGTGGGGAGATGAACCCTGACGTCCTCACCAACTGTAGAAAGTGCGGGTCTACACTGCCCTCAAGGTTCACCTCCTTGCCGGTGAAGATATGTCCAAAGTGCGCTAGGTCAAACCCGGCTTCCAGAGAGACTTGTCTATATTGCAACGCTAAGCTGGTGTAATTACAAGACGAACTAGGGTCTAGTCCTGACCTTGTAAACGAAAAAGAAAACCCATCCCCTCAGGCCTAGGAGGAAATCTGAACATATTTGGTACAGAAAATCAATCTTTTGAGAATTTTGTATTATTTAAATATATCGCTAGAAACCTCTTCCATTAAACCCCGTTAAAGCTAAACATATGGTTTTGACTACCCTTCTACCCTTTTATAGTTTAATTTTCGCAAATCGCATTTTTTGAAATGTTTAATCATTAAACTTATATATATGATTGATATAATATTAAGTAGATAAACATGTCCGAATCCGCGAAGTTAGACCGTCTCATGAAATTAAAAGGAGCTGTAGCAGCAGGTAAGTATTCTATGGAGGGCAAAGTGGTTGAATACAAGGGCAACATCCCCAAGGATATAGCTGAGATGGTAGCCATGATGGTGGCTGCGAACACGATGATGGGAAAAATGCAGGCTGAAGGTTTCACTAAACTTACGGGAATGAAATGGACCCCGTTCCATGGTTGGGCGGTGGCTGCTGGCGACTACGCCGTATGCGTTATGGGACACTACGGAGTTTTCGTAAAGATGGCTGAGGCCGACTTTAACGATATATTTAAGACGTTAATGGAAGTCGCAAGGTAAACTTTTTTCCTTTTATATCTTATATTTAGACCATGAAGTTTTTCACCTTTAAGAAAGGAGGACTTGAGAGGGTAGGTGTTCTGAAGGACGGTAAGGCCCTGGACCTATATGAAGCGTACAGGAAACTTTACGAAACTGTGGAGTCCCCAGGGTTTCTCCTAGACCTAAAGAAGCTGATTTCCCTAGGGAAGCCAGCCTTGGAGGTTGCCAAGGAGCTGGAAGCGGAGTGGCCTTTGGAGGCCGAACTGGGTGAGATAGACTGGCAACCACCGATAACATCACCGGACAAGGTTCTCTGCCCTGCTGTAAATTACCGAGCTCACGGACAGGAGGTCTCAACGCCCCCACCGTCAAAGCCTTACTTCTTCACCAAGTTCGCTAGCTCCCTAGTGGGCCATGAGAAGCCTGTGGTCAAACATAAAATAGTTAACAAGCTTGATTGGGAAGTTGAGCTAGGGATAGTAATAGGTAAACCCGGAGAGTACATAGACGTTAGGAGAGCCCTAGATTACGTCTTTGGGTTCACGGTGTTGAACGACGTCTCAGCTAGGGACTGGCAATTTCCAGAGGGGTGGCCTAAAGTTCTCAACCCCTACGGTCAAAATTGGGTGTGGGGAAAGGCCATGGACCGCTCCACGCCCGTAGGGCCGGTGGTCGTAACTAAGGATGAGGTCCAGGATCCCAACTCCTTATCCATGTCATTGAAGGTAAACGGATTTGAGGAACAGAGGGGTAATACTAGGGACCTAATATTTAAGGTTGAAGAGCTCGTTAGCTGGGCTTCCATGGGCATAACACTAGTACCTGGAGATATAATTTCCACGGGTACCCCTCCGGGTGTTGGGTACGCAAAGGGAAAATTCCTAAAGGTCGGTGACGTAATGGAGGCGACCGTTGAGGGAGTGGGAACCATAAGGAACAGGGTCGTGGAGGAGTAGGTGTACCTGGGGAAAACTTTTGGATAAGTTCAATTGGCTTCTCCTTTCCAGGGCTACCAGAAGCGTCGGCATTATGTTCGTCACCGTATCCAGTTCTCTTTACCTTTCAGCGTTGGGCCTCCCACCAGCTCTAATAGGTCTAGTGTTCCTTGGAATGACCGCGTACATCGCTGGGTTCAGCTTAGGGCTAGGTATGTTGGGCGATAGGGTCGGGTATAAGAAATCCCTAATCCTAGGGGATCTAATCCCTGCGTTGGGTTTAGCCCTCTTAGTTTCCACTAGGGACCTATTGATAGTAATACCATCAATGATAGTTACAGGTTTAGGGGGTACGGCCGGAGGAGCTAGGGGCGCGTTCTCTCCAGGCCTCACAGCCATAGTTGCTAGGAATTGGAGGGGGGAAGAGGAGAGGGTTGAAAAGATGGGGAAACTCACCTCAGTGGCTGCTCTTTCAGGCATGGGAGGAGGGCTCCTCCTGGCGTTTCACGACTACCTCCCCTTTGGAAACCTGAACGACTATAGGTTTCTGTTTGGAGTGGCCTCCCTGCTCCTCCTGGCGTCTTCGCTCTTCGTGCTCCGAGTTGAGGAAAAGAGGGGTGAGAAAAAGAGCACAAGGTTCATGAAGAGGAGTAGTTTAAACTACATCTCTAAGGTTATAGCTTCCAACGTCCTTTCGGGTGCCGGTATAGGTCTAGCCATACCGTTATTGCCTCTTTGGTTTAGCTTGAGGTTCCACGCCACTCCCTTAGTTATAGGGATTACCTTCTCTTTGGCTTCCGTAAGTACTGCCCTAGGGTCATATCTAGCGACCTTAACTAAGGGAAGTCCGTTAAAACTAGCCTCCATGACGAGGATTATTAACGGAGTTCTCCTGATGGGGATGGCTCTCTCTCCATTCTTAGTTCTAGCCAGCGTACTTTACATTGTTAGAGGGTTGAACGCCGGTCTCGGGATGCCCAATAGAACTGCAGTTAACGTCAGAGGCATCTCCGAGGAGGACTTCGGTACAGCGTCGAGCCTGCAAGGAGTAGCCACGAGGCTTTCCCAGACGAGCTCAGGGTTGAGCGGTTACATAATGGAGTTTGGAGTGGACTTACCCCTTGAAATAGGGGGTTTTGTGCAACTCCTTGGTGGGATAACTTATTTCGCACTTCTAAGGGGAGGACAAGGGGGGAGCAAACCCAGGGAGATGAGACAACAGAGTGATAGCAAGTTATAGGACGGGCTCTAGGAGTCGCTGACTACTTCCCCTCCCTAAGGGGAAAGGTCATTCCTTATTTTCTCACTTTAAACAGTATTTATTTGCCCCTACACCTTGTTTAAGGTATGGATAAGAAATGGGCTGTTAGCTACCTCTATCTATTTTACCTTTTCCTAGCTACTTTACCCCAACTGACGAACTTACCAGGTTTCAATCTGGGACTGCCCATCCTAGTCCTAGTCGCCTTGTACCTAGTACACTCCTACGTTACCCTCCATTGGAGATCAATCAGGTTCTTAATGACTGCGTTTGTCATAGGGTTCCTCTTTGAAGTCATTGGGGTTCATACTGGGTTTCCGTTCGGTAGGTACTATTACACTGGGGGTTTAGGTATGGAGGTCCTGGGCGTCCCAGTCATAATTCCCCTACTGTGGGCTACCCTGGCTTACTTCTCATACCTCCCGTCCCACAACGCTGTCATCTCCTCTTGGCTCATGGTGTTAGTAGACTTGACAGTAGACCCCCTCTTCTCAAGGTTTGACTGGCACTGGTTATCCCCAGGTCAGTACTTTGGGGTCCCCATCACGAACTTCGTTTCTTGGTTTGTAATATCCATGATCATCTACCTGTTATGGAAGCCCGAAAGGAAAACAATTTACGGGATAGGTGACTACGATATCAGAGCGTCTGGGTTTGTATACGGACTAATCCTGGACTTGGCTTTACAGGACTACTTCTCAGGTCTGGTCTACCCAGCTTTGATCTCCACAACTGTCTCAACAGTGACTTTCCTTGTTCTACATGAACTTCATACTGCCTTGAGGAACCCCAAATCTGTCAGCAAACATGAAAATAACTA
This sequence comes from Metallosphaera tengchongensis, assembly GCF_013343295.1. NCBI lineage: Archaea > Thermoproteati > Thermoproteota > Thermoprotei > Sulfolobales > Sulfolobaceae > Metallosphaera > Metallosphaera tengchongensis. The sequence continues at coordinate 134,954 of NZ_CP049074.1, read as the reverse complement.
GCGTGCCTGCGTTCCTGACCTTGTACATAACTCTTAGGACCGTATTGGGATCGAGGTTGTCATCGTAAAGTACCCTACTCACGAAGATCACTTGAGGGATCTCATCATTGGGAGGAGTGAAAGCCACGTCAACCTTCATCTTAAGGAGTCTATACTTCATCTCGTTCAAGAAATCTGCCCTGTCGGGCTTATCCATTTCTCTCAGCCTACTGGCATGATATTGGTGGACTCCAACCGCCATGCCCATAATGTATATCTTGGAGTCGCTCTTTGGCTTAATCAACTCCATCTGCGGACCTCCCTGCTGGGGGGATATGGCAAAGTGCATAAACTCGTTGGGTTGACTAATCTCCTTAACGTTTAAGCCTAAAGACCTGAATATATTCATGATTTCCATCTAAATCACCCATACTTGGTGTCTGTCCTGGTCGTGGTGGACCCGAACCTATCGATAAACCTCATTATAACGTAGGTTCCCCCGTTCCTCACTGCGTAGTAGGTATCAATGAAGTCATTGGGGTCTAGTCCGTCCTCGTACACTACCTTGCTGACGTTAATCAGTTGTGGAATCTCTTGGTTAGCTGGGAGGAACACAACGTCTAGCTCCATTTCAAGCAGGTAATATTTTAGATCGTCTATGAACTGCTTCCTCTCAGGGGTGCTCAGTTTCCTGAGGGAGTCCTGATGCGACTGATGGACAGCAATACCCATCCCCAATATGTAAAATGGGGTGGAGCTTGTAGGCTTGACAACGTCTACGACTGGACCACCTTGAGCTGGGGACGCGCTTACATGAAAGAACTCCCTAGCGCCCTCTGGAGTCCACACCTTCATTCCCAAGTTCTCCAGCCACTCCTTGATCTTTTGTTCCATATTGAGCTCATGTATTGAAGGATTAAAAACCCTGCCCAATGTCCTCCTGAACAGCCAACGCAACGTTACGACCAGGGATTCCAGTTACCTGGCCTCCAGGGTAGGTACCTGCACCAGTAAGGTATAGTCCCCTCACTGGGGTTCTATACCCCCATCCCTTGACTGGTCTCCCGTCAAAGAGGAAGGGAGGTCTCATGGGCAAGTGGTTCAGGTTCCCGCCAGGTAGGTTATAGTGGGCAGATGCAAAGGAGGGGTCTATTCTCTCTTCATAGAGGATTTCACCCCTGAAGGCACTTAGTACCTCCTCCCTATCTCCCATGAACTCCAGGACGTGACCTCCCCTCCTAGAGTCCAGATACGAAGGCATCACGATCTCCCCTATCTCCAGGTCTACTATACCTTCAAGGTAAGGTCTCAGTCTCTCCTCTATCTTGGGGGTTTCCTTGAAGACGACGTTATATTTGACCCAACCACCATGACCTGGATCAAGCCTCAAGTGACTGAGGGAATCTACCATCGCCAGTGTGGAGACCGGACTTACAGCCGAGACCACAATATCAGCCTTGATCTCCTTATCGCCTACCTTTACTCCCACCACCCTACCATTTCTTTCAATTACTCTCTCAACTTTCATATTGGTCAAAATATCTACCCCTATTGCCCTAGCCTTTTCTGCTATCGCTTCGGAGACCGTGCCCATACCCCCTGGGACTAGGCTCCACTTATTGAAGAAGTAGGCAACCATGTATGCCGGGGAGTCCTCCATGGAGGGATAAACGAAGTATCTGTGAACCTCCGCCGGAAGGTAGTCGGACAGAAATTCCCTGGAGGTCTCCCTCAGGATCTCTGGGATACCCTCCTTCTCTGCAACTTCAATTACCTCGTCCTCAGTTGGCGGTCTGGAGAGGAAGGTAAACTTCCTCATGACATCCTTCATCTTAGTTATCTTCCTTTCGAACTCGTCATACGAATCGAATACCCTTTTAAGGTTCTTCCTTCTCTTCTCATCGTCCCTATGGAAGGGAACGAGCTTACCATCATATTCTATGGTCTGGAAAATATCGCTGGTCAAAATAGGTATGGAGAACTCGGAGATGAGCTCCTCTGGCATAACACCTAGGACATAGGAAGCCCTGCTTATGACCGCATTCCCTACCTTTACGCTCTCTGTCATTCCACCGATCCTGTCTGACGCCTCGACGACGCGAACTTCCAAACCTAGCTTTCTGAGGTAGTATGAAGCTATGAGTCCGTTATGACCTGAACCTATGACGATGACACGCATTTGAGGATATTATCCTATGGAGTAAAATGACTTTCTCAAGCGAACCAATTTTCTTGATTAACCGCATTTATCTGGATAGTTTATTTAGTGATTTTAACGGCATAAATTTATTTTCACTAGATAGCAGTAAGCATTTAGGCTCAGGCCTTAGCCTGCTACGCTATCTGTTAATTTCCTTTAGTTTAAGGTACCAGAAGGAAGTAGTCAACCTCAAGAAGGCTGAGACCAAAAGGAGTACCCTTAGATCAGTGGCTAAACCAAGGACTGGTATCAACAAGTTCATGATGAAGCTGGACGCTACTGACCCCATTAGAGCTCCTATTCCCTGAAGGACAGAGTAAAACCCTAAGGCTACTTTCATGTCTTCCTTACTGGAGGAGTCGTAGAGGTAGCTGACGTAAGCTGTGGAGCCAACCATACTGGTGAAACCAGCTACCATCTCAACTAGGTATATGAAGTAGATGGACGGAGCTATGGCGTAAGTGAGGGGAAAAACGGTAAGGAGGGCCCTTCCTAAAAACATGGCTAACTTTCTATTCGTCGTAATCAAACGGGCCACTGTCCTCCTGAAAGCTAGGGAAGATACCCCTGCTATGAACGACATGATAGCTATATTGGTGTAATTCATGTGGAAGATGAATATTTGGGCCACCGGGAAAAGTGGCCAGGCAAAGGACCAGATGAAGGTAAAGGTCCCAGTCAACGCTAGGAACCTCCCAATCCCTTTAGGTAAATGGAACTTCCTGGAAGGATCTTCATAATCCACGTCTGAACGCCATAAAATAAAGATACAGGTTAAACTAATGATACCGCTTAGTATGAACGGGATCTTAATGAGCTCAGTAGAGGACCCCACGAATACCCCTGCACCCAAAGTGGCTATGAGGCCACCTACATTGGCGTAGGCTGTGTACTGAGTAAGTACCTCTCCTCTCGATGAGGAGCTCAGCTTCTCCATGATCAAGTTCCAACCCATTATCGACATCCCCAGACCCAACTCTGCGAAGCAGTACCCTAACGTGAGGTCTATCCCCGTGAACGGTAGGAAAGACAATACTATCCACGAAAGCCCAGTGATCAAGCTCCCAAGAATTAGCAGGGTCAACGCTCTAACCTGGAACAGAGCCGTGGCGAACTCAGAGATCGCGGTCAGGACTGTTGAGGCTGAGCTAATTATACCTAAGTATTCGTTAATTACCCCAGAGGAAGCAGCAGTGAAGGTGATAAAGGGTTGGGTAAGGTCAGCGGCAATGCTTCTCAATACAGCATAGGTTCTTAGAGGCTTCAAGGTAGAATCTAGTTATTACGGTGTAGTATTAATTTTCTTTTTCTATTCAATAGAAATAGGGAGAAAGGGTGGCTTGCGCGTCATATTCACATGTAGGTGTGCGGTCTGCCGTTCTTCCAAGAGTTCATTAGCATGACGTCCCTGGGATCCGCCAGGTTTAGGGAAAGGTTGTGGGCGAAGCTCGATTCCCCAAACTTCTCGTCAACAATCTCTAGGGTCATCCTCCTTACCTCCCTCTCGTCAGCTACACCTAGCAGGTGTAAGTATTCGTGGAGGATTACGACGTAAAGGTATTGCCCGAGGTTATCATGGTTTACTCCTGATAGGGGTACAGTGTTTACGTATATCGTTTCCTGTCCAGCCCTAACGAATCCAAGGATCGAGGGGTTGAAAGGCATAAGTTGCACTTCAGCCCTCGTTGATTTCCCCCATCTTTTTAGGACGTCCCTTATAACCTCGTTTAGTATAGAGTGTGGAGTATCTAAAGTTGGCATAGAATAACGTCTCATTTTGGGCTTTTATTTTTATATAAAAACTTCCTTCACAGGGCTTTATTCACGTAATGACATGACCTTGGATCTCTTGACGGGCTCAATTTCTATCTAAGACCGAAAGAAATTAATGGTCTTTAATCCCTTCTGTACTGTGATTTCAGAAAACTTCAGCGACGAACTGGAGGCGGCTCTAGGTATTTCCCTCTACCCGTACCAAAAGATAGTGGTTAACGACGTGATGGAGTCACTCAAGGACAAGAAGTTTGTGGTAGTTTCGATGCCCACGGGGTCAGGGAAGACCATAGTTGAGCTCGCTGTGGTCTCCCTTCTCATGAGGAGTAGGAGGCGTGTTCTGGTCCTGGAACCCACTAGAATACTCTGTGACCAGATGTTTCACAATTTTTGGAGTAAACTATTCCCAGATGCGGGAGAGGAGTATGAGGGGCAATGCGACAGCTTTAGGACCGGGAGAAACCCTGTGATCTCGACTCCGTTTACCGCCTCCAAGTGTAAGCCTGAAGTCGACGTATTGATCCTGGACGAGGTCCACCACGCCTTCGGGGATCCGAGGTACGCTGAGGCTATACTCTCCCTGGAGCCTAAGGCCATGGTAGGTTTCACCGCCCTTCTACCCAGCAAGAAGAGGTACAACATTGACACTACCGTCCTAGAGAGGATCGGTTCCCCTCACGTACTTGCATACGACTTCAAGAAACTGTCACAGATAGACTCCTCCTTCAACCTACCCAAGGCCATAGCTGACGTATTTGACGCGGAAATGGACGGGATAGAGAACGTGGCCTACGACGCTCTCCTTAAGGGAAAGGTAGAAGGGAACAAGAACGTGCTAGGTTTCTTAAGGTCCACCCTGAGCTCTTACGGGAAGAGAGCGTTTTGCGAAAGCCTAGATAAACTTGCAACTGGTCAAAAGGTCCATGACCACGCTTCCCTCTCAGTCCTCTGCTCCTCCCCGGGGTTTAGCCATAAGGCCAGAACCTTAAAGGAGATAGTGAGCTCTTACGACATAGAGGAGCACAAACCTGTCCTCATTTTCACGTCAAGGCGTATGACAGCGCATGAGTTTGAGGTAGTGTTAAACTCTATGGGAGTCAACAACGTGGCCATTTTAACCGGGGAGTTAAAGAAAGAGGAAAGGCTCGACATAGTCAACAGGGCTAAAAGGGGGGAAGTTGACGTCATAATCTCGACTGTGGTGGGTGAGGAGGGCATAGATATACCAGAAGCTAAGCTCCTTGTGATGACTGACGTACCGAAAAGTCCCCTGAGGTTCTACCAGAGACTGGGTAGGTTAATAAGGAAAACCAAGGGTAACGAAATAAAGTACCTGGTGGTTACCCTCACCCCGAAGACCTTTGAATACGACGACTTAGATGAAGCGTTGAGGTCACTGAGTAACGAGGGAGTTGACGTGAGTTACATCCTCGAAAGGAGGGAAGGGAAGGGCACCTTAGCTAGAGTGGTTGAACAGGTCAGGAGTAAGGGAGGAATCACAACCCTCGGAAGTCTATTGGAGGAGGAGGTGGATCTAGACCAGTTCCTCCTTAGGAGGGGAAAGTCCAGTCTCTTCAACTACTTTAAAGAGAAGGGTAACGATAGCAAGAACGTGTTCACAGACGTTGTGGACATGGCGATCTCAGACGGGGAGTTGTCGTACTACTATGACCCAGAGAAGACTTCTCATCTAGTCTACTTAATACTCCTATCCAAGTACTGCCAACTTTGCGTAGGCGAGCAGTGCATGGACATATGTAGCGACGAGCTGAGAAGATTGGGGGAAATGAAGAGCTACAACATATCAAGGAAGGATCTATTGAGGTACTTAACGGTACTGTTCACTAAGGACAGGCAGAGCGAGGTGGAGAGATCTTTCAGTTACGAACCCGACCCAGATATTGCGGTAAGTTCAAGCGCGAACCAGAGGAACAGGTCAATAACGTTTACAGCCAGAGTGAGAGCGTCAGCCAACGGGATAACTGTATACCCACTGGTGAAAATATCCTACTACGGCGTTTCCCCTGACGAGGAGAAGTTCTTGAAAAGAAATGTCTTAGCAATTTTGAATCAGGCTAAGAAAAAGTTCGCGTCTAACCTTTCCCCCTATTGACCTCTTCGCTCAGTTCGTGGTAAGCCTTCTTTACCTCCTCGACGGCGGCCTCGTCCTCTAACGTGGTCACGTCCCCGATGGGTGAGCCAGTTGCAACTGCCTTTACGACCCTCCTCATTATCTTACCGCTCCTGGTCTTGGGAAGTTTACTCACGAAATGTATGTCCTTGAAAACTGCGATGGGCCCGTAGTTCTCCCTTACAGTCTTCATCAGCTCTTCCTTTAGTTTTTGATCTGGGTTGTACCCTACCTTAAGTATGACGAAGGCTTCAGCTAGCTCTCCCCTCAGTTGGTCTGGGACTCCAACTACAGCAGCCTCAGCAACTGCAGGGTGTTGGATGAGGGCGGACTCAAGCTCGTAAGTCCCTATCCTGTGCCCAGCTATCTTAAGGACCTCATCGGCTCTCCCCAATATCCAGAAGTAGTCATCCCTGTCCTTTATGGCGTAATCGCCAGCTAGGAACATTCCAGGAAACTTACTCCAGTAGACCTTGACGTACCTTTCCGGGTCCTTATGGATGGTGAGTGGCATTCCAGGCCAGGGTTTGGTTATAACCAGGTATCCTTTCTGTTCCTCCGGGAGAGGCTTTCCGTCCTCTCCTACTACCTCGGCCGATACTCCAGGGATGGGCGGACCGTTAGTCCCTGGTTTCATGGGTACCAGTAGCCCTCCAGGAGTTATGGATATCAATATTCCACCTGTCTCGGTCATCCACCAAGTGCTCCCAAAGGGAATTTTGCTCCTACCAACATGTTTATGGAACCACCTCCACGCCTCGGGGTTTATAGGTTCGCCCACAGAATGCATAAGTCTCACGCTGCCCACGTCATGCTTTGTAATCCATTTCTCTCCTTGTTTCATAAAGGACCTTATAGCTGTGGGAGAAATGTAAAGGACTGAGACCTGATACCTCTCAATTATTGAGGTCCACCTATCCGGTTCCGGGTAGTCCAAGGCCCCCTCGTACATGACCTCGGTAGCCCCTTCCATTAGGGGACCGAAGACGATGTAGGAGTGACCGGTGACCCAACCTATGTCCGCAGCGCACCAGTACACGTCAGTGTCCCTTATGTCGAAAACTTGGTTCATGGTGTAATGCAGTAAGGTAAGATACCCTCCGGTATCGTGGACTATTCCCTTTGGTTTCCCCGTTGTTCCTGAGGTGTAAAGAATGTATAATGGGTCTTCACTTTTCACTCTTTCAGGCTCGACGTAAACGTTCAGGGGTACACTTGAGAGCACTTCATCGAGGTACTTGTCCCTACCTTCCACCATATTGACCTTGATACCTGCCCTCCTAACAACCAAAACGTGCTTAACTGTTGGTGAGTTCTCCAGGGCCTTGTCCACCACCTCCTTTAGGGGTACAATCTTTCCTCTCCTCCAACCCCCATCAGCGGTGACCACTAGCTTTGCCTCAGCGTCGTTCATCCTGTCCGTAATGGCTTGGGAGCTGAAACCTGAGAAAACTACTGTAAAAGTCACCCCGAGTCTAGCTGCTGCCAACATAAAGATGGGCAGTTCTGGGATCATAGGGAGGTATATCCCTATGGCATCCCCTTTTTTTAGCCCGTAAACTTCCTTTAAAACGTACGCAACCCTGTTGACCTCTCTGAAAAGGTCGAGATAGGTGAGTTTCCTAACCTCCTTGGGTCCGTTTTCCCAAGGCTCACCTTCCCATATAATCGCTACCTTGTTCCTTCTCCAAGAGTTTGCGTGTCTGTCCACAGCTAGATGGGAGGCGTTAAGCTGCCCTCCAACAAACCATTTGTAGAAAGGTGGGTTGCTGTCATCTAACGTCTTATCCCAAGGCCTATACCACTCCAGATCTTTAGCTACGGACTCCCAGAACTCTCGGTAATTTTCTGTAGTTTTCTTGTGAAGTTCCATGTACTCTCCCACGGAGACGACCCTATGCCTCAGCACTTCAGGGAGTACCTTCTCCTGAAAGGGTAAGCTTATCTCATCTGTAGACTTACTCATGACTATACATACAAGAAAAATAATTATAAATCTTTAACCATAAGACACCATAAGAACAAGCTTTTATATATTTGAAATTCTAGATATAGTGGAAATATCATGACAGAACAAAAAAGGGCAAATCCAGCCCCCCTAGGTTTATCGGGCTTCGCCCTAACCACCCTTGTTTTAAGCACGTATAACGCAGGCCTCCTATCAAGTGGAGAGAACGCGGTTCTAGGTCTTGCAGCTTTTTACGGAGGTCTAGCTCAGCTCTTGGCAGGTATCTTGGAGTGGAGAGCGGGGAACACCTTCGGTTACGTTGCGTTCTTTACCTACGGTGCTTTCTGGGAGTGGTTCTTCTTAACCTCCCTCGGCATATTCGGTGACGTCACGGCTGTGGGTATAGGATACGTCCTAGTCGGCTTCGGGATCTTCACGTTGGTAATGTGGTTCGGTACCTTTAAGGCCAACATGGGTTTATTTACGACCTTCCTCTTACTTTGGATAACCTTCTTCCTCTTGGGCATAGGAGCGATGACGGGAAACACTCCCCTGTTCCACGCAGGGGGCTACGTCGGTATCCTCACTGCAATAGCTGCGTGGTACACTGGACTAGCCTCAGTGGTCGCGGAGGCCCTTGGAGCCAAGGCACCCCTAGGTAAAGCGCCCATGTCTTGACCTATACCCTAAACCCTAAGTGAGAAAGGGAAGGTTTCTTTCCTATACGCTGAGTCCCAAAACATGTATTCGTAGATGGACGCCAGCCTAAAGTTGTACAGCATCCTTTTTTCAACCTCTTCGGTTACCTCCACCTCGTCCAGTTGTGAGACAGCCCACCTGACACCCCTTTCATACTCCTCTCCCCCGTAGGTGTTTATCCATCTGGAGTACTCCTCAACTGGAGAGCCCTTCTTTAAGAGTAGTTTACCTACGTGCATGTAAATCCAATAACAAGGGAGGACCGCGGAGAGGATCTCTGGGAAAGTTGAGGAGTAGCCGACGCTAAGTAGGAAGGAAGTGTAAGCCTTGTTTGCGGGAGACATTTCCTGTAGTTTCAGATCAACCCCCCACTTTTTTAGAAAGGAGGAGTGAAGGCCCTCCTCCACCTTGGATGCGTCAAGAACATGGGTCATGAAGTTCATCCTCTGCTCTTGAGTTTCAGCCTTGATGGAGGCCATGAGGAGGACCTTTGAGAACTCGTTAAGGTAGAGGGCATCTTGTATAATGTAATGCTTGAAGCTGTCCATGGGGAGGGAGCCATCAGTGAGACCAATAATAAATGGATGACTCTCGATGCCCCTTAATATGTCCTGTATTGAAGACCAGAACCTCTCTTGTCTTGTCATGTAGATGAGTCAGTCCGTGGAATATAAACGAGTTTCGGATCAGGTTATAGGAAAAAGAGAGCTGTTGGGACCCGAGAAGTCTTAGTGTGGTTCTAGTGCTTAAGTTAGACGAGGAGAGCCTCACCCTTTAGGACCGGGAGGAATTCAGTGACGTATCCTCAAGGGTGGAGATGCTGGGCCAAGGATAGTGCAAGCTTGAGAGGACGTGTATTGAAAGGAGTACTTATTAACTTTAATTTCGGTATTATCTTATGTTATTCCTACTATGGTTCAAGGTTAAGCAACCGGAGTCCTTGACCCAGAGGCACCTCATGCAGATCTGGCAGAGGGAGGCTGAGGCGGCTCTCCCTGCAGTAAAACAAGGGAAGATTAAGGGCCTCTGGAAGGTCTCAGGGAAGAGGGAGGTTGTGGCCATCCTGGACGCTGAGTCCCACGAGGAGATAGACCAGATTTTGGAGAACTTACCCATAGTGAAGGAGATGGGATACGCTGTGGAAATTGAGGTCCACGCGATCCATCCCTATGAAAGCTTTTATGAGTTGGTTAAGAAAATAGCCACATGACGGAAGCGTACGTCTTTTGGCACAGGAGGAGCCCGGAGACAAGTAGAGAGAGGTATGAGGAGGGTCTGAAGAAGTTCCATGAAGTCTTGAGAAGAACTGGGGTAAATGGTTTACACTTCTCCTCTTCCTATAGGGTTTACGGTATCCCTTGGATGCCTGAAGGCGACATTTATGAGGACTGGTACTACATATCCGATTCGAGTGTTTTGGACAGGTTAATTGAGGAAGTTGAGCAGAGAATAAGGGTGGAGCATGACGAAATAGCGTCCATGTCTATGGAGGGAAAGGGGACTCTCCTTCAGCTCAAGGGAGGGGATGTAAAGGTCACGTCGAGGGACGAGGTCACGTGGTTCTCTAAACCTAGGGGAGTCAGGTACGAGGACTTTTACTCTAGGCTGGGTATTAAAGACCAATCCCTATGGAGGAGGCTGTTGGCCATGGGACCATCGCCTGAGTTCTGTCTTATAGGCAAAGATAGAGTTTATAGGGAGAACGCGGTTTACGTGAGCAGAGAGATGATTTATACTTCCAAACCATTAGACTAGAGTTTTAGAAATAACAAGTAACTTTAGAGAGATGCCATCCCTTAAGGGGGAGTTAATAAGAGTACGACTCCTTTTACAGGTCACAGTTAACGAAAGCCTCACCCTTCAGGGCAGGGAGGAGGTCAGCAAGAGAGCACAGCGCATGCTCATTATCTTCCAAATGGTTATATCCAACCCAACAACTATATCTTATGTTGGCCTTTATCTCTAACCAACTTACCTCAGCCATATTACAGGAAACTTCAGTTGTATGGTTCCCAGTACCAAAGTTTGACTCACCGTCAGTCTTCTCCAAGTTGTTAGACGAGCATGGTGGAGAGTTCAGCATCCTCCCTGAACCACCCTACGACCTAGACCAGCGTTATGAGACCCCTATGGTCCTGACCACCACGGTTCAAAGCGAGAGGGGAAAGATGGAGGTCACTGACCTCCTACCCGTGGGGGAGACGGTGATAATAAGGAGGGTCAAAAGCGAGATCCCGTTCCGTGTCGTGTTCAACCCAGTCTTCCATTACGGCTTGTATAGGTCCGTCCAGGACAGGGAGAGGAGGATCAACCCCAAGGGTAGGGACTGCGTGGCTTTCCTCTACCAGTACACAGGGGAGGTCAAGCAAGAGGACGAGGTCACGTGGGCCTTCTCTGAGGGCGAGGGCTACCTGGTCGCCAACTACTCCTCCGACACCAGACATGGAGCCCTGAGCGAAAGGGCTAAGACCCTCTCCCTGGAGTTCGAGAGACCCTTCGCGAAGACCTTAGACTACTGGAGGAGGGTAGTGAAGGAGCGTGGGGGAGAGTTCAGGGAGCTGTACAGGACCTCCCTCTCGGTCCTCTTGGGCTCAATCTACGTTCCCTCAGGGGCGTCAATTGCGTCCCCGACGACCTCACTACCCGAGGTCGTTGGTAGCTCGAGGAACTGGGACTACAGGTTCGCGTGGGTGAGGGACTCCTCAATCATAGCTGAGTCCCTCCTCGATGCAGGGTACGTAGTTGAGGCGAGGTCGATCATAAGGTTTCTCCTATCCCTGGTCAACTTCACCTCCAAGCCCTTCTTCTATCCCCTGTACTCCATTGAAGGTACCATCCCTCCCCCCGAGAGGAAGATACCCTGGCTTTCAGGTTACAAGGGGTCCAGACCAGTGAGGGTCGGGAACGGTGCGTCAACTCAAGTCCAACTAGACGTTGAGGGATTCTTCATGGCCTCCCTTCACAAGTACCTCCAGATAACTGGGGACAGGGTCTTCCTAGAGGAGAACTGGGACAGGGTCAGATACATAGCTGACTGGGTCGCTGAGAACTGGGACATGAAGGACTCCGGGATCTGGGAGGACAGGGGTGAACCGAGGCACTACGTCCACTCGAAGGTAATGATGTGGGTGGCTTTGGACAGGGCCGGTAAGATCTCCGAGTTCATGGGGTTCGATGACGAGTGGAGGGAAAGGAGGGAGGAGATAAGGAAGTGGGTAATGGAGAACGGGGTTAAGGGCTACTTCGTTAGGTACCCGGAGAGCCGGGAGGTCGACGCCTCAATCCTGACTGCCCCTTTGTACGGGTTCGTCTCCGTGGATGACAAGACCTTCCTGGAGACCCTGAGGAAGGTGGAGGAAGACCTAGTGGTCGACGGGTTCGTTAAGAGGTACAGGGCCGACTTCATGGGTGAGGCAAAACATCCCTTCCTCCTGACTACCGCTTGGCTCGCTAGGGTATACATCAAGATGGGCCAGGTAGAGAAGGGTAGGAAAATATTGAGGAGGCTCGACCAGATCTCTGGGGGGCTGCGACTCTTGGGGGAGCACTTTGACGTGTCTGCAGGGGAGTTCACGGGGAACTTCCCTCAAGTGTTCGTACACGCCCAAGTTGTCAGTGCTCTAAAGGACTTGGGAGGAGCTAGGGAGGGATATGCTTGAAGAATAGTTTCAGATGACGAGAGGATCGAGGTATTTCAAGACGAGAAGAGTCCAACAGGTACGTGATGGGTAATATGGTCTTCTCCTCCCCCGACTCGTGGCTGGAAGCCAACAGGAGGGTGGGCTTGGAACTAAGGCTACCTGAGCTTTCTGATCCCCACCACTGCTCAGCCTAAATCAAAGGTGTAAGGGAGGGCTAAGGGCCACGGGTGACTGAATCAGGGGAGGTCAACTCGGAAGGGACATGGTCAAGGAAGTGTATAGGGCAACTCTCAAGAAGTTAAAGGAGATGTTTGAACTAAACGTAAGGCTAGCACGGAATAGCTGAAGGGACGTGATGGCGACGTATAAGAGCGTTCTTAAGACTCCTGGGCGTAGTGGTCACCTAGGGGAAGTAGGGTGTGTGTATGACTATTGTTTATGGCAGGGACGAAGTCAGTGAATTGCATAAGTAAACAACTCTCCATTTAAGGGACAGATTACATAATGAGAGAAGCTCCCCCTCTAGCGCCCTGACGAAGTCAGATGTTGAAGTAAGTTAAAGCTAAACTTGCGTTGATAAAAAGAAACCGGAGATAAGCCACCACTGAACATAGTTTATTCAGTTATCATATAATCCATGTGTTCTGACCCGACTCAGGTACGTATGTTGTAGTTAGGTTCGAATTTGAGGACGATCCCCCAGATGGGTAGTACCACACGATCGCATTAATCGTGGTTGGAGGGGCAGAGGAGGGATATACAAAATACCAGTAAACAATATCATATAATGAGTTTGAAGGTGAACTTATAATATTGTATAGATTGTTTGTATTGTTATAGAAATAACCGTTTTTCCAGACCTGCGTCGATACATTGTAAAACTGCGCGACCGTATTGGGGTTATTATTCTGTTCACTAGTAAGGAAGGCTTGGGAGATAAGATCGGTTGTAGAGCTACTTCCGAACTTCACTGTAACGTTATATCCATTATGTGTACCACCAAACCCTATTAGTTTAGTATTAATTTTGTCAGTTTGATTATATAAAGTAACATTAATATTTCCAGCTGATTGTAATAGCGAACCGTAAGAGAAATTAAGGAAGTACTCCTCCCCAACATTCAAGTCCGCTATGAAGCTTGAGTTCGTTGTGGAGGCCGAACCACTGGACGTTGAAACATTAAAGTATAATTTTAATCCATTCTGGTAAATAGTTATTGTATAATTATTACCATTACCGACTCTGGTCAAATTTTCCTGAAATATAATAGAATTTATAGAAGTATTGGCAATAGGTTCAAACCAGAACCCCTCTTGGATACCACCTTGACTGGTAAAAGTATGAGGAGGATTAGTTATTTTTTTGCTATTTCCGTTAAAATTTCCAGTCTGACTTACTACATAAAGTCCCAAACCTGCGTCAGCTGGGTTCACATAGGTATAGCCTAGCCTGTACCAATGACCGTTCTCATAGGTCAGTATCCAAACTACTATGATCTCTCCCGGGTAGATCGTGGAATTGACCTGGTAAGTTCCTGTGGGTGCAACTTGGTATGCTTTAAACCCACTTGGGCTAGACAGTTGGTTCCCCTGGACCGTGTAGACAGTATTCAGGGTAACGGAGGGCGGTACCTGTATCTTCCCCGAGCTATTCACGAAAACTGTTGCGTTCTGTGCCCCTTGAGGAGCGTAAAGAAAAGTCCCTAGTCCTGGAAGAGGTCTGATCACGAACGGCACAATGTACACGTTCTTCACAGGGGCTGAGTACCAGAAGAGGAAGGAGACATTGAACCTCGTGTATGAAGGGGCTAAGCCCGAAAAGGATATTGGTGATACGAAAGTCTGGACCTCCTTAGCTTGAGCAGTAATTAAGCTCTGCTGTTGAAGGGATGACGCTTGGCCTGAGAAATAGGTTGCGTAAAGACCGAAAGCTCCTATACTCAACATGAGGGCTACAATGACCACTAGGAACGTAGTAACTACTGAAGGCATTGAAAATTATTTAAACACAGTGATATATAAATATTCATTCAGAATTAAGATATGATGTCCACATCTGTCACTCTTTTGTTTCGACGTTACTGGGAATGTCTAGTAGTTTAAGCATGCAAGTAGAGTAGTTGAGATTCGTGATAAGATGAGAGCATACCTCGTCGTCTGTGTCTGGGATAAGGTCAGTCCTCAATCCATAGCTACTGAGCTTTCCACGGTAGCGGACTTTAGAGGTGTTTAAGGAGACGGTCTAAAGGCCTGCTGTTAACCGATTCATACTAAATCCCATTAGTAGGGGTAGGAAAGACCCATATGGCTTTAAAATGAAAAAGTGCAGTCAGACGCAAAATCTATACTGACGCACGAGTAATTCAGCGAAAATTATCCTTAAATGGTCCATTACTAAGTCCATACTGGCTGTGAATTCACCATAATATATTTAAAATGAGCTTAATAAAGTAAGGTTTTTGGTTATCTTACTTTTTTCCCCATATTGGTGTTTTACCTAAAATCCCTTAACACTCGTGCCGATTTTTAGTGATTTTTAGCGAAGGTTTAATATAGAAGCTAGGATTAGTATTTCTTGAAATAGGAAATGGAGAACGTTGTACAGGAGATAATCCTTGTGAGCGTGGTGTTAGTCCTAGGTCTGGTCATTATAGGCTTTACGGTTTCCTACCTATACCCCCAGATAGTCTTATCCTCCGAGGAGCAGACAGCAAATAACATAGCTTCCCAGACTACCTTAAGCGTGGGTCCTGTCCTATCAGGAAGTTCCTCTACAGGTAGCCTGGTGATGGAGGTTTACGACCCAGGAGTCTCTGGGAACGTGTCGGTCCTTGCTTTCGTGGAACCGCAGAGCTTCGAGACGTCAGTTGGACTAGTCACACCTCCTACCTCACCTAACTTTAAGGTCTACCTGCCCAACGGGAAACCTGCCTATAGCTTCACGTCTGGGAACATATACGACCTCAACGGGAGACTATTGGTGAGGTCGGAGCACGTTTACACAGTACCGTTCAATCAACCCTTTACAATATCTGTGAATAACTTCAACAGCAACGATATTGTTATAATTTGGGTAATGTACGGTCAAGGTGAATTGTTCAGGATCGGGTTCACTTTTACTGGGGTCCCCTCTTCAGGTGGTTGAAATGAGGGCAATTTCCGTACCGGTATTCATGGTCTTGATGTTTATACTCTTGGTAGCTGTGATAGTCCCAGCCTTCCTGCTCTTTCAGTCAGTGAGCGTCTACTCTTCCCAAGGCTCCCAGCAGGCCTCGGCTTACTCTCAAGGTCAAGGTAATGAGATAAACCAAGTTTTCAGGGGAAACCCCAACATCTATTACAACTCCACAGAGTACGAGCCTCACCTGGAGTTCCTGTTTACTTCTACCCCGTATCCTTTCAATATTACAAGGATTTACTACTTTAATGGCTCGGAGTGGGTACCTACACTCCGGTCTCTCGTGGTTGCAGGTGACTCCAGCCTCCCTCTACCCTCAAAGAGCTTCAATATGCCTGTCCTGTTGGTCTCTGGGCAAGGTAACATATACTTCCTAAACCCTAACACTTCAGTTGACACAGTAAATATACAAGGGCCGTCTGGGAAGTTTCCGGTGTACGTAGCCTCTTTCGTAGAGAACGGGAGCAAGATATACCCAGTAACTACTACCGTTAACTTCGCAGGAAATGTTGAGTCAACTCCCTTCTTAATAGACGTATTGCCCGGGAACTACCCCGTGGACGAGGTTAACCAGTACGTGTTTTTGTCACAGTACGGTATTACCGGTGTGTTCCAGAACTGGTCGGTTGTGGGTTATGGGACTCTTTCAGCCACAAACGCACTTTCAACAGTGGTTACCGTGAGCGGGCCTGTAGTCCTTACCGCAATTTATAAGGGAGATGTGGCTAAGTATTCTGTGACCATCAAGCCGTGGGATATCCCGTTGGAGCCTAATACTACCTCTGTTAAAGTTAGATCCAATACCCTTACCCTTTCGTCCCTGAACGCGACTATACCTGTAAAAATAGATAATAGAATATATTATCTGAACTCTTCTGGCATTACACTGAATCTAAGTTACGGTTATCACATAGTCCAGTTTCCTCACCTCTATAATATCAGTTTTAATTACAGTTACAGTCATGGAGGTGGTAAAGGAAACACTCCGAATAGTTTCTTCATGGAAGCGGGCCAGATAAATTGTTATAACTTGAGTAATCTCAGGGCTTCCACTACAAATATAACACCTATTGGTCTAGACGAAGTGTTCGTAAACGGCTCTGGTACCGTGTACGGTGTGTACAAGAACATAACCACTTACTACGGTATGCTAGTGAACAATTCTTTCTTTTTGCCCGCTGGCTATAATATAAATAATCAGAGTGTTTTAGGCGATTTCGCGGGTCAGTTCCTACAAGTAAACAAATCATTTGTCGTAGGTCCTACACAGGACAACAGGTTTGAGAGGTTATACTTTAAGAGTGGCACAGGACTAGACCTGACCTATGAATATCTTGTTACTGAATATGGAAATTTTATAATTTCGTATAAATCCTTAGTTTCAATAAATCAAAATACACAATCTTATTCTTCAATTCTATCCTCTCCCATTAATGTCACTATATATAACGTAACTAGTTCTTATGCAGAGCCTTCATCGACTATAAATGGAAATGGTTACTACTTCATAGTTCAGTCTCCTATGTACTTGACAGTTTACGAAGAGTGGGAATACGAAGGTGTGGTCTTATGAGGAAAGGTATATCCAACGCTATCGCTCTGCTTATCCTGATTGTCGTTGTCCTAGTAATAGCCGTTCCTGCCCTCCTTTACGTCTCAAACTCCCAGCAGGCTGCTACCACCCAAAGCGCCCTGGTGAACAATTACATTTACCTTAAGTCCCTCCAAGTCAAGCAAGTTCAGGAGGGACACCCTGCTATTTTCTACGCGAATTCTTCCATCCTCTTCTACTATACCAACGGTACCTTCGTGCCCCCAACCAACCTAACAATTACCCATATACTTTTCCTCAATGGGTCAATTTGGCAGAACGTGACTCAGATCCATTACCCCCTTGAAGTATCAAGGTTCTTCAACCTCTCTCTCCCTGGCTACGTCCAGGGACACCCAATCATAATAGTGACTTCTCTAGGGAACGTCTTCTTCTTGACGCCTAAGTCGTCCATCGGTCCGTACTCCCTCTCCTCAAAGGGTGGGTTTACAGTTGTGACACAGATATATGGTAGTCCTCCTCTGTCAGTGTCAACGAACATCTCCACCAATATTTATGGTAAATTTGAAAATTTCACAACCCCAGTTTCGTTCCCCAACTACACGGGGACTTTCGTGGTGAAAGCCCCTCAATACGTGTTCTACGAAAGACCTAACGGTTCCGTTGTGACAGGGGTATTCAGGAACTGGATAGTGCTCGGAACAGCCAGCCTGAATTCGACCAATTCAACTGACGTTAGAGTTACGTTGGAGGGGACGTCCACTGTGCTAGAGGCTAACTACACTCCAGTCACCAAGATAATCACGATTTCTCTAAAGGTCCACCCATCTACTAATAACATCTGTGTGCTCGTTGATGGAAGGCCTTACAATTTCGATAACACGATAAACGTCACAGTCCCTGCAGGATACATCAACGTTTCCCTAAAGACCCTCCAGTTCAACTACTCCGGAAGCAACCAAAATATAATATATCATTACTCGTACGACTATTCGAGTTTTGGTAGTAACAAGTACGATGTTACCAGCTTCATATTATTCTCGTTATCAAATTCCTCATTAAATATTAATTATATTAATAATTTTAATTATGTGAAAATTTACATCGGTTATTCAGTATATAATAATGGATATATGCCAAATGTTACAGCAATCTATTATGTTAAAGGATTCATTGGTGATTATATAATCCCTGGTCGTCAAGTATATCCTCTTTCCCCTTCTTCTGATGTATTATTTTTGAATTCGTCGCTATATAATTACAACGAATACTATTGGGTAGTCAACGGTACTTATTCAATAGGAGGTACGGGAAATGTATTAAGAGGCCCCTTCCTTGTAATATATAATAACTCAAACTTACAATTATTCAATAATATAAGTTGGAATCCTTATATATTCTTGGTCAACGGCACCAAGTCTAATAACTTAGTAGTAACGATAAATGATTTTACTAATATTACAGTAGAATATGTCTATGAATATGGTTATGATCAGTTTTAGGGGTGACTAAAGTTGAAGGGCCAGTCAGAATTTATAACATTCCTGATTGCAGTCATACTGATAATAGTAGTGATAATACCTCTATTTCTGTTCATGATTAACGTTTCTGAACCCTCCGTAAAATCGCTTGACACAACTTCTGTTCTTCAAAGGCAGATAAACGGAGGGTCGATCCTCCTTTTCTACAACGCGTCTCCTTCAAAGCCGGAACTCCTAGTTTTAAGAGGAGGGGGAAACTACACCTTGGACGCAGTTTACTTCCTAGGAAAAGGCCCTTGGGTAAATATATCATCGTCAGTTAGACCAATACAATCAGCCCAACAACACATCCCCTTGCCGTTGACATACAATTTCTCCCTTCCTGAATACGTCTGGAACGAGACAATCCTGGTTCAAATATCTGGATATAACGTCAGCGTCTTCGCTACGCTGCTCCCAAACGAGACTGCATTTTCATGAGCGGTGAGCTTTTCCCTCACCTTGACTAACTCAGAGCATGCATCGCCAATAAGGCTCTGTGTTTTACGGTAAGATTACATATTTACTCTCCAATGAGTTATTATTATAGGTTTAGGTTTCACAGCATTTCATGGCCCTAAACACCGGTTCTCGACTCTCGGCCTCCATGGGAGTCAAGCTGGCCTTCCACCCTAATCCTTTCCCAACTCACTATGGGTGACCCCTATCTACGAAGTTGAGGTGACCCTCACACTTAGGACTGAACTGTCCATAGGTCTTGCCAACACTTCGAGGTATAGTCACATTTCTGTGGTTAGACCTCGCAATGAATGGTATTCTCACGCTTTGTCATACCCCTTTACTCTAGATACGTATTTGATCTTGTTACTAAATTATATAGATTCTAGGAATAAACGAAACTGCTGACAACGGTCCCACACCCTCTCCCCAACGTGTACTCTTAGACCTTCAAGACACATCGTTTCCATAACGCCTTGTTAACCCTCTTCCCCTCCTACTCACCCCAGACTTAGAATCTGTTCTATAAATACCAATCTACATCTTTAAATTGAGTATCATGAACAAGAACATTATACTAAACTTTAAAAACTTTAAACCCTACTCTATCTCATGGTCGTTAGAACGGGAGATAATTACCTTCAGTCCATAAGTAACCGTTCAAAGGTAGAGATCTATGTCATGGGGAAGGAGGTGAAAGACGTGACCAAGCACCCCTTCCTGAAGCCCTCCGTTATGTCTTTTAAGGCAACCTTTGACGCGGCGTGGGAGGAGGACACTAAGGAGCTGGGGAGGGCGTGGAGCCCCTTCTTGGAGGAGGAGGTTAACAGGTTCAACCACATCCACAGGTCCCCGGAGGACCTAGCTGCGAAGGTGAAGTTACTGAGGAAGCTGAGCCACAAGACCGGGGCCTGCTTCCAGAGGTGCGTAGGTTGGGACTCACTTAACACCCTGAACATAGTCACGACAATGATGGCCAGTAAGGGGAAGAAGGAGATAAGGGACAGGTTCGTGGAGTACCTCAAATACGTACAGAAGAACGACCTAGCCCTAGCCGGTGCTATGACAGACGCCAAGGGGGTCAGGAACCTGAAGCCCAGTCAACAGCCCAACAAGAACGCCTACCTGAGGATAACGGAGGTCACAAAGGACGGTATATACGTCTCCGGTGCAAAGGCGAACATAACAGGAGTAGCTGCCACTGAGGAGATGGTGGTCCTTCCCACTAGGGCGATGGGACCAGAAGACAAGGACTACGCAGTGGCGTTTGCCCTGCCCACGGACAGCGAGGGGGTGAAGATAGTCGTGGGGAGGCAACTGAACGACGCTAGGAGGATGGAGGAGGGGGAGATAGACGGCCTACCCTACTTCTACAACCACGAGGGTCTGGTAATCTTCGACAACGTGTTCGTGCCCATGAACAGGGTCTTCCTAGCTGGGGAGTGGGAGTACACTGGTACTCTCGTGGAGATATTTTCAGCTTACCACAGGCAGGGCTACGGTGGTTGCAAGGCAGGGCTTGGGGACGTTATAATAGGGGCGAGCGCGGACCTGGCGAAACAGATAGGTGTGGACAGGGCCTCCCACGTCCAGGACAAGCTTACGGAGATGATATTCCTGACTGAGACCATGTACTCAGCTGGGATAGCGGCTAGCCTGAACGCGGTGAAGATGTGCGACACCTGCTGGTGGGTAAACCCAATGCACGCCAACGTCACCAAGCACCTCGTAGCGAGGTTCCCAGCACAGATAGCTCAGCTCTCCATTGATCTGGCAGGGGGAGCTGTAGGGACTGCCCCGAGCGAGTGGGACTTAAAGAACCCCAAGCTGAAGGAGTACATCTCCAGGTACCTGCAGGGGGCTGAGGACTTCACTGCTGAGGACAGGTTGAGGATGATAAGGCTAGTTGAGAACGTGGCTATGGGAGTAGCGTTCCAGATAGAGTCCGTCCACGGGGCTGGTAGCCCAGCTGCGCAGAGGATAATGTTCTCGAGGCTCTACGACATCAACTTCGCTCAGGAGGTGGCTAAGAAGCTTGCAGGGAGGAAGAGCGAGGTCAAGTTCACGCCCAAGGCTGAGCCCTGGAGGGACAGCCAGTCTGAGGCAGAGGCTAAGGAGCTAAAGACCAAGAGTTAGCTGAGAGACCTTTTTTGTTGTTTGGCTTAATGAATGATCAACGCCATTAGGGGCTTCACCCTAGCTCGACGTTTAACCCCTAAAGTCCTAGTAGGTCATGGACTTAAACGACTGGGTACCTGTACCCCCCTCAAAGGGTCGGTCTCTCAGACCAGGGAGTTCATCGGTTCCCGAGTTAGCGAACTAGAGAGAGTCCTGAAGTGCAAGGCCATGGGGGTGCGACGTCATTGAAACTTCTAGGTACAAAGTTCGGAGACTACGCTCTTCACCGTACCGTGAAGCTTCACCTGCTCACCGGTAACCACTAGATCAACCTCTCACCGTGCGCATAAACGTTAAAGTAGCCATCCCTCAGGAACCCTATCAAAGTTACACCTGATTTCTTTGCAATCTCCACTGCGTAACTTGTGGGTGCTGAGATCCCGCTTACGATCGGGATCCCCGCCATCACTGCCTTGCTGACTATCTCATAACCTACCCGACCGCTGACCTGGAGGACGTATTGGCTCGCAGGTAACCTGTCCTCCCTGAGGAGGCTACCCACTACCTTGTCGACAGCGTTGTGCCTCCCTACATCCTCGGAAATCGCGACCAAATCTCCGGAAGTGTCCAGGAGGGCCGCAGCGTGGAGCCCACCAGTCACGTTGAAGGCGCTCTGGTATTCCCTCAGTTTACGTGGGAAGGAGAGTATAGCCCTCTTCTCTACCTTGACTTCACTCTTCAATATCTCCAGGGTGTAGAGGAGCCTCCTACCGCAAACTCCGCAACTCGAGTTCACCACTATGTGTCTGGGCTCAATTTCAGCCCTTCTGGTCAAGTATACCCTCACCTCACCGTCACCTGCTGTAATCTCGCGTACGTCCTTCGAGTTATCTATTACCCCTTCCGAGAAGAGGAAGCCCAGGGAGAGCTCCTCGTCTTGGCCTGGAGTTCTCATGATGACGGCGAAAGTCCTGCACTCCTCCTCACATATCTTGATCTCAAGCGGTTCCTCTACAGCTACGTAGTCCTCCTCGAGGCTCTCCCCGTTTTCCCTGACCTTAAGGATCTTAACCTTGTCTACTTGCACTCCCTATCGCCCTTAACACCTTTAGTACCAGTCTTAGACCTCTCCTCACGTCTGGATCGTTCAGCTCCTTGATCAACTGGGTAAGGGACGCGTCCTCCACCTCCTCATCCCCGTTGAGTACTGAGTACAGAACGCCCAGGGTTTTGATTAGTCCCCTATTCTCCTCTGACAGGGTGGAGAGCGTCCCCTCAAAGTTTTCCAGTAGCCCAGTCATCAACTGTAAAACCCCGGACTTGTGGAGGGCCCTCACGAACCTCAGGAACTGCTCTAGGGATTCAGAGTCCTCCCCAAGCAGAGAGATCACTCTATCAAGGGTCTGAACTCCGTCCTCTTCCATTTCTTCTCGACCTCTATGCCTACCTGGCTCCTCCTCTCCTTTACGTGGTATCTCCAGTTGTCCCTGGGCAACGGTCTGTCCCCTGATTGGCTGAGCTTCTCGATCATCACTGGCGTGTCCTTGTATCCGGGTGTCCCGGAAGCCTTGTCCACCTCCGTCCCAGTTAGGTTGTTCACGGCATTCCTAGGGTCTGAGGCGAAGAGAGGTATGAAAACCTCCTCCCCTGTCACGCTATCGCTGACCAACGCCCTAGCTTTTATCTCCCCTCCGGACTTGGACTTAACTAGGATTAGATCTCCGTCCTTTATGGAGTACCTCTCGCTTAGCTCTTTTGATACCTCTACGAACGGTTCAGGGAACTTTCTCCTCAAGCCCTCAACCCTCCCAGTCATGGTCCCACCGTGAAAGTGTTCCAGGACTCTCCCAGTGTTCAGGGTGATTGCGTGGGTCTGGTCCCTCAGGGAGCTTGGCCTCCAACTTAGCGGATAGAGCGTGGCCTTCCCGTCGGGAGTAGCGAAGGAGTTCACATAGAGCAATGGGGTGTCCCCCTCCTCAGTCACAGGCCAGACTAAGCTGTTGAAACCCTCTAACTTGGAGTAGCTAACTCCTGAGAAAACTGGGGTCAGCCTAGCCACCTCGTCCATTATCTGGGACGGGTGGGAGTAACTCCAGTCTGCTCCTAGAGCGTTCGCTATCATCTGTATGATCTCCCAATCAGGTTTTGCGTCTCCCAAGGGTTCCATAGCCTTATAGAACCTCTGTATCCTCCTCTCGGTGTTCACAAAGGTACCCTCCTTCTCCAGGCTGGGAACAGCCGGTAGAATGACGTCTGCGAGCTTAGCAGTCTCAGTCATGAACACGTCTTGGACCACTAGGAAGTTAACGCTCTCTAACGCCTTCTTGGTAAGGGGCGTTCCGCAGTCCACCATTACTGTGTCTTCCCCTACTATGAAGAGGGCGTGGATCTTTCCCTCCAGGACGCCCTCTATCATCTCCGGTATTTGGAGACCAGGCCTTCTGCTGAGCTTCGCCCTCCAGGCGTCCTCGAACTTGGAGATCACGTTCTCCTCGAGCTTCTGGTAACCGGGGAGGTAGTTTGGCAGGCACCCAAAGTCGCTTACGCCCTGGACGTTGTTGTGGCCCCTCATGGGAAAAGCCCCAGTCCCTGGCCTCCCGTAGTTCCCCGTGAGGAGGAGTATGTCAGAGATTATTGTAGAAGTGTCCGCTCCACCAAGGTGCTGGGTGACCCCCATCCCCCAAAGGAAGGAGACCGACTTAGCCTCGTGTATCATCTCAGCTAGCCTCACCAACTGCTCCCTCGGGACCCCTGTGACCGACTCCACGTAGTCTAGGGTGAAACCTTCCACTGACTTCTTAAACTCATTGAAACCCTTGACCCTTTCCAGGAACTTGTGGTCGACCCAGTCCATGTCTATCAAGTACTTGGCCACTCCAGCGAGCACTGCAGCGTCAGTACCGGGCTTAGGTCTTATGAAGAGGTCAGCCCTCTCAGCCATCTCGTGCTTCCTTACGTCTACAACTGCTATCTTAGCCCCCCTGATCTTCTTCGCCCTCTTTACCTTGCTACCAACCACTGGGTGGCTCTCTGTCGTGTTGTGTCCTACTATGACTATCAGGTCAGAGCTCTCTATGTCCTTAATTGTCCCAGAGTCAGCCCCAATACCTACGGTCCTCCACAGGCCCACAGTGGCTGGGGACTGACAGTACCTAGACGAGTTGTCGACGTTGTTTGTGCCCACAACTGCCCTAGCCAGCTTCTGGAGGAGGTAAGCCTCCTCGTTGCTCATCTTGTCTGAGGCGACGAACCCCAAGGAGTCAGGACCGTACTTCTCCTTGATCTCCTTCATCTTCCTAGCTACTAAAGAGATCGCCTCCTCCCAAGTTGCCTCTCTGAACTTGTCCCCATCCCTAATCAGGGGGACCCTCAGCCTGTCCTCGCTGTTCACGAAGTCCCAGCCGAACTTCCCCTTGACGCAGGTGAGGACTCCGTTGGCTGGGGACTCCGGCCTAGGTTCTATCTTCAGGATTTTCCTCCCCTTAGTCCAGACCTCGAAGGAGCACCCTACCCCGCAGTAAGTGCAAACGGTCTTAGTCCTCTTTATCCTGGTCTCCCTAGCCTTAGACTCCAGCTCGCTCACCAACAT
Organism: Metallosphaera tengchongensis; assembly: GCF_013343295.1. NCBI lineage: Archaea > Thermoproteati > Thermoproteota > Thermoprotei > Sulfolobales > Sulfolobaceae > Metallosphaera > Metallosphaera tengchongensis. Next base: position 110,168 of record NZ_CP049074.1, on the reverse strand, counting down.
GAGCAGGCTGAAGTTGTCCTCAGTCTTGCCCACGTCCTCGATTAACTTCCTCTTCACGTCATCCCTCATCCACGTGAAGAAACCAGCCTCTCCCAGCATCCCCTTCTCCATGAGGGCGTTGACTGGGCAAACTGTAACGCAGGTACCGCAGTTCACACAGGAGGAGTTCCCAATGGGGTTACCGTTGTCCCACACCACCCTAGGGGGGTCCAAGTCCCAGTCTATCCAGATAACCTCGTTCACTGCGAAGTCCTGACAGGCCTCCACGCACCTTCCGCAGAGGATGCACTGGGCAGGGTCGTACACGTAGAAGGGACCAGCGTCTACCGAGTAGGGCTTCTCCCTATAGCTCTGGTGGTAAACCTTCTCCCTTATGACAGCCTCATGTAGTTGACAGCCTAGGTTGTTGTCGCAGAGGGTGCAGTAAAGCTTGTGGAGCCCCAGGATCCTGGAGATCGCCTCCCTCCTAGCCTTCTTTGCCCTTTCGCTTTCGGTCACTATCACCATGCCTTCGCTTACCTCCGTCGAACAGGCCCTCCTTAACTTTCCGTTGACTTCGACAAGACAGGTGTCGCAACTGTTCAGTGGTACCAGTCCCTCACTGTAACACACGTGGGGCACGTAAGTCCCAGACCTCCTCAAAAAGTCAAGGACGGTCTCGCCTGGGTTCGCAACTCCCTCTCTTCCATTTAACTTTACAGGAATCGACACATTTGTGGATTGATATTTTAACATAAAAGAGTTAGTTAGGAACATTAGGAAAAAGATATTCTCCTTATTTTTTATTTTTTGGAGATAAACCTTAACTCGTGGACGGACTAGTAGACTAGGCCCTTTCCCCAACTCTGGTTCAAGATCTTCCTCACTTAGTACCTTCCTTGGAAACTTTTCAATTTTAACGACCTTTCATGAAAACAGTTAATAGTGATAAAAGTTTTCTTTAATATGGTTTTTATGAAAAAATATTTAAGTTCCTCTTTCTTTAGATATAGTATGGACAGCAATTGGGGCTCAGTCCCATCAGAGGTAAGGTTTGGGATAAGGTATCTGTCTGCCCACTTCTACCCAAGGAAGTATATGTCGAGGTGGGGGGTCCTTAAACCTCTTTCCGTTAAGTTCGTAGGTAAGGTGATGGGGTACTCCCCTCAGCAGTACCAAGAGGAGCTTCAACACTTCGATTTCTTTGAGAGGTACTTCAAGGGCGAACCTCTAGACCTGGAGTTGCCCGAGTCATATATACGCTTTTTCGATAACCTCACTGAGGACTTCAAGAGCGGTGACGTCCAGAGGATAGTCACCAGGTTTCACATGGTGACGGAGGGGGTGTTAGCTACCACAGGACTTCACCTACTGAGGGAAGCGGGGGAGAGATATGGGCTTAAGGAGTTCACAGCTGGTATCAGGAGGATAGTGGAGGACGAAGCTAGACACATTAACTTTGGTCTATCCCTGGTGACCGATAGGGAGTACGCAGTGAAGAGGATAGAGGAGCTCTACCCTGAGGCCCTTCAGATCGTCCTGGACGGGAAGGAGACGCTCAGCTCGTTGGCTCCATTCGAGGAGATCTTGGGGATGATGGAGGAGCTTAAGAGGGCTAGGCTAGCTAAGGTTATGTCGTGAAAGTCCAGGGAGGAATTGACTTCTTCCCTGCCCTGCGAGGGGTCCCTCAGTTTGTGATTTTCCATGGGCTTTATCTGAGGCGACGCTCCCCCTTTTAATACCTCGGTTTAGATACCTAGGGGCCAGGGTCTTCGTTTTCGTCCATCGGTTTAGCTACAACCATTTAATAGTCGAGGGGCGATAGAATGTCTTGGTAGATGGGTTCACGTCCACTTAAAAACATACTTTCCACGGTCTTATCCCTTGGAGTAGTCCCACAGAGTAGGTTTATTGAAGACCTTGGCTTAACCCCAACTGAGCACGTAGGTAAGTTAGTTCGATTGGATCAATATGCTTTAAGGTACCTCCATTCAGCTATCCCTGTCTCTTATCAAGGGGGAGGACAACCTCCTAGCTTTACCTTTTTTCAGGGATTGGCAGCACCTTCAGGACTTCCTTGACGTGAGAGGTCGGGTTCATCTGGGAGGAGTAGACCAGCCTGACCTTACCTTCAGGGTCAATTACAAAGGTTACCCTCCCAGGGATTAGGAAGCCCTTAGCTCCATAAAGCTCCCTTATTCTGTCACCCTCATCACTGATTAAGGAGAAAGGGAGCCCGTACTTCTCCTTGAACTTCCTGTGGGACTCAGGAGAGTCTCCGCTGACCCCTAAGATCACTGCCCCCCTCTTAACAACCTCGTCCCAGTTTTCCTTGAAGCTTAGCGCCTCTGCCCTGCAACCTGGTGTGTCGTCCTTAGGGTAAAAGTAGAGCACTACGTATTTCCCCCTAAGGCTCGAAAGCTTTATCTTTTCGCCGTTCTCGTTCACACCCTCGAAGTCTGGAGCAATGTCCCCGACTTTAATTTTCATGATAGAAATAATGGTGAACTCGGTTATATGTCCTTTTTAATAAGATTATAAAAAGAAAAGGAGAACCTCGGTACTTTAAACGTAATGAGACTGGGGATAAAGAAACTCGTAAGCGTACTAAAGAAGCTCTCCTTCCTCATAGTGTCAAACGTAGTAACTCCCGTAAAGGGGAGTAACACTTTAGACCTCGGTGGAACCCTCGCCCTTTAGGGCGGGGAGGAGGTCAGATTCAAATAAAAATAAATCTCAGCTACACTTCAAAAAAACTTAACGCGATTGTCAGCGTGCACTTCATACCCTCGGATCCACAGTCCTGCGTCCCAGGATTTATAGGCTAACCGTCCACATACTGAAATGGGATCTGATCGTCCCATCAAATAATTAACGGAGAATAAAGTTTCTTATCCTCATTATGGACATAAGCTCGGCTTCAACGACCCTGTCCCACGAGAGAAACTTCCGCACGAATCCCTCCCCTACTTCTGCGTTCAACCTTAACGCGGCCTCAGCCATCCCCTTGATATTGTCCTCCTCTATCTTTACCACTCCCCTCTCCTCTCCAAAGATTTCCATCATCGCTTGGGTCCTGTAAGCCAACACTGGCGTTTTAAGACCAAGTGACTCTAAAACGACTAGGGAAAAACTATCGTAATGTGAAGGGTACAACGTAAACCTTGCCCTCGACACTACCCTATATAGGTCCTCCCCCTCCTTGAAGCCCAAGTATTCAACATTAACCTTGAGCCTGTCCACCATGTTCAGGAAGTCCACCTTGTCCCTCTCGTCTTGGAACTCCCCCATGACGTAGAGCCTCACGTCCCTCCTCTCGTTCACCCTCTTCCAGATGATGGGGACCTCAAAAAGTCCCTTCTCTGGGATAAGCCTAGTGAAGTATACCGCGAAGTCCTCCTTTTCGTCCTCCCTGAACTTCATTATCCCCTCCGGTAAGGCGTTGGCTGGGGAGGGGACCTCGTACGGTAGGTAGGAGTCTAGGCCTGAGTTCAGGAGAGGGATTCTGCTCACCGAGATCGCGAAGTTCAGGTTTCCCTCAGAAATTAGGCGGAGCCATACCTCTCTCTCCCTTCTGGATTCCCTAAGAGCCCTTTCGAACTTCTCCAGGGCTCGCCCGGTAGGGCCCCTGAACTTTATCCTAAAGAGGGTCGAGTCCCTTAGATAGAAGGGCTCGAGTTGAAGTTGTACCCCCAAAGGGGCGTCAGTAATTTTTCTGGCAAGTCTCACGTTCTCGGAGGAGTTGCTGTAGACGACCGCGACGTCGTACTCCTCCTTCCTTAAGCGTGACTCAAACTCCTCAACGGAGTTGGAATCCCTTATGTTGTCCATGAGCTCCCCAGATGTGGAGTTCAGACCTTTCAGGACGGAGACCAATTCCCCCTTCCTACCGTAATTAAAGGCGTAAGAGAGGTTTCTAATGGAGGGAACTATGTTAACTTTGGCGAGCTTTGGGAGCCTGCCCATTATCTCTAGATTCCTTTGATATCCCCCACTTCTCTCGTTCAAGCCGAAGTCGACAACGGCAAGAATTTTCAACCGAATTCACTAAAACTGGGTAGGTAGTAAAAATAAAGTAGACTACCTTAAACCATGTTAGCGTTTAAAGGTGGGAAAGCCTGGCCCTTTACGGCAGGGAGTTAGCCAAGAGGGCCGGCAAATTGAACAAGGGAGGGATCCCTCATCGTCTTTCGGACGTTTTAAATCCCTTTAGATTTTGAAACTCAGGTTATGAAATGATTTTTATATAGAGTTGAAATAATAATGTCTATGAAAATCCAAGAAATCACCCCAATAGTACTCTCCTCTAAGGAGAAAGGAGCTGCCACTTGGGCTTCCACAATGATAGTGGTGAAGGTAGAGACCACTGACGGAATGGTGGGCTATGGAGAGGCTGTCCCTACCCTGAGGGTAAGTCAAGTGTTCAGTGCCCTCAAGCAGGTGAGCAAAGGCTTCATGGGCCAGGAAGTGGAGAGGGTCGAGAGAAACTACCACAGGTGGTACACTCAGGACTTTTACCTGTCCAGGTCGTTCGAGTCAGCGACATCCTTGAGCGCCATTGATATAGCCCTTTGGGACCTATTGGGAAAGGAGCTAGGTGCGCCTTTGAACAAGCTCCTTGGAGGAAAGTTCAGGGACGAAGTCCCAGTCTACGCCAACGGTTGGTATAAGGACTGCGTCACACCCCAGGACTTTTCCGTGAGGGCTAAGGAAGTCGTAGGAAAGGGGTACAAAGGGTTGAAGTTTGACCCCTTCGGCGCATACTTTGACTGGATAGACGAGAGGGGACTTAAGCAGGCAGAGGAGAGGGTCAAAGCAGTGAGGGAATCGGTGGGAGACGAGGTTGAGATCATGATTGAACACCACGGGAGGTTCAACGCTAACTCGGCCATCTCCATAGCCAAAAGGCTCGAGAAATATAACCCGCTCTTCATGGAAGAACCTGTCCACCACGAGGACATAGAGGGCTACAGGAAATACAGGTCACACACCCAAGTTAGGGTAGCAATGGGGGAAAGGCTGATCGGTCTCAAGGAGACCCTCTTCTACCTGAGGGAAGGTTTGGTCGACATCCTCCAGCCCGACATAACCAACGTTGGCGGTGTCACAGTGGGTAGGAAAGTGGCGAGCATGGCTGAAGCCTTCGATGTGGAAATAGCCTTTCACAATGCGTTTGGATCAATACAGAATGCCGTCTCCATCCAGTTGGCATCAGTTATACCGAACCTAGTTATCTTGGAGAACTTCTACGACTGGTTTCCTAAGTGGAAGAGGGACTTGGTCAGGAATGGGACTCCCGTGGAGAACGGAAGGGTGAAGGTCCCCGATAGACCGGGTATAGGTGTAGAGGTAGATGAGGAGCTCTTGGAGGAGCTAAGGGCAGATCCTGTCCCCCTGGAAGTCTCAGATGAACCAGTGTGGGTGGTTGGAGGTACCTGGAGAGGTTATTGAGGGTAGGAAAAGGGCTGGCTCCAGCTAAATCAAGTCTCAAATCCATTCGTAGATCAACCAAAGCCAGTCCTAAGACCGTACGAGCTGGTAAAACGTCTCAGTTTTCCCAGTAAATCGCCTCATCATGTCTCCAGACAGACCTCCCAATTGGGAGGAGTAGCACTTCATTGCCCTGAGTTTAGTCTCCCTATAGCCCTCAATGTCAACTATCACTTTGCTCCACTTTCTCAAGTAGACTAGACCTCTCCTCCGTGGGTCTAAAGACGTTGGAACCCAGATGATGTAGAACCTAGCTCGTGGGAACAGTCCAAGAGTTATTTTGCCAAGAGTTGCATGATCGTCGTGCATATCAAAGGGAACCGGTGAGTACACTATTTCTGGGGATAGCTCCTTAATCCTCCATCTGAGTGCCTCCTGTGCTTCCCTCCTCCTCGACTTTACCCTTCCGTCCTCAAATCCTAAGTACCTAACATTTGCCTTATCAACTCCCAGGACACTGAGGGCACACTCGATCTCCCTTGTCCTAATCCTCACCAACTCTTCGGAACCTCTCAGCTGCTGATCCGGAGACCCATATCTTCCATCGGTCACTACATCCACGTAAACTTCGTCACCTCTTCTCAAGTGGTTCAAGATGCTTCCGCCACAGCAGAACGTCTCATCATCTGGGTGAGGGGTAACAACTAGAACTCTCAAGCTTAGCCCAAAATTATTTTCTTCACGTTAATAAAAAGTTCACATTAACCAGTTTTCCCTCTATGACCTCTTGGAAATATCCTGAGGTTATATGAGATAACCTGAGCCAGCCCATACTACGACGAACGTGGTTGCTATGAATACCCCATAACCCCACCGTGTTCCACCGTTGATCCAGGAAAGGAAACTCGCACTGCACCCCTCTGTCCTTGCTTGGACAGAAGTAAGCCGAGAAGTTCCAAGGACCCTATTATGAAGGGGTTTGGGTTTCATCGGGTCTCATATAACTTGCTATAAACCCTCAACCCTTGGGCTTCACGGGAGTCGAGCGGGTCTTCCTTCACCCTCCTCCGCCCCAAGGGGTAACCCCGACCCATCTAGATGGGATACCGTCTAAGTGGGGGAACCCGCACATCTTGGGCTGTCCATGAACACGCCTTTCGGGATACATACCCACATCCGGCATTATGTAAAAACATTAGATGGAGTTATGCTTAGCCCTAGAAGGAAAGCCAAACTCCTCAGAGCGAAAAAAGAGACCTTCGAGCCCTCAGTTGCGTGGAAACATGGATGAGTTCTAGGAATACGAAAAGGATTACTCCTAGATTTATCCCATAAAATAGAGAGATCCTAGTTTTGTTGAGCGCCTCACGCAGTTGGATAGGCTATCCAAATATAAAAGTCTTGCCCTCTAGACGAGGTCTTATACGTCGTTTAGTTCCACACCGTGACCTCTGGAGTTTACCAAGGCCCTAGGCTGACCTCCTCCCCGCCCCGCGAGGTTTACTGTTCTTCTATCAGCTCCATGAACGCTGTATCCTTGACTTTATAAAATTAATACTTTAATATAATTAATAAAATCTGAACAAAAAGGTTAATAAACGGCATAGTTGAGCAGTATTCATGTTGGTGGTTCTCAACCATCCGGAGGAAGGGCCTGGGACCTTAAAGGAGATGTTAACAAGTCTAGGTTTTGATGTGAAGGAGAAGCACGGAAGGGAATTAACCGGAAAGGAGGATCCTGACGATTTAGTCGTGATGGGGGGACCCATGGGGGTATACGAAGCAGAAAAGTACCCATTCTTGATCAAGGAGGTGAATTTGATAAGAAGGGCGTTAAGCGAGGGCAGACTCGTACTAGGGATATGTTTGGGCTCTCAACTTCTCTCCTTCGCCTTGGGAGGTGATGTAAGGAAGGGAAGTTTCGGAACCGAACTGGGAGTTGGTAAGGTTAAGTTACTCGATGAGTTTAAGGAAAGGATTGGTGATGAAGTGGAGGTTTTTCACTTTCACGGGGACACGTTTACGATACCCATGGGAGCTTCTCTGCTGGCGTATTCAGACAAATATTTTCAAGCTTTTTACGCAGGGAAGGCCTTAGGTTTACAGTTTCATGTTGAAGTTGATGGTAGAATGATCAAGAGGTGGGCTGAGACCTACGGTTTAGACACAAAGCTGGTAGAGGAGGTCAAGGAGAGGGAAGAGGAGTTTAGGTCAACGGCGTCCATTATTTTAAAGACCTGGTTGGAACGGTCAGGTAGGTGAGCTTATTTAAACTTTAGGGAGAATTTACCATCATGAAAATAAAGAAAATTTTCGATTTAAGCGTGACTCTATCTCCCTATATGCCAGTTTGGCCTACCAACCCACTGGTTGACATAAAGCCTACTGGAATACTAAGCAGGGACGGTTACAACGTGGAGTTCGTTTCCTTTGCGACCCACACTGGAACCCACGTTGACGCCCCGTATCACTTTGACGAGAGGGGGGCCACTGTGGACAAGCTTGACCTCAACGTTCTCATCAGTCCTGGATACAGTATCTCACCTAAGGTATCGCAAGGGGAGATAGGGGAGCGGTCCTTGAGGGAAATATGGAGGCCTGAGTACGATAATAAGGCGATCCTCTTGAGGACAGGTTGGGACAAGAAGAGGGCATACACCAAGGAGTTCCTCTACGAGTTCCCAGGGCTCTCAATGGACGGAGCTGAGTTCCTAATAAGCAGGGGGGTCAAGCTCATAGGTATTGATACTTTGGGTATCGAACCCTACTCTCACTCAGACTTCTCAGTCCACAAGAGGCTCCTGAAGCAAGGGGTGGTAGTAGTGGAGGACCTTGCTAACCTAGACCAGTTACAAGAGGGTAAGGAGTACCTTGTCGTGGCTCTACCCATAAAGATCCTTAACGCCAGCGGTTCCATGGCCAGAGTGGTAGCCCTGGAACTTGAATGACGTCTTGAGGCTACAGTTCGCTCCCTCGTTTTGGTGTGAGCTATGAGAGGACCCATAGAGGTTGACCTTTACGTGCGGAGGGGAGACTGCAGAGTGATGGGAATCCTGGGTGATAAACATACTGTCATAGAGAAAGTTGACCCCCAAACGGACTTCACCAATCACATAATAAAGGTAGACCTCCTCGATAGGGAGACCAAGAGACTCCTCACAATTGGAGGAGTCAGGATCGTTGAGCTTAAAGGTGGGAAGCAGATATGGGCTAAGGCGCCCTCCTGTTCCTCATGTAAGTTTCTCTCCAAGACTGAGGTGATGATCCTTAACGCCAAACCCTTAAGTCAGAACGAGATCGTTTATAAGTTACTTGTCCCCTCTGTAGGCTATCTTAAGACTGTCATCACTGAACTGAACTCCCTGGGATTGAAGCCGAGGGTTTTAAAGACCGACAAGCCTAGGGAGGACGATCTGGAGTTAACAGATAGGCAATTGCAGATACTTCTTCTCACTTACAAGAAAGGTTATTACGACGTTGAGAGGAAGGCGAGCTTAACTGAAATAGCCAAGGAGCTCGGTATCTCACCCTCCTCAGCAGAGGAACTTCTGAGAAGGGCTTTGAAGAAGGTAGTTGGCAAGTACCTAAACGGAACTTTTTAGTTGAGGTAGAACTTGCCTGAAGACGTTTAGGTAAAAGGAGAGTATACCAATACCTTGAAGGGGAGCTGAGGCAATGAAGAGCGAAGACGAGATCCCCAGATCGTAGGCTATCCTCATGGAGAGCCCTATATTGAGCAATATTATGGGTAAGTAGGAAGGTCTAATGGATAACCTCTTACCAGAGATTCCTATGAGCATGTCCATGAGGACAGCATCTACGCCGAATACAGTGTCAAAGAGGAAACCTACAGCTATGGAGTGCACAAAGGCGTCATAACTTAACAAGGAGAAGAGTGAGGAGAGAAGCAACCAAGTCCACGCGATACTTAGGCTCACCCTAGGGTACAGCCTCCCCTTTGACCTCAAGATCCCAGATCCGTGCAGGGAGAACACCCAGCTCAGGAAGAGGAACAAAGACGAAGCGTAGGTCGGGTAGGTCACTATCCCCAAGAGTAGGCTGAGATAGGCCAACGTCATTTCTTCACCGTTTATCTTTTTCCCTCCAAAGACCAACCCTATATCCCTGCTCATTATGGCGAAGATCGTTAAGGATGGGAAGACCAGTGAAACCCAGGGGATATCCATTACCGTTTGAAAGGAAATAACAAATACTGTGATGATCAAGGTAATAAAGAGAAGGTAATTGTAAGTGGTGGGTTTAAGCCCTAATTTTGAGGGGGAGAGATAAACCCTAGAGTAGAAAATGAGCGTTCCGATGGGTAATAATAGAACGTACAAACTGTAAGGAATTAGGTTAAGCTCAGACATTATCACTGCTATCAGAGCTGAGACCCCAGTCACCGCTATGTAGACCTTGGGAGCAGGTCTCCCTCTCCATTCGTTGCTCAACGCTACCAGGATTTCGTTTCCAATCAGGGTTAGGAAGAACCCGTACACCATGACTATCCAGTGAGCGTTGAAAAGCGAAGTTGGTAAGGGATAGGGAAACCCCTGCATATCCATGAAGTTAAAGACTGCCGGAATCCCCCCAATCAGGAGGAATGATATTCCTTCAATTAAAAGAGCTAAGTTGCTAAGCTTCATGAAGAGAAAATATTACGAGCCTTACACATAAAATCAACCCCTTAATATTTGGGGTTTTACTTAATACTAGAGAGCTAAGATCAGAGACCAAATGTCCGGGACAAGGATAACCAACAAGGGCGCCTTAAGCCTGTTTACGACGACCTTCATGCTCTCAGCAATTTTGACAGATAAATTGACTACCTTGCTTTACCTCGTTCCTTTAGCCATCCTCAACGCATTTACCATAGAGAGACTTTACCCCAAGTTGATCTCCTGGAAGTTTGAAACCAAGGACTACCTGCTTGCTGGAGCCAATGTCATCCCCTACGCTTTCCTGTTTAACGTATTCCTTCTACTCCCCCTAGCCTTCCTGGTCTCAGCCTACGTATTGTCTTACTTTAGGTTTAGGATGGCCCCAGTCCTGCTAGGTACTTACGCGGTCAGTTCCTTTTATTTGCCCTGGACTGACATGCTCGCTAGCGTAAACTTCGGGGTTTATTCCATATTCTTGACGTGGATGCTCTACACCTTGACTCAATCCCTCCTGGTGGAGTACAAAGCCCCGTTCAGGAAAAACGTGAAGAGCAATCACGTGACGGTTTCCTGGATTATCTCATTAATAGCCTTAATCCCTCTCTCTTCGATTTTCCTTCCAACCCTGTTGTTAGGTCTAATTGAGCCAACGATCAGGTTCTTGAGACCGGGCTCAAAACTGTCCTCAGGTAAGGAGATGAGAAGTTTAGGGAGGGAGCTCTCCAAGAGGACCATGATACTTGTGTCAGTTTTGGTAATTTCAGAGATCTTAATAAGATTTAATCTAGTACATGTTCTATAAACCTTGAGTTGAGTAAAAAAGATTTTTAGCTTAAGCCCTTTTAAAAAACCGGAATGAAATCTTCTTCCTTTAGGTCCTTCACTTCCTCACCGGTTATGCCTAGCTCTGGGATGGCAGGCATTGGGACTCCGTACCTGGAGAGAGTTGCACCTACCCTCATTATGGCAGTCCTCCACGCTTCCTCCTTTTCCTTGATCTCTGGGATGTAGAACCCTCCAGATCTAGCTAAGTCCTCCATCTTTTCTGTGACCTCATTGAACCACGGAGGTAACTTCCAGAAGTCCTTTGGCGGTCTGTAGGTAATCATTGAAAGGAACACGAAGCCAGCCCTCACCTGTTTAGATACTAGTTTCTTCCTTTCTTCGTCCATTTTGGACGCGTTGCTGGTCATTATCAAGTGAGTGAAAGCGTAGTGCCTGGTCTCATCCACCGCGGTGTTCTTGAAAAGCTTTGAGAACTGGTCTATTTTTGACCCCTTGGACATGGTAGAAAATACCGTGGTAGCGGCAGCTTCACCCATCATGAATGAGGTGAACAATACGTCCATAGTGTATTTATGATAAGCTTCAAGGTATGCCTTCCAGTACCTCGAACCATTATACCACGCCCATAGGGTGGAGAGTTTTACTTTTCTCTCCAGCTCGTCCTGGGGCTTGAAATCGAAAGGATATCCAGGGAAGACGTTATTGATAGCCAGTCCGCACATCACGTTGTGCCTGTTCTCGTCGTAAGTTATGGTAGTTATTACTCCCTTCACTGCTGTATCTAGGTGTAGCTCGTGGGACTTAACTAAGGCGTAGGCGAAGACAGGGGTAGCGTTGTCAAAGGTTGATAGAAGGGTCCACCAGTAGGCGATAGCGAGCCTCTGCTTCCTATCCAAACCTGACGCGATCTCCTTTACCTTTTCCCAATCAATGTCCTGTTCGTCCCACTGCTCCCTCTTGGCTCTCCTGTACAGTTGCCACGCCCTCTCGTTGTCAAAACTCCATCTAGGAGGATAGACGTTGAATTCAGGAAACTCGGGCTCCTTTTCGAAGTCTAGAGACAACCTTTCACCAATATTATAGTGATTATTTGAAGTATATAAATGTTATATAAACCCTATATATGAGTTAGAAAAAAATTAAATAAGAAGTTATCATCCCGAGCTCCTCCAGAAAATCCCGGAGAGGGGCTAGTTCCAGACTGGGTTAATTGCGAAGGGAACGGTAAGCAAAGAGTCCATGGGAACTCCTAAATTCCGTAAAGAGATCAGTTGATTGGTTACTTTGTTTCTCCTGAATAAAATAGGTTCATTTCGAGAACGTAAAGATATAACTTTTAATCACTAATTTGTATGACAAAATTAAATAATGGACAAACAATTATGATAACTATGGACAAGTGGACTAGAGAAGGAAAGCTTGCCCTAACTTCCCAATTTTTAGGTTTCATGTTAGATGCGTACGATTTATTATTTGTTTCCGCATTAACGCCTTATATACAATATAATATCCTCCCGAAGAATTTATCTGGCCTACTGGGGTACTTCGTGACCTTAGCTATAGGCCTAGGTCTGACCCTCATAGGGCGACCTTTAGGGAGTGCAATATTTGGGAACTTTGGTGACAAGTGGGGCCGGAGGAAGACCCTCATGGTCACGATCTTGGGATTTTCCATAATGAGCGCGTTAATAGGGCTTCTTCCAACTTACAAGATACTGGGCTTACTAGCACCTACCCTATTTGCCATATTTAGGTTTGTTGAGGGGGTTTTCATAGGGGGCGAGTACGCTGCAGGACATCCCTTCGCCATAGAGTTCGCGCCAGATAAGTGGAGGGGGCTAGCCAGTGGTATAGCCCAAGGAGCGTTCTCTTGGGGAGTTGCTATCGGGGCTGCAGTAGTGTACGCAATATCCTCTCTGTTGGGTGAGAAAGCTATGTACGACTACGGATGGAGACTGGTCTTCTTCACGGGGCTCATTCCAGCTGCGGTAGCTTTAGGCATTAGATACATCTCCAGCGACACTCCTGTATTTGAAAAAGTCAAGGAAGAAGGAAAAATAGAAAAGATTCCTTTCTTCTCAATTTTCAAGCCACCGACCCTGTTTACTTTCATTAACGTGTTCGTCCTTATGACAGGACTTTTCTTCAGTTCCTACTCACTCTTCGATTTCGCAACTGGTATTATGACTCAAGCTGGGCTCTCTCCCTCCCAAGCATCGCTCTATTACTCGTTAGCTGGTGTAATCGCTGCAGTGAGCGCCACATTGTGGGGTGTATCTTCTGATTTCATGGGGAGGAAGAAGTCCTTCCTAGTAGCTGCCGTCGTCACTTTCGTCCTGGCTGTCCCTGGGGCTTACGCTCTTTACTTGGGAGCGTCGACAGCTAGCGTGGGAATGTTAGTTCTCGGAGCTTCACTCATAGGCTGGCTTACGCAGTGGCCTTGGGGACTCGTCCCAGTCTATCTGTCCGAGAGGTTTAAGGCCAACGAGAGGTCAAGTGGGGTCGGCTTCGGATACAGCTCTGGGGTTTTCATAACGGCCTGGATGCCCATCTACTCCATTTACCTCTCCAAGTACTTCGTGGGGATTGAAGGGAAGGATCCTTGGTTTATAGCTTCTTTCTTCCTAATGCTCGCTTCAATACTCTACGGGGTCGCAGCTGCAGTTGGACCAGAGACTAAGAACGTGGACCTAACACAGGTGGGTGAGAGAGTTAAATAAGTGGGTAATTTTTCCCTGCATAAAACCAAGTTATCATCCTTGAAGGTCTCAGGATAACACAATATTGTTTTTACCTCCCAGTGCAAGTACACTGTATGGAGGTAGTTGTTCCCGTATTAACCCCCTTCAATAAGGAGGGGTCTATAGATAAGGATCTCCTAAAGTCACACGTCCAGAACCTGTTGGACAAAGGAGTGGACGCGATCTTTGTTAACGGTTCCACTGGACTAGGTCCTAGCCTCTCCAAGGATGAAAAGAAACTCACGTTGAGTACTGTAGCTGGAGTAACCAATAAGGTGATTTTCCAGGTTGGAGAGCTCAACCTGAACAACGTTTTGGAACTTGTCAAATTCTCATCCGACTACGATATTATGGCCATCGCTTCTTACTCTCCTTTCTACTTCACTAGACTTCCAGAGAAGTGGCTTGCCAACTATTTCAGTTCCATCATCTCGGCTTCCAAACACCCAGTTTACCTCTACAATTATCCGCTGGCTACAGGTTATGATATTTCAGCTAAAGTGGTATCCAAGTACAACCTGGACTTTGCAGGAGTGAAGGACACAAATCAGGATCTGTCCCATACCCTCGAGTTCAAGTCAACCTTCCCGAAGATGAAGGTATTTAACGGGTCGGACACCCTAGCTTTCTACTCCCTCCTGACCCTGGATGGTACAGTCGCTTCCATGGCTAACCCCATCCCTGCAGTTTTCAGTAAAATGAAGGAATATGTGAAGAACGGTGACCTGAGATCGGCCTTAAGTTTGCAAAGGGTAATTATTTCGTTAGTGGAGATTTCACGAAAGTACGGTCACCTGGCGTCCCTCTACGTTATGACTGAGACCGTCCAGGGCTATTCCGTGGGATATCCGAGGCCCCCGATCTTCCCCCTGGACGACTCAGAGTCCAAAGCGCTGAAGGGAGAAATTGAGAGCTTCGTCAAGGGTCTGATGCCAAGATGAAGACCATGGTCGCCTTAGGGGAGATCTTAATAGAGCTAAACTCGCTAAGTCCAGGTCCTCTAAGGCACGTGACGTACTTCGAGAAACACATCGCAGGTAGCGAGGCCAATTATTGCGTTGCCTTCACTCTCCTAGGGAACAGGTGTGTGTTCGTGGGCAGGGTAGGGGATGACGAGTTCGGTCGCAACGCAATTGAGTGGTTGAGAGGCAAGGGAGTTGACGTCGGACGCGTGAAGCTGGACCCCAACCCAACAGGGATTTTCTTTATACAGAGGAATTACCCAGTCCCGGACAAGAGCATCTCAATTTACTATAGGAAGGGGAGCGCAGGGAGCAGGTTGAGCCCAGGGGATTTGGACGACGATCTCTTGAGGGAGGCCGATGTCGTCCACAGCACGGGTATAACTCTAGCTATTTCCGAGACTGCTAGGGAGGCTGTATTTGAGGCATTCGAAAGGGCTAAGGTTACGTCATTCGATACTAACATAAGGCTAAAGCTCTGGTCACCGGAAGAGGCTAGGGAGACCATCATGAACCTATTGAGAAGGGAACCACTCAAGTTCCTAATCACCGACACTGACGATTCCAAGGTCTTGGTAGGTGAAAGTAACCCAGACGAAGCTTACAGACTGCTAAGTCCTTACGCTGAGTTGGTGGTAATGAAGCAGGGACCGAAAGGGGCCACTGTGTATTACGAGGGGGAAAAGTACTTCTCACCTGGATATACCGTGAAAGTTGAGGACGTTGTGGGTGCTGGGGACGCCCTAGGGGGAACGTTCCTATCCTTGGTCTTGAGCGGATTCCCCCCTAAGAAGGCTTTGGACTACGCAATAGCGAGCTCAACGCTAAACGTCACAATGAGAGGTGATCAGGAGCCCCTTCCAACTTTGCAGGAGCTGGACGAGTTCTTGAGGGAAATGAATAAAGTTCCCGGAGTAAGATAGGAAGCATGGTTTCTCTAAAGGAACTTTCACCAGAATTAAAGGATATAGCAACTACGGACTCTGGGTCAATCTCCTTCAAAACGTATTTGGCTGGAGACTGGGTATCATCCAAGGAGCTGGAAGAGGTACAGTCGCCCATAGACCTCTCTGTGTACTGTAAGGTTCCTAGACTTCCAAAGGAGATGGTAGACCACGCTATAGACAAGGTATTCCAGACCGGTAGATGGGCCGTTAGGGACTTTCCTGGAGAGAAGAGGCTAGAGGTATTTCATAAGATGGCTGAATTGCTGAACAAGTTTAGAGACGACTTGGTTGAAGTCTTGGTGATAGGGAATGGTAAGACTAGAGCCTCAGCGAACGGAGAAGTGAACGCCTCGATTGAGAGGTTGATTAGGGCAGACTTGGACGTCAGGAAACTTTATGGGGAGTACGTTCCTGGGGACTGGAGCTCAGAAAGTCTAGAGGCGGAGGCGATAGTTAGGAGGGAACCGTTGGGAGTTGTGTTGGCCATAACTCCCTTCAACTATCCGTTGTTTGACGTCGTGAATAAGTTCGTGTACTCCACCGTAGCAGGGAACGCCATACTTATTAAACCTGCGGGTAGAACTCCGGTCCCTGCCCTCCTCTTCGCAAGAATTGCAGAACTGGCAGGTTTCCCTAAGACTGGACTCGCCGTTCTCACAGTACCTGGGAAGGAGATGGACGCTATAGTTTCCGACCAAAGAATTGGGGTAATTTCCTTCACAGGAAGCACCGAGACAGGTGAGAGGGTAATGAGGAACGGAGGAGTAAAACAATACGTTATGGAACTCGGAGGAGGGGACTCTGCCATAGTCCTTAACGACGCTGACCCGGTAAGTGCAGGGCAGAAACTGGTCACATCCATTACTTCCTATAGCGGACAGAGGTGCGATTCCGTGAAGTTCGTGTTCTCAGAGCCCCAGGTTTACGACAAACTAAGACAAGTCATGGTAGAGGAGATTAAGAAGATCAAGGTTGGAGACCCCAGAGACGAGGTCAATATGGGTCCCGTAATTGAGAAGGGAGCGGTGGAAGAACTCGAATTTGCAGTAAAGGACGCCACGGATAAGGGAGCCAATGTCCTTTACGGCGGTAAGCGAATTAAGGATAACTACGTTGAGCCAACTCTTCTGGAAGTCGAGAAGGGGAAAGTCAAGAGCTTATACCTTTACAGGAAGGAAGTTTTCCTCTCTGTCGCTGTTTTGACTAAGGTGGAATCTGTGGATGAGGCAATAGAGTTAAGCAATGGGAGAAGGTATGGCCTCGACGCCTCAATCTTCGGGAACGACATAAATAAGATAAGAAGAGCGATAAGGCTGTTGGAGGTTGGCGCAGTATACATTAACGATTTCCCAAGACATGGGATAGGTTACTTTCCCTTCGGGGGGAGGAAGGACTCTGGCCTGGGAAGGGAGGGAATAGGGTATACCATAGAGTACGTTACGGCTTACAAAACGGTGATCTATAACTATAAGGGGAAGGGCATATGGGAATATCTCTGAGGTCTAGGTAATTTTCGCGTTTTTCCTCTCAGCTGGGAAAAGTCAGATTTACGGTCAGAGTGACTTTAGTGATAAAAGAACGGCAAACCTCGCCCTTTATGGAGGGGAGGAGGTCAGAAGTTCATTATAGAGTTTAACGGGGAAGCATCAGTCCCTCTCGTTAGATAACAGAGTGCCCGCTTTCATAACCTAGCGGCCTTCTCATTTCTAGCAACCTGTAAATTGTAAGTCTCGTACTCTGAAATTGTGTTGATTGTTTATATCCTAAATTAGTCCAAGAGACTTTATTTAAATTTAAGAAAAAGAGATAATATTCTATGGAAGTGACTTACGACTTCGATGTGATGCAAGAGCAGGAAGTGGTTAGGGAGTACCTTTCAAATCCAAGGAATCTGATGAAATATGTACCTGCCTTTGATGATTTAATCGATTTAGGAGAGAATGAGTGGGAGTTAAGGGTTTCATGGCTGATCACTCTAAAACTTAGAGTGACTAAGCAGGTCACGAAGGACGAGATCACTTATCTTATAAAGAAGGTGGACGGTCTAATAAAGATAAACTCCTACTTACGTTTCACTATTCTGCCTACAATGGGCAGGACGGTGGTGAGACTCACATTCTTCTATAAAGGTCCATTGGAGACAGTTGCCAAAAAACAGACACAGGATTTCTATAAGAGGGGGGTGGAGATATTTAAGAGAGATATGGAAGGTATTGAAGCTAAGGAAAGTATTGAAGCTAAGCCAAATCCAGCAACGAGGCAACCCTCTTTAAATGTGGAGAGCAGATCCTCAGCCTCGTATGACGATACATTCCCCTCAATTTTAGAGATGAAGACTGTGTCAAGCAAGAGGGTTACACTTAAGGATGTGGATAGCGTTCTGGAGGAAGCTGTAGTAAAGAGCATCAACTCCCCAATTCTAGTATTGTTGTCGGATGGGACTAACATTGTCGAGCTGAGGTTTAAAGGTGGAGACCTGGTGAAAATTAAGGGCGATCTGTCATCCTTGAAGGAATCGGTGGACGTCATCCTTAAATCTAAGTGAGGGCGTTAAGATCGAGAACTTCATCTTATTGAAGGTTGAACATCTCCTCTAGGCGCAACAATTTTCTTCGAGGTTTTGTTTTTAATCTTCTTTCCAAAACTTTGCCATGAATAGGTAAATGGCTATCCCCCACACTAATGCAATTATTACTAGGATTAGGCCTACCGTAAAATCCCTTAACCCCAAATATACCCCTAGAGCGGCGAGGAATATGAGACCTGAGACTATGAAAAGAATCTCTTCGCTCTCCAACAATATGGATCTATCAGATAAGATAATAACTTTATATGAGAACAAATTTCGCGAGTAGACTATTCACTTAAATTCTCGACGTATTGAACTGTAGACCCTACTCACTTCCACTTAATTACAGTCTTGATTTCTCCAGGTACCTTATGCTCCAGAACTTCCGGAGCCTCCTCTACGCTGACTTTCCTAGTAATGAATTTACTCATGACCTCGCCGTACATCTCCTTCCAGGTAACCAATAGGTTACCCCCTTGTTGGAAGTCGTCCTTAGACGCGTTCACGCTCCCCATGATTACGACGTTGTTTTCCACTATCCTAGTCACATCTTCAGCGGTAATTTCTGCCCTCTCTTTCCCAGTTGTCCCGAAGAGGACTAGTGCACCGTTCTTTCTTATCTTTTGGAGGAGAGGGACGAATGCTGAAGGGTGCCCGGACGTATCTACAAGGAGGTCCATTTCAGGTAGTTGCTCAGATGACGTGTTAATGAAAATAGAACCTGTGGCTTTCACTATCTCCTCCTCCACCGAAGAAGGAGGTCTCCTGTTGGCAACAATAACGTTGAACCCCATGGTCTTCAGCGTTAGTGAGAAGAGGAGACCAATGGGACCACTCCCCAAGACTACGGCGGTCCTGCACTGGTAAGTCGAGTCTTCACACCTCCATAACATTCTTCTCTGGATTGATTCCAGTTCACGGGTAGCTTTGACGACGTTGGACAAAGGTTCTAGAAGAACCCCTATCTCTCCAATTGAGGGGGCGACCTTAACTAAGTTCTCCTCCGAGTCCCAGAACTCCTCTCTCATGGTTCCGTGTGCGCCTCTGATGCCTATCTCAGTGAACTTCCCAGTCTCACAGAAGTCCTGATGACCTACTTTACAGTTTAGACACTCCCCGCAACCCCTCCTAACGACTGGCACCACGAGGTCTCCTTTCCTGAGCCTGTCGTTACCTTCGACTACCTCTCCGAGGGTCTCGTGGCCTAATACCAAATAATCATTGCCTGGGGGAGGGCGAGCAAAGTCTAGATCACCGTTCACTATCCCTCTATCCGTACCACAAAGTCCGCTCAACCTGGTCATAACCCTGATCTCTCCCTTCTCTTGGATCTCAATTTCCCTGATGTCCACACCGGGTTTTTGGGGAGTTACGACTATAGCTTTCATAAATTACTTACATCTCTCAGGTATTAAACTTGTAGGGTAGGCTTAGAGATGTAGAGAGCGACTTAAATTTTTCAATGAAGATATAACTCCAGTAGGGGTCTCGTAGTCCTTTCGCCTGTCGGGAGCACTATGGATTCTAGGGTTCAAACACTAGAGGTGAACTAATTAGTTAAGCCTTACCGGTAAACGCCCATTTTCCCATCTCCCTAGCGTATTCTGCTAGGTCTTTTATGCTATTGAAAGACGCTGTTTGTAAGTGCAGGTATTCGTACCTAGCAGAGTTCTCCATCATTTTCCTTCTCAGTTCCTTAGCCCTATAGGAGTTGAGAAGTTCCCCCAACTTATTCTGGGACAGATTCCCTATCACCTCTCCGTTGATATCATCCGGGTAGGGGAGATCACCGTTGGGGTAAATGGTTATGGCGTAACTAGTTAACCTCTTTGGGAACTCCCCCTTTAGGGCCCTGATGAAGCCCCACGAGTTATTGAGGGTGGAGCCGTATTTCCCCTTTAGGTAGGAGAGAACCTGATAGAACTGCTCCTTGTCAGGCTCAAGTTTCACCTTTGAGTCAGGGTAATCCACAGCCGGCATGAGGAGGATCTTGTAACCGCACTCTCTCACCTTCTTTACCTTGTCCTCGAGAGTGTTTATGTTGTACCTAGTGACAACTGTCTGCACGTTAACCTTTAGGCCAAACTCCCTAAACTTGCATAGGTTATCTAAAGCCTTAAGGTTCCAGTGATACTCGTCTATGGAGTAATGGAGGAAATCGATCCTCTCCGAGATCTTGGAAAGGAAACTTGGATCACCGAGCCTGTACCCGTTGGTGGTTAGCATGACGTAAAAGGAGCCGTCATGGGCGTACCCAAGGAGATCTAGGATATCAGGGCGTGTAGTGGGCTCACCGCCTTCGAAGGAAAGGACTACCACTGATGAGTCCCTCAAGTTATCTATGACCTTCTTCAACCTCTCTGTGCTCCCTTCCTCTAAGGTCCCGCTATAGTAAGCTGGGTTACAAAAGGTACACTTTAAGTTACATTTTGAGGTAACCTTAAAGGTAGCGTAAGCTACGTTGTACCATTTTCCAAGAAGTTGGGTATTAATGAACCATTTAATGGCTTTGATGTTCCTGTTGGTCAAGGGGAACACCCCAAGACTATCGAAATCATAAATATCAATTGCAATTTAACTTTAAAACCTTCATCGATACGGAAAAGCGGGAACTACGTGGTCAAAAGCTTGGGTAAGGTCTCGATTCCTCTAAAGGGGTTTCGGTTTAACTTAGTTACCCTTACTCCATCTCCCAGGGCAAGGGTAACAAGTTCACTGTGAACATATGGTCTTACCACGAGTTAATTGAGGCTATACTCTTCAAGCTCCACGAGCATGGTATAAAGGTGTTTCTCGTTGTTGAGTATAATACTTCGAGTATAATACTTCAATGGTCTGCGCCTTTTATAACGTTCAAGTGAGTGGGAAGCCTAGGGGAGTAGTTAACTGCCCTTTAGGTCACAGACTACACAGTGACGTTAACGGTGCTTTAAACGTAATGAAACGGGGAATAAAGAGAGTCGCAAAAGTTGAAAACACCTCTCTCTTTTCTCCTCTCTTCAAACGGAGTAACTCCCGTAAAGGGAATAACACCCAAGACCTCTGTGGAACCCTCCTTTAGGGCTGGGAGGAGGTCAGTTAACACAAACCTAACCTCTGGACTTCAGGGGAGTTGAGGAGGACTCCCCTCATACCCCTCTGACTCATTAAGGGAAACCCCAATCTATCAAGTAGAAAAACCCAGACATCTCTGGTGTAATGGCCGTAGTAAACAGTTTCCTTGACCCCATTATGTCTATATGATCTGGACTGTTGAGGACTTTATATACAGCAAAGGGTCTTGCCCCGGATGTCGGTCTGTATCTCGAAAGGTAAGTAAGACATATGGACACCCCAAGGTTTTCGGGTTTCCCCATCTAGGTGAGTCGGGGTCACCCCGCTAAAGGGGCTAGGATGGGTGAGGGCGAGTCCCTTGCTCGACTCCCGTGTCAAGGGTTTGGGGTTGATATCAAACAACATGAAACCAGGTGAGGCCCAGACCCCTAGCTCCTGAGGATATAAGCCCACATCTAGGGGAGGTCTCTATACCTAGGTCACACCATCATATATGGCTGACATGAGGTTAAATGAACTCAAAGGGTTCACGGAAACAGTAAACTTCGGCCACTGTTCAGAGGGTCCGGGGAGCTCTACTCCCTACCTCCTTGAGATAGCTATTTTATGTTTTAGTTTGCATTCATTATGAATGGCTATCAAGAGGGGTTTAGTAATATTAAGGAAAATGACACCGAGGCTACTGAAGTACAGGAGCATAAGGAAACGTATTCTTCAGAACAAGGAAGTCCCCAAAGAGGAGATTGAGGAGGAAGCTAGAAAGTTTGTGGACACCATGATAGAGTTAGGGCCAACCTTCATAAAGTTAGGCCAGGTTTTATCAGTTCATCCGGACGTCCTACCTCAGGAGTACATGAGGGAGTTGCAGAGGTTACAGGACGAAGTTCCCCCAGCCCCTTACGATCAGGTGAAGGAGATGATATTTAAAGAAGCTGGGGATATAATTCAAGATGTTGATCCAGAGCCAGTAGCAGCTGCGAGTCTTGGTCAGGTTCACGTAGGCGTCTTAAAGGACGGGACTAAAGTGGCGATCAAGGTCAATAGGCCAAGGGTGGAAGAGGTACTCAAGGAGGACATCTCTCTCATAAGAACTTTCCTGCCCTTCACTAGGTTACTCCTGGATGCAGGGCTTGTAGAGGCGCTTTCCCTCATCTTCAGGCAGTTCTCCACGAGGATATTTGAGGAGCTGAACTACGAGAAGGAAGCCTTTTACACTTCCAAGATCAAGGACGAGCTCGAGGGATTTAGGGTTAAAATTCCCAGGACTATAAAGGCCAGCAGACACGTGCTAGTCATGGAGTATCTCCCAGGGTTTAAGATAACCTCCAAGGAAGCTCTGGAGAGTTTCGATAGAAAGAACTTAGCGTGGAGAGTCTTTAAGGTATTTGTCTACCCCGTTTTGAAGGGGGAGTACTTTCACGCTGATCCTCATCCTGGAAACATTTCCATCGACCAGGACGGTAACATCATCCTCTACGACTTCGGTATGTCAGGTTACATAGATAGGGAAACTAGAATCAAGCTCATCAGGATGTACGTTACCATCAGTAGGGGGGACCCTATAATGCTCGTAAACGTTCTAGACCAGTTAGGGGCTATCCAACCCTACGCGGACAGGAAACTGCTGGCTAAAGGTTTCGAGCTAATGATAAAGGGGATTAAGGGGATCCCAGTGGATCAGTTAGAGCTGGAAGAGTTCAACAGATTAGCGAGCGAAGCGTTCTTTAAGTTCCCCTTGAGGCTCCCTGAGAGGATCGCCCTGTACTTCAGGATGTCCTCAGTCCTCGAGGGAACCTGCAGAATGATTGACCCGGATTTTGATTTCCTCCCCAACCTAGTGAGGTTGGTGGAAGAGGAGGGACTGTTGAGGTTAGCTTTCGTTGATGAGGTGATGGACTACGTTAACTTCTTGTCCACTGGGATGAAGGAAAGAATGCTTAAGTCTCCTCAAGGGGAGGTGAGGAACTCAAGAAAATGGGTCGGGATACCCATAGTGGCAATGTCCATCCCGACCTACCTCCTCGTGGGTGACGTCACAGCAATACTGGTGGCCTTGTTAGGGCTAACTGTCACTCTATCTTTACCTTAGCAGCACCTTCAATGGGGATCTTGAGGGTCAGAACACCGTTCTCATACTTACCTGAGACCTCAGCGTCCTTGGGAACCTTGACAGGTAACTTTATTTCCCTTGTGATCCTAGAAGGTCTCTGCGCCACGTGTTTTATCCCTGCCTGGTCGGTCTCTCTCTTCCCATCTATCCTCAGAATTCCGTCGGAAGTCAACCTGATGGATATGTCTGACTTCTGAAAGCCTGGCATGTCCACCGTAACAACTAGCGTATTCCCCTGTTCGAATATGTCAATAGGTGGGAGGACCCTCTCATAGAACTCCTTGGTTAGATCATTTATTTGTTTACTTATCTCTCGCAATATGACTTCCATGGCATATAATGCTCATGAGGGAATAAAAAACCTTGTTTACTTTCTCCTCAGTAGCCTAAGGATTCTGAGAAGAAAAAATAGGAGTCCTAACCTTGATCTCCTGTGTTTCATAAATGTACTTAGCTTTCGTCATTTAAATTCTTGATCCTGAACCAGCGGTACAGTGTCACGTTCGGTCAATAAGGGCCCTCTTAATCTCCTCCACCACCTCAGGGTCGTCCAGAATAGAAGGATCCACGTGCCTCCCCAATACGACGTCTTTAAGTATTCTCCTCATGACCTTCCCGCTCCTGGACTTTGGGAGCCTATTCACCTTGACGACCTTGTCAACTAAGTATATCGGCCCCAACCTGTTTCTGATCTCTCTTACCACATCCTCCTCATGGACGTCCCCTACTATGAAGAGAACCAACTTCTCTCCCTTTATCTCATCAGGAACCCCAACGGCCCCTACGTCCTTTACTCCAGGTATCTCAGAAACAACGCTCTCAACCTCTCCGCTCGTTATTCTGTGTCCTGCAACCTTGATCATATCATCGCTTCTTCCGACGATCTTTACATACATCCCATCCATAATCCCCATGTCCCCAGTATCGTGCCCCCCGTATTTGAAGTACTCCTTAAATTTAGCCTCATTGTTCCACACCCCCACAAACTTGGTAGGGAAAGGAGACTTGAGTACCAAATGCCCAGGAGTTCCCTTGACCTCCTTACCTTCATCGTCCACGGTCACAAGAACTGCCCCCGGGAATGGTACTCCAGCGAATCCTCTCCTTGACTCAACCCCCAAGGAGAAGGGGGTGCCTACCAAGTACCCAGTCTCTGACTGTCCGTAGATATCTGTGACCTTGTCGGCTACCCTCTCTGCGTAGTCCCACGACTTATCGTCCATGATTTCACCGGCAGTCGCTAGGTACTCAACTCTCCTAATCTTTAGGTCCATGATTCTCAGCATCCTGAGGAGAGTCGGGGAGGTGAAAAAGACCTTAGGGTCTTCCATTTCCACTATTGAGCCTATCCTGTCCTTGGGGTAGTCTGGCGCTCCCTCCATGAACACCAGCTTCCCCCCGTGTAGGAGAGTTCCGTACATTATCCTGGAAAACGTTATCCACCCCACGTCAGCGGTTGTGAAGACAGTATCCCCTTCTCTCAGCGAAAAGAGAATTTGAAAAGTGGTATAGTGGCCCACCATCCATGAGCCGTGGGGGAGAACTATACCCTTAGGTCTCCCAGTTGTCCCTGAAGTATACATAACCATCATGGGGGAGTTGGACTCCACCTGTACTGCCTGCGTGAAATCTCCGTCCCACCCTGGCGTGTTCCTGTCCAGCAGGACGTCCCCGAATTTTAGTGGAATTTTCTGTCCCCTCCTCTTGGTGTAAGATGTGGAGAGCACTAGTTTAGGAGAGAAATCCTGGATCCTGGACTTTACAGCCTCCTCCCCTAGACCCGCGAAAATCACTGTGTAAATTACGCCCATTTTGGCGCAGGCTAAAATTGAAGCGATGGTCTCGGGGATATTCGGCATATGTATGGCAACCCTATCGCCTGGTTTAACTCCTCTCTCCTTCAAAATGTTTACAACCTTCTCCGTGAGGGAGGCAAGTTCAGAGTAGGTTAACTCTCTCCTCTCCCCCTCTCCGTACCACACTAGGGCTATTCCTTCGTGGGAGAGAACGTTATCGGAGATGTTGGTCATTCCGTTCAGGAACCACCTCTGCCCAGACAGCGTGGTGTCCCATTTCCTGGACCAGATAAGCCTGGACGCGAATGAATCCCAATAGAGACTCGGTTCGTCAATTGCCTTAGCGTAGGCTGAGCTGTAGTCCATGGTATTGTATAAAAACTCACGGTTAAATAACCATGACTACGATCGACTCGGGTTGAGCAAAAGGTCTATGCCATTATCTCATGTCAGGCGGAAAGCCCTTTTTCGGTCGTAGCTTTTATAAAAGGAAAAGAAAGCCTGCCTTTAGGGCGAGGAGGAGGTCAGACAAACCGAAAAGGGATAGATCTGGACGCTTCAAGTAGGGTTGGAGGAAAAGCAAAAGAACTGTCTGTGGGAGTTTCACTTACCAGTCCCTCTGATCCCTGAGAGTTAACATCATGGCTTTTATCGCGAACCTGTAATCGTATTTAATGAACCCTAAAATACTATTGAGGACTAGAGCCTCATTGGGAGAAGGACCAGTTTGGGATCCCAAGATGGAAAGGCTTCTCTGGGTCGATATTGAGGGAGGTAAATTACACATAACAACTAACGTGGAGGGCGAAGTTTCAGACCAGGTCCTGGTCGCTCCTGAGATGGTCTCCTCTATAGGTCTTACTGAGAGCTCCTTCCTGGTTTCCGCTCGTCAAAGCCTGTACAGATACGACGGGAGTTTCAAGGAGCTAGGTTCCATTAAGGACGTTCCACAAGTGAGGTTTAATGACGGGAAGTGCGGACCCGACGGTAACTTCTGGGTCGGCACAATGGACCTAGGAGAGAAGGACGAGATAGGGAAGCTCTACGTTTTCAACGGAAGGTTTAAGGTAATTGTGGATAAGCTAATTATTTCCAACGGGTTGGATTGGTTTAGGGACGTCTTCTACCTTGTGGATAGTCCAAAGAAGAGGGTCTACGCCTTTAGGGTCAAGGGAGAGGAACTCGAGAGCTTGGGGGTTGCAGTGGAAACCTGGGACTACCCTGGCGTCCCAGACGGTATGACTGTGGACTTGTCGGGTAACCTGTGGATTGCCCACTACGGAGGAGGAATTATAACCAAATGGGAGCCATTCTCCAGAAAGCCCATCTTGGAAGTTAAAATGCCAGTGAAGATAGTTACATCTCTGACCTTTGGAGGGAAAGACCTGGATAAAATTTTCGTCACATCTTCGTCTAGGGCTGGAGAGGAGCTCGGCGGTTCCCTCTTCGTTTTAGAGACCGACGAGAAGGGTAGGGAGCCACACCTATGTAAGGAGTGGATTTAGCTCTCTGATCAGCGAAGTCATGAAAGAAGAGTGAATCAGCGATGTATTGTAATGTTCCACGTTGCATTCTAAATTTCGGGTATTTCTTTTTATAGCTATATTTTTTAATATTTCAGCCTCATCCTTAGCTAGATAAACCTCGTACCCTTAGTTTCTTGACGTCTTCAGCTAGTTCTCTCGACAAAATTGGTCATTTTGAAAGTTCCGTTTTTTAATCAGTCATTTACACTTCCTAAAGAAACTTTAATATATGATGATTAGCCCTTTAACTATATGGTTCAGTACAAGTGGGTAGCATTATCTAACACAAGCCTTGGCGTTTTCATGGGCTTCATGAACGCCAACATAGTTCTCATATCTTTGCCAGCAATATTTAGGGGTATAAACGTCAATCCTTTCAACTCCTTTCAGTACCTCCTCTGGATACTGTTTGGGTACAGCATAGTGTCAGCTATCCTTGTTGTGAACGTCGGTAGGCTGTCTGACATATTCGGTAGGGTAAGGATGTACAACCTCGGTTTCCTCATATTTACAGTCGCATCAGTTCTGTTGTACTTAACTCCAGGACAAGGGTCAATAGCAGCGTTACAGTTGGTGATTTACAGGATAATACAGGGGATAGGGGGCTCATTCCTGATGGCAAACAGCGCTGCCATTCTCTCTGAGGCTTTCCCGCCTAAGGAGAGGGGCTTTGCATTAGGTCTCAACGGCGTCATAGGGATATTTGGAGGAGTTGCAGGAATAATTATAGGAGGGATCCTTGCCTCAATATATTGGAGGGACGTTTTCCTAGTCAGTGTACCTATAGGTATCCTGGGAACCCTCTGGTCAATGAAGTCCTTAAGGCAACTCTCGAAGCCAAACAGAAATCAGAGGTTGGACATACCGGGAAACATAATTTTCGCAGTTGCTTTAATCCTTCTTCTTGTGGGAATCACTTACGGGATCTTACCTTATGGTAGCCAAGTCACCGGTTGGGGAAACCCATACGTTATATCAAGTATTCTAGCAGGACTCGTGATGTTGGGCGCTTTCGTTTACGTAGAGTCGCGGTCTAAGGACCCAATGTTTAGAATCGAGTTATTCAAGATAAGGGCTTTCTCGGCCTCTGCCTTCGCCATCCTCTTAGCTCAACTTGCCTTCGGGGGTCTACAGCTCATGTTAGTTTTATTACTCCAAGCTATATGGCTTCCCCTTCACGGTTACAGCTACGCAATTACTCCATTTTGGGCTGGGATATACTTGCTACCTCTATTGGCGGGCTTCGGTATCATGGGCTCCATCGCTGGAAAGCTCTCAGACAGGTATGGGGCTAGGGTTCTCTCTACACTAGGCTTGATTATCATGGGAACCGGTATGTTGTTTCTAACTCAGTTGTCCTATAACTTTGATTACCTACAGTTCGCATTGACCATATTTTTCATTGGGGTTGGTAACGGTCTTTTCGTTTCTCCCAACATGGCATCCCTCATGAACGCCTCTCCTCCTCAACATAGAGGTTCAGCTTCGGGGATAAGGGCGATGCTGACTAACACTGGAAGTACCCTGAGTATAGGGATATTCTTCACCATAGTGATAGAGGTTCTATACCTAGCCGGTCCCTCCTCAATTAGCTCTAGTCTGTCAGCTGCCGGTGCTTCCCAGTTGATCCCCTATTTCTCAAAGATACCTCCAACCGCGTCAATTTTCGCGGCATTCCTAGGGTATAACCCAGTGTCAGCTATTTTGTCCCAGCTACCAGCCAGCGTAGCCAGCAGCATTCCCAGTTCCGTGGTCTCTACAATAACTTCCAACACCTGGTTCCCCCAGGCCATAGCTCCCGCTTTTATGGGGGCTTTGAGAACAGCGTTCCTGATAGGAGCTATACTAGCATATGTAGCTGCAGTCTCCTCCGCACTGAGGGGGAGAACTATAATTTATGAGGAAAGGGTTATTGAGAGCAGCACAAACCAGAAGTGAGGTCTCAATCTCAGTGGTTTAAATCTAGGCAATTACAAAACGATGAAAGCCTCGCCTTTCAACTGGAAGTCAACTATACTCAGGATCCTCATTCAAGGTATATTTTGCAAAACCATTTTACTCTATACATTCCTAATTGTTCTTATGGATTGTATCGTTCTCAGCAACGTTGTGAAAAGGTTCGGTAACGTATACGCCATCAATGGACTTACCTTTTCCATTCCCTGCGGGGGTAGATACGCTCTACTTGGCCCTAACGGTGCAGGTAAATCCACCACCATGAAGATACTGGCGGGTCTAATAAAACAGGATAGCGGTGACGTCTCGATTAAAGGGATGAAACCTGGGACCAAGCAGGTCAAGAAGTTCCTTGCTTATCTCCCTGAAGATCCGGTGCCCTATAGGATCCTCACGGCAAGGGAAAACTTGGAGTATTTCGCCTCATTGAGGGGGATACCTGACCCCAAGGGAAGGGCAGAGGAGCTTTTGGAGTTGCTGGACTTGAAACAATACGAGAAGGTCCAGGCTGGTAAACTCTCTAGGGGGAACCAACAGAAGTTGTCTCTTGCCCTAGTATTGATACATAACCCTGAGATAGTTCTTCTGGACGAACCCTTGAACTACCTGGATATCCCCACACAGGAGAAGGTCATTGGACTCTTGAGAAACTTGAACTCCACCTTCCTCATCTCAACGCACATTATGTCCATCGCCTCAAGGCTCACAGACCACGTGGTCATGATATCCAAGGGTAGAGTAGTGTGGACTGGTAGCATATCAGACCTTAAGGCTATGGGGAGGGAGGACGAACCAATAGAGAGCGTTGTCTCCAGGATGATGAGCAATGATCTCTAAGCTTGTGAAGACCATAATATTTTCGAGGTTTCCAAAGAGCACTATTCTAGTAATTTTAGCCATAGACCTCTTGCTGGTCTTGAGCGACTTCCCCTCTCACCCAGTTTCGAGGGCTTTATCCCCAGAGTTCTCCCTTTTGTCCATTACGTACATAACGTTTCTGGTCGCCATCTCTCCCTTCAACTCTAGGTTCAATCTGGTCACCAAGTCGGACTGGGACTTCCTCATCATGGTTCCAGCAGATGATAGGGAGTTAATCTTGAGCTTGGTCTTGGGATACTTTCTAGTGAGCCTCCTGTTCTCAGCAGTGTTTCTAGCCTGGTTCCTGTTTGCTCTGGGACTGGTCGGATTGCTGATACCCCCCTTCCTTGCCCTTATAGTCTCCTCTGCGTCAGCGTCGGTCTACAATCTAGGCCTCAAGTTTAAGGCTTTAGTCAGCGTTTTAATGGGCATATGGTTTGCGTCAGCCCTCCTCAGGTTCCCTTTCAGTCCCCTCTCCATGTTCGAGGGTTACCCCTACGGGTACTTCATTTTGCCCATATTTTCCCTCACCTTATTTGGGATAGCCCTCAGGAGGTTCAACTTCACCAATTTCTCCACCTTGTCTTACACTCCCCCAGGCAAGCAGGAGATCAAAACGGAGATATCCTTCAGCTCCAGAAATCCTCTCCTACTTATGCTGACCAAGAACCTGAAAATATTTGAGATAGGCGGAAGGATGAATCTCATGGGGAGCTATACCTACGTCTCCAGGAGGATTGAGTGGTGGAAGGTCTTGGCTATATCAACCGCGTCCTCCGTGGCTGCTTACTTCCTGGCGTCTAGGTTTCCTGGAACTGTGTTCTACGTCGCTTTCGCAACTTGGCTCTTCTCAGTTTCCTATTCCAATTCAGCTTTCATGTCAGAGCCAATCTGGCTTGACATGAACGTTATGAACCCCATTGAATTTGCGAGGTACTATCTGTTGAGCAAGTTACTCTCCATGGTCTTGGTACTTCTACCGGTGTCTATTTCAGTCGCGGCACTGGGATACTTACCCCTTGGGATAGGTATTCTAGTAGACGTTCCCTTGGGCTCCATAATGATCATGTCTCTCTACGCTAGGTTCTACCAAATAAACCTCCAAAACCCCATGACGTTTTCCCTGTCAAGATACTTGGTTGGGTTCCTAACTTTCCTCCCCTTCGTTGGGGTCTTAATACAGTTCTTCCTACCCTTGATCTCGGTAACCTTAGGAGCTACGATCTATGAGGCCATAATATCTATTCCCTTCCTGCTTTCAAAGGGGTATTGGGAAAAGGTCATAGAAAAGTACGTGACAACAGTCACCTAATACGGATTAAGTACGGTTAACCCACAGGAAAAACCCACGTCTACTCCACCTCGAAAGCGTTTGTCTTCCCTGCTTTGGATAAACAGAAAGTAATTCTCTCCGGAAAACCTGAGGGGGTCACCTTGAGCTCAACGCATATGCCCCTTTCTACCTCCCTCTGAACCTCCTCAAACTCATCAGAACCGCATTTGCAAACTCCTCTAGGTTCGAAGTACTCCCTTCCGCAGGACTTGCAGGAGTGGATCATCACGGTTCATCACCAAATATAGCTACCGTTGCCGAGTTGCCAAAACCGGCCATGCTAAGGGTCAGCCCAACCCTCCCTTTAACCTGTCTAACACCTGCCTCGCCTCTTATCTGTAGGTAAGCTTCCACAGCTTGAGCCACTCCGCTAGCTCCTATGGGATGGCCTTTGGAGTTCAGCCCCCCACTTGTGTTTATGGGGATATCCCCGTCGATCTCCGTTCTCCCGTCAAGGTAATACGTCCAGCCCTTACCCCTCTCCAGGATACCTAGGGCTTCTCCCTCAGCAATCTCAAGTATGGTTGCCATGTCGTGGAGCTCAGCGAAGTCGACCCTGGTCACTTTAGCCTGTCTCATGGCTAAAGCCCCTGCGGTCCTGACTGACCTCATTTCTAGAATGTCTTCCCTATCCGTTATGTGTGAGGAGTCTGACGCCATAGCTATCCCCTTCACGTAAACGGGCTTACTGGTGAAGCTCATCGCGTCCTCATCCCTCGTCATGAGGAGGGAGGCTGAACCATCGCTTATGGGACAGAACTCGTATTGCCTAAGTGGATCAGCAACCACGTTTGACCTCAGAACTTCTTCTACGGTTACCTCTTTCCTTATGTGGGCGAAAGGGTTCTTAGCCCCGTTCTTGTGGTTTTTGACAGCTACCTGAGCTATGCTCTCCCTTGTAGCGCCGTACCTCTTCATGTAGAGCCTAGCCATGAGAGAAGCCAATGAGGGTACTGAAATCCCCGCTGACCTCTCTCTAGGAGGTAAAAGGGAGGATATGACCGAGGTCACTTCCCTTGTATTCATAGTGGACATTTTCTCAACTCCGATCACTAGGACTGATTTGGCAACCTGAGATTCCAGTAGGCTTTTGGCTACTAGGATTGCGCTCCCTCCGCTACCGCTTGTGTTATCGACCCTAATGGAGGGAATGTAATCCAGGGAGAGGTAGGTTGAGATGAGGTTATTTATCCCTGAGACCCTGCTGAACTCCCCCGAGTAAGAGTTAGATACCACGATGAAGTCGACCTCCCCTCCGAATTTCCTTAGGATAGGAAGTGAGGATTGTTTTGCCAACTGGAAAAGGTCTTCCTCCCTTTTGCCGAACTGGGTAAGGGAGGCATCTACTATTGCTACCATCTACCTAAGAAGAGGGAGTTTGTTTAAATTTCTTACTTAGTGCTTTTACCTAGGACAGTATATTAGATAAGTAATGATTAATTACCAAACATCTCACATTATCATAACAATCAAAGAGTAAGCCTTCCTCTCCGAAGGACTGTCATTCCACTTAACCCTTTGTGCTTTTACTCTTGTAAAAGAATTTAAATATTTCAAATACAATTTGTCTATTTAATAGTATGTATAAAAATCTGAGATATATTTAAATAACATGAGATCCAATATGTTGGAGTGATACCTTGAATTCCACGATAAGTTTTAAAAAATTGGCCCGTGGGATCGGAAAAACTGTCATAATAGGTATAGTAATTGTTATAATAGTTGTGGGGGCCATAGCTGCCATAGAGCTAACCTCAAGTCACAGATCAACTACGGTAACAACTCCAACCAACGTCACAACCACTACGCCTCCAACGACATCTCAAAACGTCACAATCACGTATTTTGATGACCTGTCACAATCGGAGGCGTCGGTTATGCAGAACGTGATAATTCCGCAATTCGAGAAGGAATACCCCAACATTCACATTAACTACGTGGACGAAGGGGCAACCGACATAGTGAAGAGCGTGGAGGAGCTGGAGCTCAGCGGTAACGTTGGACCAGTGATAATTGGTGAGGACAATCTAGTAATAGGGGAACTTCTAAACGGAGGTTACTTAATGAACATCACTCCTTACTCTAGCCAGATCCTAGCCAACGTCTCCCTGATACCGTCTATGATAAAACTAGTTCAATATGAGCAGACTGTTTACCACGGAGAGTTCTTCATTCCTCTGAGAGGAAACATTCCACTGGTCTGGTACAACGCTACCCTGTTCAACCAGATGGGAATAGCCCCACCTCAAAATTGGTCTCAACTTATGCAAGTGGCCTCGGAGATAAAGGCTAAGACTGGGGTTGCCCCCATCATGTTCCAAGGGCATGGCGGTGCTAGCACCTATACCGAACTTTACCAGTGGATGGTTCAAGCTGGAGGAAATCCATTCCTATTCAATGACTCTGGGGACGTCTTGGCCTTCCAGTACCTGTACAACCTGTCCCAGTACTTTACCCCTGGTTACGTCCACGGCTATTGGGGGAGCTACAAGGGTCTCCTAAGCGGTACATACTACATGATAGACTATCAGTGGCCCTATATCTACAGCGTAATCTCTAGCGAGGGGGCTAACATAAGTCACGTAGGGTTCTATCCAGGGCCAGTAGGACCTGCTAACGGGGACCATTTGGTCGGAGGAGACGTGTTAGCAATACCTAAGGGAGCTACTGATATACCTGATTTGATACTTTTCGCCAAGTTCCTACTTTCGACGCAGGTACAGAGGGACTTCATCATTTACTTATCATGGCCAGCGGTGAACCAGCAGGCTTACAACAACCTGCCCAGTAACATAAGCGCGCTGTACAAGGCTGAGGAGGAGGCAATGAACAACGCTTTCTTCAGAGAGCCCGTGCCTTGGATCACTGTGTGGGGACAGATAGCTGACAAGGTTTTTGATACCATAATAGTGGATCACGCGCCCTATAGTCAGATACCCAGCATCCTGAGCCAAGCCAATCAGGAGATGTACAACTATCTAGTTCAGAACTACAATAGCACGATAGCCCAGAACTATGAACAAGGAGTTTATGGTCCGCTCTACGGGTGATGGGAGTGAAGTTAACCCCTTTTTTACTTGTTCTCCCAGCGGTGGGGTACATAGTAGCTTTCTCTTTTTTTCCAACAATTGATGCAGTTTACTTGAGCTTTCAGGACCCTCATGGAGGTCTCTCCCTGCATAACTATCAGGAGCTCTCATACTTTAACGTGGGCGGGGCCATAGTGGACACTGTCCTGGTAACCGTAGGAGCGCTACTTATACAACTGGCACTGGGTTTCCTGGTAGCCTCGGTACTGAGCAGGGAGTTCAGGGGGAAAAAAGCCCTTTCCACGGCGGCCATAATCCCTATGGGAGTAGCTACCGTGGTAGCTGCCATTACGTTCAGCTTCATTTTCCAAACTTCTGGAGGATATGCCAATACAGTGGTGCACTCAATCCTCGGGACTAACGTTAACTGGTATCAGTCATCCCTCTCCTCCTTACTGGTGGTCATGATAGCTGACAGTTGGAAGAACACTCCCATAGTTTCCTTAATACTCCTTGCTGGGATGTCCTCAATACCTAGGGAGTTGTACTACTCAGCTGCCATAGACGGTGCAGGACCAGTGAGGAGGTTCATCCATGTGACCCTTCCCAACTTGAGGAGTTTCATAGGAGTTGCCCTGATTCTGAGGGGAGTCCAAGAGTTTAACATATTCGCCTTACCCCTTATACTTGTGGGGGACCACCCTCCCTTGTTGACCACCTTAGTTTACAATCTTTACACAACAACTTTCCCTGAGGTGGGGCTTGCGTTGGCAGCTGCGACCGTTCTCTTGGGTTTTATCCTAGTCTTCATGGGCGTAGTGATTAAGTTGACTGGAGGTAGAACAACGTGAAATGGGCTTACATAGGTGCAATATTCGTTGGGGTGTACTTCCTTTTACCCTTGTACATCCTCTTCCTACTTGCCTTCAATACCCCTCAGTACACGATCTTGGCTAGGTATCCCAGTTTCGCCCCCATATCCCTGACTCTGGCTAACTTAGCTTCGTCACTGCAGGGATCGTCCTTCATAGATCCTCTTGTGAAGAGCTTAGAGACCGCAACTTTGGTGGGCATAATAACTGTGATACTAGCTATACCCGCAGGCTATGGTTTAAGTAGGCTACCAAGGGGGGTTGCTTATCCAATCCTGGTTCTCCTACTTGTGACTAACATGATGCCAGCTATCGTGATAGGCATTCCAATCGCTGTGGAATTCATAAAGCTTCACCTCTTCGAGACCGTGGAAGGACTTTCCCTAGCCCAGACCCTTATTACGTTGCCTTTGGCAACCTTTATACTACAGGGAACCTTCTCTTCAATTCCTGTGGATCTGGAGAACCAGGCGAGGATCGATGGAGCTGGCCTTCTTAGAAGGCTGTTCTCTGTTCTCCTTCCTTTAGCAGCGCCTGGTATAGCTGCAGCGTTCCTAATTTCCTGGATGTTTTCATGGGACGAGTTCACGTACGCGATCCTTTTGATTCCTTTCCACTCTACCTTACCAGTGACTATTTACTCCGACGTAACAAGAGGGAATCTACTGGCAGGTGTTGCGTTTTCGCTAGTATTCACCCTACCAGTAATTGCTCTCACTTTAGCATTACAGAAATACTTGAGAGGAGAATATTTAGCAGGGGGTATTAAGGGATGACGGTAGAACTCATTGAGATAACGAAGATTTACGGGAACAAGAAGGTTCTGGACGGAGTAACTGAGAAGATAGAGAGCGGGGAGTTCTTCGTAATTCTAGGTCCAAGCGGAGAGGGCAAGTCTACGCTATTGAGGATAATGGCGGGGATAGAGAAGCCAGACAAGGGGAAGATGGTGGTCGATGGTAAGGAGATTACCAACTTGCCTCCAGAGAAGAGGAACGTAGCTATGGTTTTCCAGAATTACGCTCTCTATCCCAACATGAGCGTAAGGGACAACATAGCGTTCCCCCTTAAGATGAAGGGGCTCAAAAGGGAGGAGATAAATGAGAGGGTGGAAAAGGTAGCCGGTCTCCTGGGAATAGCTGAGATCTTGGATAAGAAAGTGACTAAAATTAGCGGAGGGCAACAGCAGAGAGTCGCCATAGCTAGAGCCATAGTGAGGAGTCCATCATATTACTTGTTAGATGAGCCTTTGAGCAATCTAGACGCGAGGATGAGGACCGTAGCCAGAGGAGAACTTAAGAGGATTCAGAAGGAACTTAAAGGAACGTTCATATATGTTACCCACGACCAG
Source organism: Metallosphaera tengchongensis (assembly GCF_013343295.1). NCBI lineage: Archaea > Thermoproteati > Thermoproteota > Thermoprotei > Sulfolobales > Sulfolobaceae > Metallosphaera > Metallosphaera tengchongensis. The sequence continues at coordinate 74,208 of NZ_CP049074.1, read as the reverse complement.
AAGGAAGCCCTAAGTCTTGCCGACAGGGTAGCTGTTCTTCATGCAGGTAAGTTCGAGCAGGTCAGTAAGCCAAAGGATCTGTACGACTATCCAAGGACAAAGTGGGTTGCAGAGTTCATAGGGGATTTCCCAATGAACTTCCTACCGGGTGAGGTCATTGGCGAGAAATGTCAGGAAGTTGGATTCAGACCAGAGTGGGTGAGTGTTGGGAAGGGAGAGTACACATGTTCCGTTGAGGCTGTGGAGGCCGTGGGCGATTCGAGATACCTAGTCTGCGTGTTTAAGGGTTATGGGATAACCATACTATCTGAGGATTATTATGATGTTGGGGACGAAGTTAGGTTCGAGGTAAACCAGTTCAGAAAGTTCAAGAACGGACTCCTCGAAGAGTATTAGACAGTATTCAAGTCCTTCAAGAAGTTAGACTTTTTAAGAAATCAGGGCTTAGGGACTTAAGCGGGCCCTTCGACAACTCCATATTATCCGGTAAACATATTTAGGGAGGTTTCATTTCATCTGGACTTCCCTTACTTCAATGGGGGTCTGCTAAACGGATATTATGGAAAGGGTAACATAAAAAAGTGAAATGAGAGGTAACGCCAATATCGCATACTCACCCCTGGATAGGAGCAGGGAAGCTAGAACCACGGAAGTTCCGCCAGAGAACAACGCAGAGAGCTGATACGCTAAACCTGTCATGGTAACCCTATGTTTAGGATCGTAGAGTTCAGCCAGGTAGGCACCCTGTGGGGCGTAAGCCAGGGAGTCCCCTATCCCGAACATGAGGAAGGAGGCGTAAACCAAGTAATTCCACCTCAAGATGAGGGATAAACTCAGGAGGACAGCTGACGAAAACATGACCATCATCCCCGCTCTAATGATCTGCCTCCTTCCCTTGATGTCAGACAAAGCCCCCATGGGCACCATCAGGAACGTCTCCTCAATCGCCATGGCGAGGACAGGGAGCACTCCTACCCTAAGACCAGCCTCAAGGATCAGGGGAAGGGAGAAGGACGTAAACAAGTAAAAGTTTGAGCTCTCTCCTGCCTTGACCATAATACCCTTAACAAGTCCCTTTACACCTGAGAGCTCCATGCCTAACTTTACTCCCCGAGTATCGGGGATCTTGAAGGAAATGGCTATGAGAGAGGCTGAGGTCAGTGAAGGGATTAACATGAGCCTTGGAGACAAGCTCACGGTGAGCGCAAGTATAAGACCGAAGGGGACCGAAAGCTGGACTAAGCTCGTCCATGTACCTCTCAAAGTTCTTACCGCTTCAGCGAGGAGGACGGAGGAACTACTCCACCCGCCTCCTAGGGCTAGCCCTATCATGAGGGTAGAGGGAACTGCTAAGATGGGGGTTCCAGCTGAAAGTAGACCGTCTCCTACCGCTATTAAGGAAAGAACTGATATGACCGAGACGCTCCTTCCCCTCTTATCTGCCACCTTACCTAGGACGAAAGCCCCTAGAGGTCTGCAGACGAAGCTCGTGAAGTAAAGAAGTGCAGATCCTACTATGGACAGGTACCGAGGAAAATATAGGGCAGAAAGGAAGCCCAAAGAGAAGAAGGAGTACCAGGAGAGCAGGGTTGTGAGGAACGCTATTGCTGGGATATACTTGTTCACATGATCAAGTCTTTGCTAGAAATTTAACTTATGAAGGTTCAGTGCTTCCTTGCATGGGTCTGAGTTTCATGGGTTTTCATGATAGAATATGAAAAATGTTGACTACTACCTTTAAGGTATAAGACTTTGGTAACTTACTCATTTAGTTTTTAACCATGAGGAGGACACTGACTATATGGACTGCACGGGTTCAATTCTTTCGCTATCTGAGAAAGTGGAGGAGTGCTTCTATGACCGTTCCCATTACCTAAAGTACAGGCTTGCCCTCTCCATTAAGGTAAACGCGTTTCCACTTGAAGGTTTCCTGTACGTCGAGACCAAGGATCCAAACATTGACTTTGTAATTGGTTTCTCAGAGAGGGCTTTCATCAAGGAGATAGATAAGGACTGCGTGAAGTTTGAGAGGGATTTGAGGAAATGTTTGGGTTTTGATCATCTGTACAGTGATGCCAAGTTCCAACAGGGAAAGAGAATATACTTCCCTGACTTAATCCTGGAGGTGGTGAAGGTCTTTACAGGGGAGGAGATCCGGGAATACCTTAAGGAGGAGGTCAAAAACTACGAAATGAAGGACTACGCTACGCTTGAGGGTGTCGAGACTTTTTCGAACCCTTACATAGAGTTCGTCTCGAAATTGAGAGATAAGGACCTAGAGGAACTCGTTTCCATTTCCTCAATTTATCGGTTGCTCAATAACGTCAGGGACAGGATGATGGACTACGACCAGAAGTTCGAGGAGTTCTTCAGGGAGATGGAGGACAGGGTAATTGACATAGCATCAAGACGCGGAATTCCTTTAGATCGGGGAAGGGCTGTGACTTACGATAGGGACAGGATATATGAAGACGAGGAGCACATAGGGGAAATCAACGAACCCTTGAACATTAACTCCATATTGTCGAGGGTTAGGGGTCAATTGGTAACCGATCGGATCAAGGAGTTTCAGGATTACGTGTTGGGGAAAGTAAGGGATAACGAAGTTACCTTGGGGAAGTACCTCATTGCCTTTCGAGGAGTCGTCCTTGACAATTTTGAGAATAGGAGCCTTACCGTTCTTTTGCTGGAGAGACAGCAAGTCCTCCTGAAAACAAGAGAGAACGAGTTCCATTTCAACGTTGAAGGACCTTCCGTCCTCCTCTTCAAGACCTCCCAAGGTAAGATTGAGGTTGTGAGGTGATAAGAGAACAGCAAACCTCGCCCTTTAGGGAGAGGACGGTTTTAGTTTTCTACATCTAAAATACATGCCCCAGGATTTAAGGGTCGGGTTCGGAGGTTTGAGCTCATCTCCGGAATCCGGTCGTTCAAACTCTTTAAAAACTTAGATTTCAATTTAATCAAGTTTTTGGCAATTACCTATTGTGTGGACAACAATTTCATCTACCCCATAAAATTCGATTTTATTCCAACTTATGCTAATAGATTTAGAGTAAATTGTGTTGCGGAAGAACATCTTTAGCCATCTCGTTATTGTGTTCCCTGTTGAGTTCGATGTGAAGTGCATACTTGCTAGCCTATGTTTTAGGCTTCTGAACACTAGTTCTACTAAGCTTTTCTTGCCAAAAGTTTCAACCTCGCGTTTAAACCATGAGAATGCCCTGTAGCCTTATCGTGTAGGAAGACAACTTTATCCCTCCAATTCTCAAGCTTAATACCATTTAATATTACATAAACGTGGAGACCACTCCTAAGACTAGTTAACATGAAGAATTAGCCCAGACTCGTAATGCCTAACAACCCATAAGTAGTAATACTAACCATTAACCCTCAAGACCTCATCAACGAGCAAACGATTCCCCTGCTCAACATCAACCTTAACATCGTAATTAACATTAGCCAACTTATGAAGAGCAAGGTAGTGTGAGGTAGTGAAGTCCTCCAACTTGACAAGTATAATATCAAGGCTAATACAATCTCATCCAAGGGATGAAACCTAGGCTTAAAAGGGTAGAGATAATTTGGGTGAGGGCGAGGAAAAGAAACCTGTTCATCTTCTCACCCTAACAAATAACCTTAAAAATACTTTTCTACAATAAAGAATATTCAATTTATATCAAAACAACCAATTTGTCCACACACCCGAATATCTACGCTTGTGAAACAAGAATTAAGAAGATTAATGAGCTATCTCATGAATTTATTGGAAAGTTACTGTCAATAGACTCCCCTAAGATTAAACTCATTTTATACTTTGTTAACACTTAGAGTGCAGTTACATGGTATAAAAATCAGTCTCTACCAACTTATGAACTAATTTTCTTAAATTCTCTTACTATACACACATTTTATAGCTTATTATATGCCTTCAAAAGTGCGCTAAATACTAAGCATAAAGTTGAATAAAACGTATTTTTCTGAAGTTTATCAACACTTAAGATAAACCATATTTAATTAAGCTTATGTTATATGCAGTTTCATAGCAAATCATTGCGTTCCACTTCTAGGTTAGGCTCATTACTCCAATGATTCCACCTATGAAAATTAGCGCTACAGTTAAGAAGTAAATAGACATTCTAAGTCTCGAGTATGCGTGGTCTTTCATTATGTTCCTATTCGAGACGAGTATTCCTAAGATTGTTGCAATAACTGTGAAAACTATAGGGGCTAAAGTCAAAAGGGTTATGGCGAACTGTAAGACCTCAGAATAGTTGTAGCTATATAAATAAACTACTATGATAGCTGGAATTGATTCTAAAGAGTATATTTTCAGTAAATTTCTTGTGTGATTGTCCTTTCCTAGAGCCTCTAATACACCCCAAGCACTACTTAATGATACTACTATTAGAGCTAAGAAACCAGCACTTATTATGAGTATCCCAAAGATCATAGGCAGGACGCTGAAGATTGATCTTAAGACGGATGAAAGTTGGAAAGTGTTAGTTGGATCTATGCTGTTTAATCCAGTTCCTATTGCCTCGGCGAAGACGATTATTAGTTCAGTGCTTATTGCACCTAATGCTGTCTCTCTAGTTATCCATGATAGTTTATCTTTAACTGTTATCTCGTTTACTCTGTTATATTTTAACGATGTAGCCGAGGATTGGTAAATTAACATGCAAGGTGGAGTCACTACTGCACCTATGTTAATTGCCAAATATGTTAGAAAATTGTTTGAAGTAGAGATATATGCTGAAAAGTGTAGTTGAGGAGATTTTGGGATTATAGCTACAATAGACGACAATATTAGCAAAAACGAGATGAATAATAATGTCTTCTCTGTTTTCTCATAATTTTTAGTCATTATGACGAGAAGATGGAGGATGAAGAATGTCATCAAGCCTATGAATGGGGGAATTCCTATTAGGTAACTCCCTAATGCTATTCCGATGTATTCGCTAATGTAAGTAAAAACGTCTATGGAAAATATGGGAAAGGTAGCTAGTATTGCGATTTTTTTGGAGTAGTGAGTTCTAATTATCTCTCCTAAACTTTTCCCAGTAATTGCTGATATTCTTCCTGCAGCTTCTTGGACGATGAATAGAGGAAGTGCGAGGAGTAGGACAAACCACATGAGACCTAAGCCGTATTGTTTTCCCGTAATTAGACCTCCTATTATGCTAGCAGCATCTGCATCAGCAAGTAGTGCTATCCATGCAGGACCAAATAGTCGTGCGACTTCCCTTCTACTCATAAGATAACCCTTCTTGTTGAGTTTTATAACACAAATATATAAAATATAAAAATATTAGAGTAAAAAGAAATTAAAAAATTTTTTACTCGAATTTAGACTTTCTGGATCGAGGACCTTCACCAGGATATGATCTTCTGAAGTGTCCCGATGGTCTACCGTAAAGTAGTTCTAGGAACCATGCCTCATGTTCTATCTCTTCTTGCAGTATTCTTTGGGCTAAGTCGTAAGTTCTAGGATCTTTGCCATACGTCATGTCACATACTTCTTTCCAAGTTCTTGTTGCACACTGTTCAGCCTCCAATAATACTTTTAAAATTTCTTTTGGATCTTTCCAGTTCTGTGGCAAATAAGCGTCTGCACAAGCTGAAATGTCTGCTACTTCCCTCATATCTCTAGGGAGAGATCCACCTAACTCATATACCCTTTGTGTCATTAATTCAAAGTGAAGTCTATCTTCAAGTCTTGCATCTTCAGCTATTTCCTTTAGTCCCTCACCCTCTATTCCAGTCAGATGCATCCTTAGTATGGTATAGTAATAGTAGGTTGTGAATTCAGCTGCTGTGGCTTTAACTAACTTATCTATTAATTTTTTCACATCTAATCCAGATTTTTCTAGGATTTCTACTCCAACCGGCTTTACTTCGTTTTGACTCACTTGTTTTTCACCTATTAAATAGATTCTAGTACTAGATTATAAAGCTTTCTAATTAAAAGTTACTTTAAATTAGGAGTTAGTGCAAATGAACTGCTGTTACCACACAGTGTGAGGGGAAATTAAAGTTAATTTTAAATAATATACTATCTTAATTAAAAGTTAATATAAATAGAAGGTGAACATAGTTTGATTACATGCACTGGACTGCGAGAGATACAAGAAGGTAAAATGGAAACTATTGAAATAAGAGGAAAAGATTTGATAATCACAAATATAAGGGGAAAGCTGAAGTGTTTTTCAAGATGGTGTCCGCATAAAGGTGGAGATCTGGCTTACGGTGATCTTATTGGAGATAATCAGATTAGATGTCATCTTCACGGTTACGTTTATGATCTGAATTCAGGGAAACCTGTGATGGTACCTTACGTTAATGATTATGGGAAATGGAAGGAGACGTCTAACTTGGAAATATATGATGTAATTATAAAGGCGGGTGAAATTTGTGTGGAAATTATATAAAAACGTAAAAAGATCCTTGTCTTTTCCTCATTACTAAATACGCGCTAAATAGGATTACAACGAAGATTACTACAATTATTATCATTAAATTATCGGTAGAATAATTACCTTTAGGTGTTTCAGCGTTTGCAACTTTAAAGAAGAGTGGAGGGCTATAGTTTCCTTTATCCATTAATTTGTACAACATTTGATACGCTGTGTAATTATCATTTATAGTTGCTATGTACCCGTAATGTATTGGATATTGCAATCGTAGAGGATAACTCCAGTTCTCTAGAGTTAATATTATTGGTTTTCTTGGCGTTTGAGGTGTGTGGACAACAATTTCATACACTTCGATAAAATTCAATTTTATTCCAACTCAATCCAATAGATTTCGAGTAAATCGTGTCGTGGAAGAACATCTTTAGCCACCTCGTTATTGTGTTTCTTTTCGAGTTCCGTGTGAAGTGCGAGTCCATACTTGCTAGTATGTGTTTTAGACCTTAACGTGAACACAACTAGCTAGCCCGTAATGCCTAATGACCCATAAGTACTCACCATTAACCCTCAAGACCCCATCAACGAGCAAATAATCCCCATACTTAACATCCTTGACCCCATAACTAACATTAGACTTATGAAAGTAGTAGAAAGGTACTGTGAGGCAATGAAGTCCTCCAACTTGACAAGTAAGACGTCAAGGCTAATATAACCTGATCCAAGGGATGAGACCTAGGCTTAACGTTTATACTTTAAAAGGGTAGAGATGACTCGGGTGAGGGCGAGGAAATCAGACCTGTCCATGTTCTAACCTAAATAAACAACCCGCCCTCACCCTAAAAATACTTTTACACAATAAAGAAAATTCAATTTATACCAAAACAACCAAATTGTTGTCCACACATATTACCTATCATCATAAATACTAGAAATACTTTATAAACCCAGTTATGAACTCAGATATATGGCAAGGTTTTTGAGGCAATCTTCAGGTCTCGTAAAGCAGGCTTCCTTGAAGGACCTGGTAATGCTGAACGTAGCTAATATGGGGGCGGGACTCGCGGTATTTGAGGGAATCTCCCCATATATTGTTTCAGGGGCTAACCTATGGTTGGCATCCCTCTTGACTTTCTTAATTTCCCTGCCCCTCGTCCTAGTCTACACTCAGCTCATGCTTAGGATGCCTAGGACAGGCGGGGATTACATCTGGCTCTCTAGGAAACTCAACGGAACCTTAGGAAGTATCATGGGAATCGCTCTGGCTTTCAATATGCCACCCTTCTTTGCGCTCTCAGCCTTCTTCTCAGTAAGTGCCATTAACGCAGTTCTCCTGGAGATTGGTACACTTGATAAGTTACCTTCCCTAACTTACCTTGCCAACAACGTCTTTGTCAATCCTTACGGTACTCTTACCGTATCCCAAGAAGTCCTCATCTACGCCCTCTCAGCTTTAGCGTTTGCCGTTATCATCGCCATTAACGTCGTTAAACCCAAGTGGGGTTACTCCCTCACCACATGGTTAGGGTTCATATCCTCAGCAACTTTGATACTTGGAGTTTTGGCGATCGCCCTGAATGCAGGGTCCTTCCATCAAGACGTCCTTAGGTTCCTCCAAGAGGAGGGGGTAACTACGCAGACCTATACCGGTCCTAAGTTCAGTTGGGGCTCGACGATATACATGGTACCCTACTTTGCCTCCTTCGCCTACATATGGCTCTACGCTGGCCCTGCGGTGGCTTCCGAGGCCAAAGACGGCTCCCTAAAGTGGAACTTGATCCTGGGGAGCTTGCTCACTACTGCCATGATAACTCTGCCCTTCCTGGTCATGGACCTAGTGGGTGGGTATACGTTCAACGCTGCGTATTACCCTACCTTCACTTACAATTTCTGGTCGGCGGCCATAGCTGTATCCCCTCCAGTGCTTCAGTGGGTTTTGGGGATAGGTCTCATCTCCTGGAACTTCTTCGTCATGGCTTTCGGGGTGATCGTGTTCTCTAGGTATGTGTTTGCCTTTTCCTTTGATAGGGTATTCCCAAGCTTCTTCGCTAAGTTGAACAAGGCCTCCTCCCCATACATGGCCCACATATTGGATATGGTGCTGACCTTGATCTTCCTATCTATCCCCCTCATATCAGTAAACGGGGCTGAGTCGCTTTACGCCTATACCCCATTAGCTGCCATATATCTCTTCCTGATTGGACTAACTGCGATGAAGGTAGGTTGGAGGGAAAGGAACAGCGTCCTCATTGCGGGAGGTGTATTGTCTGCAGTTTTCATGGCCTTCCTAGCCTTTGAATCTGTTACCAACCCGTTCTTCGGGGTGATATCTACCTCAGGGATTAACGTCATAGGCACGGGGTACTTGATTGCGTTAGTAGGGTCGGGGGCTGTTATATATCTGGTAGCTGACCTGAAGAGGAGAAAGGAGGGCATAAGGCTAAAGGAGATATTCCAAGAGATACCTCCAGAGTGAACGGAAATCCTTTTCAGCTTTGTACTGTGAAAGATGGTATTACTGACCGTCTACCTGGGACATCTCTTTTTATCTCTCAAGGCAAGGGTAACAAGTTGGCTACGTTTGTCATGGTAAATTCGGATAGTGTTGTCCTAAGGAAACCTCTCTTCAAAGGGGTACACTACAATTTAATTATTGACGATTGACTCCACTCATCTCTCATGTTGTGAGGGATAGGATCTCAGTTGGAATAAGGTCATAAGTTGGAAAAGGTCATAGCTCATTAACTTCTAGGGGTAGAAGTTACTTCTGGGGGTAGAAGTGCTATTTGATCCATCACCCAAGAAGGTAAGGGCTGACTTTTACGACTGAGAAAAGGAAATAGATAGTGTAAAGTCCCTATCGTCGCCTCTGACCATAGTTTCAGGTTTAAGGAGAACCGGGAAATCCTCGGTCGTAATGATTTCTATCGGCGAATTGAAATTTCCTTATATTTATATAGACCTAAGGAGATTTGAGGAGAAAAGTTACTTTTCTTACAAAGACTTCTTGATCGAGATAGAAAGAGAGGTTAATAAGCTGGTCAAGAGGTTCCCTTCGCTCTTAGACTTCCTAAAGGGGGTAAAGGGCCTGAATGTCATGGGGAATGAAGTTAAGTTCAACTGGGGAAGAAAAGAGAGGTTGAGCTTCTCTTTTTTGTTAGAGGCTTTAAACGACTGGACTAGAGACGTAGTCGTAGTTGTAATGGATGAAGCTCAGGAGTTGATAAACCTCAGGGGCGTGAACTTGCTATACCCGCTAGCTTATTCTTTTGATAATCTTAGCAAGGTTAAGATTATTCTAAGTGGGTCAAAGATGGGGTTGCTTTACAGGTTCTTAAGGGCAGACGATGCTAACTCTCCGTTGTTTGGCAGAGCGATGAATGAAGTCGAACTCCATCCTTTTAACAGGGTTGAAAGCGTGAACTTCTTAAGGAAGGGATTTGAGGAGCTTGGAATAGAGTTTAAGGATCATGAGAGGGTTTATGAGGAAGTAGGAGGAATTCCTGGTTGGTTAACCTACTTTGGTTACTATTATTATAGGACAAGAGATTTCAATGACGCAATAAAGAGGACTACTGATAAAGCCAGAGACTTGACGGTTAACGAGTTTAACAATTTCTTGTTGAAGAGAACTATAGCGAAAGATAGATACATGACTGTAATGAGGACAATAGCGAGGGAATGTAGTAGGTGGAGTGAAATAAAGTCGGCCTTAGAGGTTAATGAGGGTAGAGAGCTAAGCGACTCTGAAATTTATAATTATTTAAATAGGCTTATGGACTCGTCATGGATAGTAAAGCGAGGGGATCTATATTGCCCTGCGGAAAAGTTGATAAGCAAGGTGTTCAGAGAGCTTATCTAAATGACAAGGACTGAGGAGTAAGGTTTGTAAGGGCATGTTTTACACCGTTCTATGGACACCCAGTGTGAAGATGAGGAACGTTAGGGAGGTATTAAGAATGTTGATGAACTTGGTATTGGGATCTGGAGCATCAACGATCTTCCCGGGATACCAACTCTCCATCTCCCGGAAGAAGGGCAATAAGTTCACTTCAAACATCTGGTCTTACCGTAAACTCGTCCATACTATAACGTTTAAGCTCCACGAGTATGGGGAAAAACGTACTTAGTAGTTGAGTACAACACTTCTAGACTCTGCACTTTCTACAGCGTTAAGGTTTAGAGGAGGCCCAGGGTAGTAGTCATTAGTCCACAACGCCACAGATGACAGAGGGACGCTAGCAGTGTCCTCATCATTGTGAAGTTAAGGATAAAGAAAATAGTAGTCTGATGATAAAGCCCCTCTCTTTTTTCGTCTCCTCCAATGGACTAACTCCCACAAGGGGAGTAACCCTTTAGACCTCAGCTAAACCTTCGCCCTTTAGGGCGGGAGGAGTGAGAACCGTGTATTGGTAAAAGTCCAACTGGTAGAACAACCACTCTAGAAAGACGGAAACCTCTCCCTTTAGGCAGATAGGTCGGTTAAGCTTTCTCCACGTTCAGGGCTGAAACTGATTCGAGAAATGCTTTTAATGACACTCGAGAGAACTTTTAGCTATGTCCAACACGGTCAGACTAAGAGAACATTTAGACTCTTTAACAGGAATGGGAAAGTATGTAGACGATGTATCTTTAGAGGGTACAGTTTACCTGGGAGTTCTTAGGTCTCCCTATGCTAGGGCTGAAGTAAAGGACGTAGCGAGGAGCGATAAAGCCCTCCTATTCCTAGACTGGAAGAACGTAGGAGTCTACATGCCTGTCCGCCCCGATCCTAGGACCAAGAACTTGGTAAAGATGCCAGTAGTTAGTGACGGAATGGTAAATTTTGTGGGTCAACCAGTCTCGGCTTTCGTAGTCGAGGACAAGTATGAGGTTGAGGACATCCTGGACGAAGTGGGGGCTGATTACGACCAGCTCCCTCCAGTGACCACCATAAAGGAGTCATTGAAGGAGGAGGTGAAGATCCACGAGAAGGGGAATGTCGCTATAGACCTCAGCCTCTCCGGGGGTGATCTAGAGCAGGTGGCCAACTCTGAGGTAACTGTGGAGAGAGAGCTCCTACAGGATAGGATAGTTCAGCACCCAATGGAACCTAAAGGCGTAATCTCCTACTTCAATGGCGAGACCCTAACCGTCATAGGCTCTTTCCAGTCAGCCTTTAGGATAAGGGCTGACCTACAGGAGGCCCTTGGGATCCCACCGGAGAAGATCGTGGTCTACGCACCACAAAACGTAGGAGGGGGTTTCGGGAACAAGGTACCTGCGTACCCCGAATACGTCTTAACTTCCATAGCTTCCATGAGGCTTAAGAGACCTGTGAAGTGGATAGAGACCAGGAGGGAACACCTAACCAACCCTACCCAGGGTAGAGGAGTCTACTCCAAGGTGAGGCTTCACGCCAGGAGAGACGGGACTATCCTCGGTATAGAAGGGGACGTTGTAGTTGACCTCGGGGCATACGCCTTCACACTTAACACCACAACACCCTCATTCATAGCCTCCCTCCTTAACGGTCCATACAGAATGAGGTTCGCTAAGCTGAGGGCGATGGGGGTTTACACTAACAAGCCCCCAACAGGACCGTATAGAGGTGCAGGTAGACCTGAAGCGGCGCTCATACTAGAGACCTTAGTTGAGGACCTCTCCCAAGAGCTCGGCATGGACCCTGTGGAGGTCAGAAAGAAGAACTTTTTGGACGGTGAGTTTACCACTCCCCTTGGGGTCAAGATCGATAGGGCAGCATATAAGGAAATGATCGATAGGGGAGAGATGATTTACCGTTCATTAAAGGAGAAATATAAGGATAAGGCCGTCTCCTTTATAGCGTTTACTGAGGTCGTGAGGAGCTCTCCTGGAGAGGGGGCTAAGGTAAGGGTGGGGAAAGGCGAGATCTTCGTGGCAGTGGGAAGCGGACCCCACGGACAAGCCCACCGTTCCACCTTTGCGCTTCTTGTAGCTGAGAGGCTTGGCGTTGACGTTAACAGGGTTAGGGTGGAGCCCAACAACACCTCCTTAATCAAGGAGGGGATAGGTAGTTTTGGAAGTAGGTCTGCTGCAGCCGGAGGATCTGCAGTCATTGAAGCTACATTGGCGGTCTTGGAGAAAATTAAAAGTAAGGGTATGACAGTGGAGGAGGCAATAAATTCCCAAGAGGTTACAGAGGCGGAAGTGTTTTCAAAGACCTCAGACCTGTACACACCTGGAGTGCACATGGCAGTCCTGGATGTAGATAAGGAGACTGGCATGGCAAGGGTGTTGGAGTATTGGGCAATAGATGACGTAGGTAGGGCAATAATACCCTCTGAGGTAGAGGGGCAGATAATAGGTGGAGTCCTGCAGGGTTCGTCTCAAGTCTTACTTGAGGGAGCTATTTACGACGAATCGGGTAACCCAGTTTACAGTTCTATAGCTGAGAGCGGAGTGCCCTCTGCGGTAGAGGCTGTGAGGAAAGTATACATGGAGACCTTTAACACGCCTTCCCATACCTTGAGCCAAGCTAGGGGAGTAGGTGAGGCTGGTACCACTGGAGCATTACCTGCCGTGTTCATAGCTCTTGAAAAGGGACTTGGGAAGAAGTTAAAGGGTACCCCATTCCTCCCCCAAAGGTATTTGTAGTACTCGGGGAGGTTAATAGTACGACCTTGACATCCAGGACTCTCTAAGCTTTCTCCGGGTTTACGTCATAAATCCAAAAATAGTTTTTCTTAACTTCGTGTTAAATTGTGAACCTAACAGGATTTATTTTAGGATGGATGTTTAGTAAACCATGTTGAATAAGCTTGAACTCAAGGTCTCTATACTATCCCCATCTTACTTCGGCATGGTAATGGCTACTGGTACCACTGTCATCGCTATGCATCTATTAGGAATAAGATATCTACCCTTGATTTTCACTTTTCTGAATTTCTTCGTGTACTTGGTACTAGTTGTCATGAATTTCATTAGAATACTAAAATTCTGGCCCAACATGAAAGCTGATCTAAGGAGTGCGGACAGGGGACCAGGTTTTTTCACTTTTGTGGCTGGGACTGATGTCCTTGGGGATCAGGCTGTGTTAATCCTTCACAACCCATTCCTGGGTTATGTCCTATGGTTTATTGGCTTCGTTTCATGGGTGATCCTCCAATATCCCCTTGTTTTCCTCCTATTGATAGGGGAGGGAAACGTAAGCGCTAACTGGTTACTCATCCCTGTTTCGACCATGACAGTTTCCGTGCTCAGCGCCGATTTGGGCAAGTTTAACGACTCCCTGGTTTACGTCTCTCTGATCTCATACTTTATGGGCTGGGCGGTCTATTTCCTCTTTACTTTCCTCCTGGGCGTTAGGCTCTTCCTCCATAAGGTAACGGAGGAGGACTTGATACCGAGCCTCTGGATTAACGGAGGTTTCCCTGCATTGGCTTCCCTCTCATCTTCCCTCCTACTCTTGAACTTCGGGAACTCCCTCGGGTCTTTGACTGGGGTACTCCTTGGGACTTCCCTCCTTATATGGTCTTATGGGACTTGGTGGATCCCAATACTTTTCCTAGCTTTCCTTTGGAAGCACCTGGTCAGGCGGGTCAGTCTCCTTAGGTATGACTTCCAGTTCTGGAGTGCAGTTTTTCCAGTAGCAGTGTATGGAGTCGGAACCTACTTTCTAGCTAAAGTCTCTAGGATACCAGGAATTCTACTGATATCTCACATTTTCTTTTTCATCACCCTTGTCCTATGGATCTATCAGATGGGTGGATTTCTATACAATTTAGTGGAGGTTCTGAGGAGCTAAAACGTCGTGAGCTTTAACTTGGTTGCAAGGGTTAGCGGGTCATGAACTTGATTTAGGCTGAGCCTGTTCCACTTAAGTTTTCATATTCATAATAAATATTAACTCAAATTTCAAAATAGCTCTAGTTATACGCTATTTTACTAGAAATTCGGGAAAAAGCTTAATTAAATTATATCCTGTGGACACAGTATGATAATAAAGGAGTGTAAGGACTCATTTGATTCCTGCGTCCAAAGGGTAAAGGAAAGGATAGTCAAAGCCGGTTCAGTAATTTTTGCCGAAATAGATCACTCTAAGAACGCTAAGGAGGTGGGAATGGAGTTAGAGCCAACTAAAGTACTCATATTTGGAAACCCGAGGGTGGGGACTATACTGATGCGTGAAAAGAGGGAGATCTCATATGAGTTACCTTTGAGGTTGGTCATATGGGAGTCGTCTGGAAGAGTTCAGATAGGGTACAGAAAGCCGAGCCATGTTGCCCAAGAATACGGTTTAAACAATGAAATATTGAAGAAAATGGACGAGTTCATGGAAAACATTACTTCCGTTTAAGACTCAACACACATAAAACATTTCATTACTGAAGGAGGAGAAGGTCTATTCAAGGGCACTTTTTAGGGAAGAGTTGGTTTTACACTGGTCAACTCTACAGGGAGTCATAACTTATAATCTTGAGGACTACCTCCTTTCATAGGTGGAGCTACGCTGAACTCCCTTTGAGGAAGTGAGGACAAGCCTTACTCTTTAGGGCGGGGAGTAGGTCAGAATGTCCCCTTGACGGTAGAAAGGTCTCAATCATTCTGGCAGTTAGGGAGACCATTCAAAAAAGTCCCGTCCTAACTTAGTTTCTTATTTGGTTCGTGGACAATCAATTAAAAATTCTTAATTTCCTTCTAGTATTCCGTACTCTCGACTTTAGGTAAAAGTATACTTATACACCACGGGATAATCTTTTAACCGTTCTAGTATAATATAAGTTAGATGGTAAGTATGATAAAACTGCAAAGAAGATCAAGAAACCAGGAATATGATCTGGCAAAGCTCCCTGAGGATTTCGTAAGACTTGAGTACCCTGAGTATTACGATACCGTGAGAAGGAACAAGTTCAAGGATCCTCTAATGTACCTCTCCTAAAAGTTAGGGGTTATTTCGACTATCTCATTTTCTTGGACTCCTTTTTAGACCCGGTTTTGTCTCTTTGCTCCATGGTCCTCACCTTGTGCCTACTATTTGTTGAACTTGTCGTTAAAATCTCTCCAACCTTCATTCCTCATATGAGATAATTTTAAAAGGAAGTTTAGTTTATACTTTACTAATGAAAGCAGTTATATTTGAGAAATCTGGTTTAGAAAATCTCAAGATAAGTGAAGTAAAAGACCCTGAGCCGGGTCACCACGACGTGGTTTTAAGGGTCATAGAGTCCGGTGTAAACCCAATTGACTATTTTGTGGTGTCCTTTATCCCGGTTCAGCCCATGCCCCACATTCCCGGTGCTGAAATTTACGGAGAAGTAGTGAAGGTAGGGGAACACGTTAAGTCTGTCAAACCAGGGGATAAAGTCGTAGTTTACAACAGAGTTTTTGATGGGAACTGCGACATGTGCCTTAGGGGTAACGAAGAGCTCTGCAGAAATGGAGGAATCATGAGCCTGATAACGCAGGGAGGTTGGGCGGAGAAGATGATAGTTCCGGAGAAGAACGTGGTGAAGGTTGACCTTGAGCCTTCGCTTGCTGCTAGCCTTCCCGTAGCAGGGTTAACTTCCTATCACGCCTTGAAGGAGGCAGGGGCATCCTTAGGGAAGACCGTAGTTGTGTTCGGAGCTTCAGGGAACACGGGGATGTTCGCTGTGCAGTTGGCTAAGAAAATGGGTTCTAAGGTAATTGCGGTGAGCAGGAAGTCGTGGGTCAAGGACTTCGGAGCTGATGCGGTAGTGGAATCTTCTAAAGTTGTGGACACCGTGAGACAGATGACCAACGGTAAGATGGCAGATATAGTAATTAACTCCGTGGGAGCATCTGTGTGGGACATTTCCATGAACGTTTTGGGGCCTAGAGGTAAGTTGGTACTTTTCGGTACTTTGACTGGAGGTGAGGTCAAACTGGATCTCTCGAAGGTGTACAGTCTTCACTCTCAGATAGTCGGTACAACAGGAGGCACTAGGGCTGAGATCGCTGAGCTAGCTGAGCTCTGCAAGGACTGTAAGGTAAAGGTTTATAAGAAGTACCCACTCGAGGAAGCTGCTGAGGCATTAAAGGCCCTAATGTCAGGAGATAGGGATGGAAGAATTATGATAAAAGTTTAAATAAACTAATAAAAATTTTAATAAAGATCTATCATTTTTATCTAACTCCCTCCCAACCCTAAAGGCGAGGCTTTCGTCAACTATGAGGGACGGGCGTTTAACCGGGGAGTTAATACCATATACTCAACTGAAATTAGCATTATTATTGAGATACGCGTAATTCCTATATGACAAGAAGCATTATCCTAGGTAACGGTAAATTGACAGCTCTACTTGACGGTAAGTACATGATGAGGGAACTCTATTTTCCCTTGTCGGTGGACAACCACCTCCACGCAGGTAGAATTGGGCTGTTTTCCTCAGGTTTCAATTGGCTTCATGACATGAACCCCGTGGTCAAGTATAAGGATGATACTCTCGTTTCAATCGCATCAGCCAACAATATTGTCGTGGAAGACGCAGTCGACATGGCCTATCCTATACTAGTCAGGAGAGTGAAGGCCAATGGTAGGGTGTTCTTCACCTGGGATTTCCATATTAACGGTACCGAGTATGGTGATACTGCTCTCTACGATCCATCCACTCTTGGTATGGTTCATTACAAACGGGATAAGTGGTTCTTGTTTTCATGCGGAGTGACTCCCTTTCAATACGCTACAGGTTACAAGGAGACAGGGTCCTTAATAGGTACTTGGAAAGACTGCGAGGACGGGGAGCTCTCCGGCAACCCAATCGCTCAGGGGGCTGTAGATTCCGCAGTGTCCTATCAGGTGTCGGGGTCCATAACTTGCTGGCTCGTTGCAGGGAGG
This sequence comes from Metallosphaera tengchongensis, assembly GCF_013343295.1. Lineage (NCBI taxonomy): Archaea > Thermoproteati > Thermoproteota > Thermoprotei > Sulfolobales > Sulfolobaceae > Metallosphaera > Metallosphaera tengchongensis. Next base: position 56,985 of record NZ_CP049074.1, on the reverse strand, counting down.
AGCTACAAGGACGTGGTCTCTCTCAACCGCTACGTCCTAGAGAGGGGAGCTGAAACGATCCTGGACAGAACAGACAAGTATTGGAGAGCTTGGTCTCAGAGCACGGGTGAATCTAGGAGGGACGCCCTGGTCATAGCTGCCCATTGGCAGGAAAACGGAGCCCTCCCAGCTTCCTTGGACACTGATATAATGAGGTTCAACAGAGATAGCTATAATTACGTCTGGCATAGGGACGCCTCCATGGCTTCCATAGCCTTCACTCTCCTTGGTTTCGAGGAGGAGGGTAGGAGGCTTTTCCAGTTCTCCAGACCGCTCTTATATAATGGATTCCTGTTCCAGAAGTATACTGTGGATGGCCATTGGGGAAGTACGTGGCATCCTTGGACTGAAAAGTATCTCCCCATCCAGGAGGACGAGACTGCCCTCATGATTTACGCCCTCTGGGTTCACTTCAAAACTTTCAGGAACGTGGACTTCATAAAGGACTTGTATAGACCCGGTATCAAGGCTGCTGCCGACTTCCTTTGTAGCTATATCGACGATGAAGGGGAAATTTTACCTTCCTATGACCTGTGGGAGGAGAGATTCGGGGTTCACTTCTTCACAGCTGCAGCAGTTTACGCTGGTCTAATTTCAGCGTCTAAGTTCTCCTCTTTCTTCGGTGAGGACAACTTAGCTGTTAAGTACACCTCTGTGGCGGAGCAGATCAGGAAAAACATGGACGAAATGTGGGTGAGCGACCACTTCGCTCGGAGTAGAACTGAAGGAAAGGTGGATCCCACTGTGGACTCCAGCACTGTTTTAGGCTCACTGCTCGCATACCCCTTAGGTGACCCTAGGATCAAGGTCAACAGAGGAACTGTTGAAAGGAAACTCAAGGTTAACGGTGGTATATGTAGATATGAGGGAGATATGTATATGAGGGAAGGGAAGGATCCGAACCCTTGGTTCATAACTACCCTTTGGGTGGCCCAGGAGTTGATAGCTGAGGGGGACAAGGATAGGGCGATGGGTTACGTTGACTGGGTGAGAAAGAATTCCTTGTGGACGGGACTGATACCGGAGCAGATTACATCCTCGGGTAGGTATTCATCAGTGTGCCCGTTAGTGTGGAGTCACGCTGAGATGGTAAAGACCCTCTACTACTTGAGGAACGGATTTTCAAACTTTTTGTCGTAATGAGAAGAAGCAGCTATGAAAGTCGTGAGTTTTAAACGATGACAAAAAAGGTCGGAGAAGGTCTTTCCAAAATATTCTCTTGAAAATCTTTTACAGTTGACAAAAGCCTAGTCCTTTTGAGCTGGGAGGAAGTCAGCTAGATCTCTCCTCCTTTTCCTTCTTCTCTCCCTCCGTCATCTCTAGGATTCTTACCCACGTCATAAAGCAGTCTTCTATTATCTTCCCCTTCTCTTGGCTCTCCTTCAACTCACCACACCTCACTATCCTAAGTTGACGTTGAAGAACTTCACGGTTCTCTCCCACGCGTCCTTAGCAGCCCTCTCATTGTAGACTTGACCACCCTCGGTGGCAAAGGCGTGGTAGGTTCCAGGGTAGATCTTCATTTCAAGCTCCTTCTTGTACTTAACCATTGCCCTTACCATGTCCGGGATCCCCTGGTTAATAGCTGAATCCTCGCCAGCATAGTGGGCAAGAACAGGTCCCTTAAGCTTTGAAATGTCTTCCAGGTCTCTCGGGTTCCTTCCGTAATAGACCACAGTGGCATCCATTGGCTTTTGTGTGGACAGCTGGAAAGACAGACCCCCACCCATACAGAAACCAATGACCCCCATCTTGTTCAGTCCAAGGGATCTGAGGTACTCGTAAGCGTATTCAAGGTCTTTGATCATCCTGTCCTCAGTGGCTACCCTCTCCTCAACTAGCTCTCTGTATATGGCTCTCTCCTTCTCTCCGAGACTGCTTAGGATCTTAGACACGGTATCAGGATCGTTCCTCTTCTCTGGGGGTAGTGTGAAAAACCTCCTCATCACAGAGGATATGTTCTCTTGACTGAATATGTCAGAGCTCCTGGAGTAGAGATTTGGAGCTACTGCAGTATAGCCGAGACCAGCTAGCCTCTCTGCGACCTTCCTAATGTAGTCCGTAAGCCCCCAAATCTCTGAGACCACTATAATCCCTGCTTTCCCCCCTCCTCTTACCAGATAAGCTTCCACTTCTTTCCCATCAAAACTTGTGTATTTTACCAGACTCATACAACCTTTAATAGCTGATATTAAAAAATTTAACTTTTCCTAAAGCTTAGCTTACCTAGCTCTACTATTGACCTTATGGTTCCAAGGCTGTTATTTAGATTGATACTAGAGAACTCTATGGACTTCCTCCCATTACTGTCCTTCAGTTCCCTAAAGAACCACTCTATTGAAGAGAAAACTCTATCTATCATTAACCTCACTAACCTCCCGGTCATTCCCTTCCCGGCTAACCTAGGCGCAAGCTTCCGGGTCACCTTCATATTGTAGTTCCATGAGATGTAGAGAAGGTCCCAATACTTCGAAGGTAGCCTCTCCAAATCGGGAAATGGGTTATCCTTCACCCTCGTTACACTCATGGGTATAACGGGGAGGGGAAAGACCCAGGCAGTAAAATCGTGGTCTATGACCTTCTGCACTAGGTCAATACTCTGTTGAACGTCATCGTCAGTTTCTTCCCTATAACCGATGGTCATGGTGTAGCACGGGTAGATATAGTTCTCGTTCATGATGGCGGTCGCATCAAGGATAACGTCAGTCCACTCCTCTACGGACCAGGGGAAAGCCTTCGCTGGCATGTACTTTTTCAAGATCTTTATACTCCCACTCTCCATACCAACAACGGGCATAACAGAGCGGTCGAAGTTGTACTCAGCTATCTCCGCCATTGCCCTCAAGGTCTTAGGGCTAGACCTGACAGCTGGGGCTGACACGTGTGGCCAAAATATACCTTTGGCACCCGTTTTCTTAACCTCTGTAAATAGCTTTACCATGGCCTCATGATTAACCCTTAATTTTGTTGAACCATAAAGCAAAACGTCATCTGTAATGAGGTCCACGTCTCTTATTCCAGCACTTAAGTTCACTTTTACCTCCTCCGTAATTACATCCAACGGTATGGATCTGAAAGTTTCTGGAGTTATGGAACAAAAGCTACACCCCCTTGGGCAACCCCTGGTGATCTGAACTTCACCCCACCTTGTAGCTCCTATGACGGGCGGAATTTCCTCAATCTTAGGGTCTCTTCCCTTTACAATTGGTGGGGGGTTCTCTCCCTTCATGATGGAACCCACTATTTGGGGGAGAACAACCTCGCTCTCTCCCATGACCAAGACATCTAACCAGACCGGCCTTCTCTTAGTTAGCTCCCATGCTCCAGGTCCTCCAGCGATCACCTTGAAACTGTACTGTTTTTTGAGCTCAGAAATTTCATCTCCCAGCTCCTCAAAGAAGACCTCAAGCCACGATTTCCCTCCCCCAAAAAGCAGGGACAGTTTGTAGGTGACTGGATCAAGACCGTAAGGGTCGTGGACTGAAATTCCTACTACCTTTGTAGTATTGGAGACAACCTTTCTAAGCCTCTCCGGTTGGACTACAATGACGTCCTTGATCCCGTGGGTTATCAAGGTTGATTCCACCTTTCTTAAGGCGTAAGGAGCGTAAAGTGCTCCTCCCCTTTGGTCAACCTCCTTTATAGGCGGGGTGAAAAGGGTATCCATGAAAACCCTGGGGACTAACCTTGACGGCATGCACGCTACATACCCCATTACACTGGATGGACCAAACCTGGTGAAGGACCCCCTATCTGAGGTTAACACCACACTCCAGCTGGGCATACCTTAGATATATGGAAACTTAAGTATTTAAGTATTAGTTAACTAATCAATAATTAAACTCTTCTAAAGCTTACTTTTTTGAATACAATTTAGTTCTAGTTTAAATTTATGATAAGCGACGCCTGAATGATAAAAGAACAACTAACCTAGTTCTCTAAGGTTGTGAGGAGGTCAGTATTGTCTAGGTTTACTAGGGAACTTCTCTCGCGGAGGGTTCCCCTTTAAGGTACCTTGATGACATTCCTAGCCTTACTGATGTGAAGGTTAGGTTATCCTTGAATAGATATAGAAAGTATAAAACAGTTAAACCAAATAATGCAGCGGAGGCCTCCAGGTTGACGAAGCGTAAAAAGTAAGACGCCCCAGTTATAAGGGGTATGGGCGTTACCTTTTGGTAGTTATACCTGGAGGTGGAGTACACTATACACCCGAAGAAGTACGGTGCCATTACCCCTAAGGCAAATGAGTGAACCGTCTCCCCTAAAAGGGGTGACAAAGAGGTCACTACCAATGAGGCTAAAATAGTCGAGACGGAGGACAAGTTGAATTTCATCTTCTTAGTCTTCCAGAGGAGCCAGAGGAGATAGCCTAAAACTACTACGGGTAATAACTTATGGGATAGCAGGGTTAAGAGGACTAGCACGAAGATTGGGGTCTGCTCAACGCCAAACTTAGCCTTCACCCCCAAATTAGCTGAAAATACACCCATGTTTACCCCCAAAAGGTAAAGAAGAAGGGAAACTACTAGTAGCCAGTAACCGTAGATGGGATATAACAACCACGATACTATGGACGCCGCAGGAGAAGACAGGACTAAAGCGTTCACGGGGAACCTCCCACCATAAGATCTCACATCCCTGATACCCCATATCTCCACAGCGAGCAGAGCCAGGGAGGCCAAAGCTTGAGAGGGGTACATTGGCAGGCCAAGTAAGAACAAGGCCATGACCTGGAGGGGTAGGTACTTCTTGGCAGGGAAGAACAGCCTCATGATCATACCGAAGTAGAGGGAGTAGCTCCCTATCATCATGAAATATGGATGATATCCTTGGCTTAAGTTAAGGGAAACTCCTCCTAGAAACCAGTAAAGAAGACCCACTAAGATGAACGGGATGTTAACTCCCCATGGCTCTATTGCCTCAATCTTCTCGGGCATAAGTTCAATACGACACGTTCCTTTTAATCCCTTAACCTAATCAGTAAGGTGGTCCAGGCTAATTCTCAGGTATTATGAACTCCAGGTACTGCTTTAATGCAACTGCGTTATTCCTCTTCTCGTCCCTGGCTGAGAAAAGCAAAGTGACCATTTTCTCCTTCTTCACAACGTCAATTAACTCTTTCAAGGCAGGATTAGTCTTCAGTTCGCCAAAGTATTTGGCCTTAAACTCCTCCCATTTATTCGGATCGTGGGAGAAAAACCTCCTAAGCTCGTCCGACGGTGCAATTTCCTTAAGCCAGATATCAACATTCGCCTTCTCTTTACTGAGTCCCCTCGGCCATAACCTGTCCACAAGTATCCTTATACCGTCATCTGGGGACGGGCTCTCGTAAACCCTCTTAACTTTAATAGTCAAGATTTATCATAATAAATAGACTAAGACGTTTAAATATCCTACACCTAACTTTTTAGGGCCTATTAACGTGGAGAGTAAAGGACTCCTCTTTCCCTAAAGCATTCCTGTAGGTAATCCCTCACCTTATCGGCCTTAAACCCCGTGCAAGTCGTGGAGATAACTTTTCCATACCTAGTGTCAAAGGAAATGTTGCACACCAGCTTGTAGTTGGTGGATTTTAGCTCAATATCAGAAACAATTGAAAATTTTACGTTAACACTAAAGATAACCTTAATTCCGTCCACTATAACCAAAATATCTCCCGCTTTTGTAGTCTTTACAAAGGCGCACGAGAATATCTCGTCTAGGTTCATTCTATCAACACCGTTAGGTCGTCCTTGCACTCCAACTTCTTGTTCTTGTACAGCGGGGATACAGAGTCCTGAATCTGTTTTGCTATACAGCTGATGTACTTATCATATTCTTCAGGTATATGAATAATTTCCAGGAAGTACATCTTTCCTGAAAGAAATAGGGGAGGCTCATATGAGCCTAAGTTTGACTTGGAATCCACATAGTCCACATAAAGCGTATTTCCCTGGGTCTTAAACAAAAGAATTATGTTTTTTTCAAATGCCAATTTTCCTTTAATTTGAGAGGGGTAGAATAACTCTCCCCTCCTCTTCACCTTCACTAACATTAACCGAACATCTCCTTCTGAATCCTTGCGTAAAGGTAGAGTACTCCTATCTGCATCACGCAGAGGGCCATGATGGAGATTATGAAGATCAAGATGTCTAAAGGTGGAGAGAAAGCTATCCAATAAGCAGAGTATATTATTAACGCTAAAATGCTCTTAATCAGTCCGTAATATTCCGCATATTTTAGGCTCATACTTATCATGCCCAAGATAAGCGCGTTGAAAACACCTGAGATTAGGGGGACAGCAGTAAGTATTGCCTTGATGTCAGGGTTAGCTATGGGAAGCTGTTTAATGAGGAGAATGGAGAATAGTGATATGGATAAAATTACGTTCACTGAATATAGAACTGAAGAAGATATTAAAACCGCCCTGTTGAGGGATTTCAGATCCATTTAGCCTTCAAAATGATAATATAGAAGATCTAGCTAATAAACTTCTATTCTCAATGTTTTCCTGACCAATATAAATTAAAATTTTTAAGTATAACTGATTATTACATAACATTCCTGAAAAGTGTACACTAAGAACATCTTTTACTTAAAAGATGAACGAGGAAATGGGAATAAATTTAAAAACTATTTATCTTATGTATAAATTTTTTATTTTGATTTAGTTTTCATATAAAGAAAGATAGCAAATCTAGCTGGATTAGGACATTTTTTGTCAATAAAATACTTGTTCTCTTCAAAAAGAGAGTTCTGAGCGTCATGTTATCTCAGTCCTTACGTTAAGGCCCTTTGTCTCCTTTCAGGTCTTAAGAATTAGACCCTAAATGTTAATCAGAGGATACTTTTGATGGGAAACCGTCTGCACTTTAGATCTAGATAATCATGGACATGTTTAAAAGGCCAGGATATGCCTATCTCCTTAGGGATGGGAGAAGACAAGGGTTGAAATCGGCGAAGTCACTCCCTTTGGGGCAAGAAAAAGTCGGATTAACTAAAGTCCTCTACTTATCAATTTTCATAAATTAGTCACGTTAAACGTAAATAGTAGATATTTATTGAGGTCATACACCGGAATGTAAATCCCCCTTAACTCCTCTTCTATAGCTTATCCTCTCACGGAGGTAACTTCTAATGTCATAAAACTCTATATTATGATGAGGACACTCCTCAACGCAGTCTCCAGAACCTACGCACCTCAAGGACTTAAACTCTCCTCTCTTTATAAAGGAGGATCTCATGTCCGTAAGACCTACAGGGCACGCTAAAGCGCAGTCCACAGTCTTACAGTTAAGACATTTATTTGGGTCTTTAACCCTTAATTTAAAGAAGCCTAAGTACCCCATCACCTGATTGAAACTTCCCCAGGCGCAAATCCCAGTGTTTACACAGGAGTAGTTACCCAGAAAGGGCATTAGTATAAACTGGACGTACCAAATGAGGTTGAAGTAAAGGGTAACATACAGCATTGTCGGGTCCTGGCCTAGAATGGAGAACGAGATTACTTTTTCGTAGTTAAGAAAGGAGAGCGCAGAGAATGATATTAGAGATAACCAAGTCAACAACATGACAACTTTGTACCACCTTTTAATCTTTGACGTTAGCGTTTTCCTTCCTAGTTTTGAGCTTCTGTTGTATTTCTTCATGGAATCCATGAAGGTGCCTTGCAACATATAAGGAGCCGCACAGGTCACTGAACATATCTGCCTACCACCGAAGAGAAAGGAAAGAACCGCAGTTACCGCATAAGTACCAATAATACCTGTTAGTAGATAGGAAGGTTCAACGGGTCCGTACGTTCCAATACCGTTAAACCACATATACGGGATGTACTGTACTTCACCGGAAATTGGGGAGAAAGTGGGTAACCAGATGCTGTAAAACGTGTAAGAGAGCATCATTAGTGCGAACCTCAGTACGTTCTCCCTACTTCTTAACTCCAATATTCTAAAAATACCAAGAACTCCTAACCAAATTCCCATATTTATCATAAACCATGGACTTGCTGTTACGCTAGCAAAGGTCAACACAAGGTTAGAGAGTGTAACTTCAAAGTTTGTTAAACTCAGTCCTACAAATACCGATGCAGGACCTAAGATAGTTGCGCTTTCTACCCAAGAAGATGTGAAGGCTGTGAATAGGAGGAGGAAAGCCAATCTTCGGTTATTTAGATAGCTTGTTTTCCTTGTTGTGTAGAGCCTCCTGAAAACTAAGGAGATCACTCCCACAGATAGGATTACGTAAACTGGCAGTCCAAGGGTCTCGCATAAAAGGTAAACAGAGAAGGAAAGGGTAGTAAAAATGAGATATTGCAGTAAGTAAACCGGGTTCGTTGATGGGTTATTTCTGCTATAATAAACTCTCTGAAAGCCCAACCCTATGGTTATTGTGGAGATCAAATCTGCCAATAGAGGCTGAAGGATCAACATAAGTTCTACAAAGATTAGTTCAAAGTTGTAATATCTAAGTATCAAGAATAATTTGTCTTGAATAAATCTTAAAAAATTTGACTTCTTATCCATTTCTTCCCCATCTCATTTAAATCGGATATGGATAGACGTTGGGGTCGCTGAAGTATAGCAGCATGTTGGAGTTCGCAGAGGTGAGTAACTGAGAAGGTGAGGTAATACCTGGAACTACCACCTGGACTCCAGGCTTTCCGAGGGTCTGCCATATCGGATTGTTACCGTTTGCTAACACCACCGAGCTGGATTGGGTAGTCATGGCGTTCTCTAGAGCTTGGATGTTGTTGAGACAGTTGGCTGTAGGATCAGTCAGGTTCGATGGAACTATGGCCTGGCACTGCCCTGTTATGGGGTTGGGGAATATGTTGGGATCGAACACTAACACTACCACTATATACCAAGGTATTGACTGATTGGTGGTGAAGGTTACTAGGTGACTGTGGGCTGGAGTGGGCAAAACTCCTTCAGGTAGTCCGAAGACTCCGTTCTGTATTCCAAGGTGTTGTTCCACTGCAGTGAAAGCTGGCGAGTATATAAGGCTCATGTGATCTGGGCAAGCGGTTTGGGTCAACGCGGCACCACATTGGGTCAATATGGTGTACGTCGTGTTATTGTAGGTAAATGTTGGGAACCCTTGTGCAGTTGCTCCAAGTTTGGTGACCCCGAAGATCGAAAGTCCCGCAAAGGCAGGTACTAATACGAACACTGGAGCTGCGTTCTTGGGGAATGCAGACATGTTACTAGCCCCGACTTCGCATCCCATAGCAACATTGCTTTGGTTCACCGCGTTAGGGAAGAACTGAGTAGCGCTCGGCGTGCACATGAACTGGGAGGTGTACAGGAATGATATTACATTCCCGTTATAGAAAGCTCCGCTGGAGTTGACTGTAACAGGTCTGACTACTGTTACTGTCCTATTTACTACTATTGTTTTATTGATTATTTGAGGTGGAGGAGGAGTTGTTGTGGTATTACTAACGACTGTGGTTGTGGTAGGTTTGGTCAGGTATAGGGCGAAGCCGACTGCAGCTATAACAATTAAAAGAATAGTTACACCTGCGAATATTAAGTTTGATACGCCCTTTGACCTATTCTTCTTTTTCATTTCATTTCACGCTAAGATAAGATCGAAAAGTTTGATTAAAACAAATATTAGAAAACTTCTAATTACTATAGGTCATAGATCTCCTATAATAGTTAAAAGAATTTTAACGTAACCTATTATCTTTATTATGATAGTTGACACACTATGAATAACCTAGTAAAAGTAGGATTTCTACTAATTATAGTATTATTAGTAATTGGTATCCTTGTTTCTTTTCTAAATAATACGACAGGATCGACCTTAATAGGAGCTCAAGTGTCAGGCAATGTCTATGAGCAGTTGGTCTCTCTGAGCGACCAAGGGTACAACGTTACCGCTCAGTCCAATCTGAACACTCTTCAATATAATTTTTCCTCCGTCAATGGTAAGCCAGCAGTTATATATGTAGGGGCTGAATGGTGCCCCTTCTGCGGGGCGGAGAGATGGGCCCTGATATTGGCTCTTTTGAGGTTTGGGAACTTCACCAACCTAGAGTACATGCTTTCCAGTTCATCAGATGAGTACCCAAACACTCCCACTTTTACTTTCGTAAATTCCACGTACACGAGCAAATACGTAACTTTTTACCCAATAGAGTATCAAAATAGGCAACATCAGCAGTTGGAGAGCGTTCCTTCGGCCGTTTATCAGATGTGGAAAACCTATGCAAACTTCAATATCCCATTTGTTATCATAGGTTACTATTACCAGGTAGGGACTCCCATAAACCCTGGTTTACTCTCTGGGAGGAACTGGAGTTACGTCATACTACAACTCCATGACCCTAACAGCCCTATTTACAAAGAAGTGTATGCCCAGGCAAATCTAATTACGATGTACATCTGTAAGGTTGACGGAAATAATCCAGCTAGCGTTTGCGACCATTTTGACCCCAACACCACAATGGACCCCATGGTCTATGGGGTTCAGGTGTCTCAAAAAGGATGGGGAAATTCTTCGGACTTGTTATTTCCACCCCTAGTTGTCTTAGAGTGGAGGAAGAGATAGCTCTGACTATATAGAGAAAATATTTACTCTAATTTTTGTCTGTTTTGATTAAAACCTATCCGTAAGGTTCAACCTAGAGTAGTGAAAGAATTGTCCTCTGAAGGGACGAGGGGTTTAAGGCAACTTGTTGACTAAACATACTCTAGAAGAAAATGCACCAAATCTTTGGGGCATCTTAAAGCTGTGACCATGTATTTGAAATCCCAAATTATGGAGACTCTGGTTAATTATAAATTTCATAGAGGCGTCATCCCTTATGCGTAACTGACAAAGGAAGGACAAGCCTCGCAGGGCGGGGAGGAGGTCAGAAATAATTAAAGTATCAACTTCAAACATTCCCGCATGGAAAGGGGTCTAATCCTAGACGTTCACTCACACATTTTAACCAAAAGCTACATAGATTTCATGAGCAAGCGCGGCTACTTGAAACCTTCAGGTCTAACCGTCTGGGGTAGAAACTATCCAGTGAATAAATTTCTCCTGGATCTCGACGAAAAATTAAAGGACCTGAAGAGTTTAGGGGGTGAGGTAATTCCCTTTCTCTCAATTCCTCCACCATGGACCTATTTCTTACCCAAGGAGGAAGAGGTGAGGTTGGTTAAGGAGGTTAATGACGAGCTTGCCAAGATGGCGAGTGATAGGATCAGGACCCTAGCCACGTTGCCTATGACAGACGTGAACGAGGCCATGGGAGAGGCAGAGAGAGCCATAAAGGATCTTGGGATGGACGGGTTCATAGTGGGAACAGGTCTTAACGTGGAGACCATAGCCGATGACAGGTTCGAACCCTTGTTAAGAAAGCTGGCAAATCTAGGGAAACCCGTATTCCTTCATCCAGGGACCTTAATCTTAGGCCTAGACGAGGGGGCCATGAGCTCCACTGTAAGTTATCCTTTTGAAACTACATTCGTTCTGGCTAAACTAGGTATAAGGGGTATATTGAGGGAGTTTAACCTTAAGCTTATAGTGCCCCATGGAGGAGGATATCTACCATATCAGCTCGGTAGGTTTGACATGCTATATGAGACGGGGAGATCAAAGTTTAAACTCAGCGAGGAATTGAATAACGTGTTCTTTGATGTCGTAGTGTACCATAAGATGGAGTTGGAACTATTATATAGGAGGTTTGGAGTAGATAAAATGTTGTACGGGACTGATCATCCATTCCCAATCTCTAGGCCAGCCCTGTTCGCCAGAATTGTGGAGGAAACCCTACCGAAAGAAAAGGAGAAGGTCTTCTACCAAAATGCTAAAAAACTATTTGAATTGAACTGGTTATAAGAAAAATTATAAAATTAATTAGTTAATTAGTTCAGAGGTGACCCACAGCCCATGCAGAACCTAGCGTTACTTGGGTTAGAGTACCCACAGTTATTGCATGTCTTTTGCTGGTTTGGATTCGACTGAGGGTACTGGTACTGGTTTGGATTCGACTGAGGGTACTGGTACTGGTTTGGATTCGACTGAGGGTACTGGTACTGGTTTGGATTCGACTGAGGGTACTGGTACTGGTTTGGATTCGACTGAGGGTACTGGTACTGGTTTGGATTCGACTGAGGGTACTGGTACTGGTTTGGATTCGACTGAGGGTACTGGTACTGGTTTGGATTCGACTGAGGGTACTGGTACTGGTTTGGATTCGACTGAGGGTACTGACCCATACTCAAAATTCTTTCAATCTCCTTCATAATGTCTCTCTCTATTTCAAGGTTCCACAGGCTTTCAGCACCTTCAATCGCGAGACCAACCGGTCCTAAGATTAGATCTCCTATGACCGCGTCTATTGCGCCCTCAGCCTTGATCCAGTTCGCCATTCCCGTGTTTACGTCCAAGTACCCAGGAAACTGAGTTATTTTTACGGTGAAAGCTCTATCAGCCGCAAATAAGTGTCTCAGGAAACCCGTCTTCTTAGCTTGAACCACAACCTGGTTACCCGACGGAAAGTACTGCGCCTGATAACCTTTAGATATAAACCATTGATACAACTGTTGACCTAAATACTGGAGGTCTACATTTACCCCTTGGAAAGTTTTGTTCATGTCATGAAATGCACTATATTCCTAAATAAATCTATTCAAAATAGTTTAATTTGGGTCTTCGTCATTATAGTGATAAAGGAAGGACAAACCTAGCCTTCAAGTCGGGGAGGCGGTCAGTCCGTTGTTATTAGACTACATCTATAACCTAAGGGGGCTTGAGTAGGTTGAGCTGACTATAGAGACGTCATTCGTTTTAACCTGACTTCTACTCCCCCATGAAGGGTGAATCTTTTCCCAACTTTGTAAACCAGCAGCCCTTCAATCAAGGCTTGAACACCATGTCGTAAATCAGAAGAAGGGCTATAACTGTATAAAATGCAGAGAGGTACCTCATTCTCCTTAAGAAAATCGCTAAATCTCCAACGTAAGTTAGCCTCCAGTGGATGAGCTCTCCCACCCCCAAGACTGGGGCCATGGCAAATGCAGGATACACCCAAGAAGGGAATCCCAATTCCATCCACATGAAGAGACCTGTAACGGTCATAGCGACCAAGGAGGCGATCTCCACATATACTAATTTCCTATACGCTAGGAGCAACCTCGAGTCGTCAGACTTGCCCCATTGGAGAACGTAATAAGCTCCCGTAGTTAACCCTCCCCATCCTATTAAACCTATCATGTGGACAGCAAAGGCTATTTGATACAGCATTAGTTATTGAAGAGATGAACATGTTCTTCTACTTTTGTTCAGGACGTTAAAATTTCTTGCCAGATGTTCATCTCACGATTTCCCTCAGAGGAAACTAATCGTGATGCTAATCTTGAACGACTAACCCATGCGTGGAGAAACCTCATTGAAATTCCCTAGCCCTGGTGTGATCGCGGGTCTAATCCTAACAAGTTCGAACCCATGATCCACAGATGAGGGCTAGACATTCAAGCCCAGGTTTCCGATAAATCTTATATATCTACCTATCTAATATATCACATGACGACAATTCTAATTGTAAGACATGGTGAGAGCGAACCCAACACAGAGGGAATAGCTGACGAGAACAGAAAACTGGTGAAGAAGGGAATAAAGCAAATGAGGAGAGTAGCCAACTTCATTGAGGAGATGGGATACGAGGTTGAACAAGTAATCACTAGTCCGCTTTTGAGAGCTGCGCAGTCGGCCGAGGTTATACTAGAGGAGCTAGGTCTAGACCTTAGACCTGAGGTCACTGAAGAGCTCAGCCCGAATATGGACCCCACGGCTCTGGCCGAGAAGCTTAAGGAGAGGCAGGGTACGGTACTCGTTGTCGGTCACGAGCCGTCCCTCTCCAGGTTAGTGAAGACTTTGACCAACAGTGAGGTAGAGCTCAAGAGAGGAGGATTGGCGGTGGTTGAGGTAGACCAAGTGGAGAAGAAGACTAGACTTGAGCTACTTCTAACCCAAAAGGTAATGAAGCTGATTTAGATGGACGAGGTCGCGGTAATAGACCTAGGGTACAACTCCATTCGTCTATCCCTATTCCAAAGGGGTGAAAGGAACACCTTCAGGACATTGGGTAGCATGAAGGAGTTTACCAGGCTTGGGGAAGGCGTTGACGAAGGAGGTGAGATCAGACAGGAAAAAATAGAGGAAGCGGAGAGGGTGATGATAAAGTTCAGATCCGTGTTGGAGAGGAGGGGTGTGGAAACTGTCCACCCGTTAGGGACAAGCGCGTTCAGGTTGGCTAGGAATGGGGAGGAAGTCTCCAAGAGGCTCTCTAAGGCGTTGGGCTGGGAAATTCAAATAGTACCAGGAGAGGAGGAGGGAAGGCTGGCAGCATTGGGGGCCCTAAACTCCCTACCCTTTACTGATGGGGTGGTCTTTGAGCTAGGGGGAGGATCCCTAGAGGTGATCTACGTGGAGAATAGGTCTCTGGGGAAGATATTCCACTTCCCACTAGGGGCACTGAAGCTTACAAAGACCTTTGGATCCGAGGATGGGATGAGAAAGGAAGTGAGGAATTACCTCTTCTCCTTACCAAGCTGGGTAGTTCCAAACATGGTGGGCTCTGGCGGTAACGTCAGATCCATAGGCAGATTGCTGATGAGGATGGATGGTATGAAGTTTTCCCACGTTCATGGCTACAAAGTGACCCATGAGAAGGTCAAGAGCATAAGCAAGACCCTATGGTCCATGAACCTCCAGGAGATCTCCTCACTCCCCGGGATAGGGAAGGAAAGGGCACCCACGGTAAAGGCAGCCATCGTTGTCATTGAAGAACTGATGAGTCTATTTGATGCTCCTTCCCTTCTAGTTTCGGAGTTTGGGATGAGGGAGGGTAAGGTGATGAGGGGTGAGGAACAGTCGGTCGCAGAAATGAGGGACGGATGGTTAGAGTCCATGGCTTACTTCATGAATGTGAGGCCTCCCAGAGAGATAAGGCTGGAGGCTGAGAAGCTGACCGGATCTGAGATTGCAGGGATTTCCGCTTACGTCTCCCACATTTTTATGGAAGTAGGCTGGGACGACCCCTTTGATGCGTGTTATAGGTACCTGACCTATTCCCTTTTCCCAGGATTTCAGAAGAGGGACCTAGGCATCGTTTCCCTTGTGTGTAAGGGGGCTTCTTCTAAGGTGAGGAAAAAGGACCTTCAAAGGCTGGGGGTGGACTCTAAGTTGGAAAAGATAGAGGCCATGTCAAAGGTCGTGAAGACTGTAGTGAAGAAGTTTCCATTGGGTGTCTATTGATGTCAGGGAAAGTGATAGCCTTTGAGGGAATAGACGGCTCAGGGAAATCCAGTCAAGCTAAGCTCCTAAAGGACTGGTTGGAGACAAAGGTTGATACTTATCTCACAGAGTGGAACTCTTCGGACTGGATACATGAGGTAATAAAGGAGGCTAAGAAGAAGAACCTCCTTACCCCACTGACCTTTAGCCTAATACACGCCACTGACTTCGCTGATAGATACGAGAAGCTTATCCTCCCCATGTATAGGAGCGGTTTCACCATTGTATCTGATAGGTACGTTTACACGGCTTACGCTAGGGACTCCGTTAGGGGTGTGGATCTGAATTGGGTCAAAAGGCTTTACTCCTTCGCCATAAAGCCGGACATCACCTTCTTCATCAGGGTCACCCCTGAGATAGCCCTTGAGAGAATAAAGGAAAATAAGCGTGGAATTAAGCCGCAGGAGGCTGGAGCTGACGTTTTCCCTGGACTTGACCCTGAGGAGGGTTTCCTTACATATCAGGGAAAAGTATTGGAGCTCTACGATAAGATTGCCATGGAGGAAGGCTTTGTCATGATTGATGGGAACAGATCCCCTAGGGAAATCCAGGTTGAGATAAGGAAAAGGGTGAGCGAGCTGTGGAAGGTAAGATCATAGCACTCGAGGGTTCAGAGGGGTCCGGTAGGACCTTTCACGCTAATGCGTTGAGGATGTACCTAGAGGAACAGGGCTATGGGGTAGTGACGTTCGGACTGGGCTTATCGAAGCTCATGGGAGAACCGTTAGCCAAGAAGAAGAGGGACATAGTTTTCCAAAGGAGGACTCTATTCCTCTCTTACGTTACTGACCTGGCGGATCAGGTCGAGAATTTGGTGAAACCAATGATAAAGGCCGGTTTCCTTGCCTTAGCGGACGGGTACACTTCTACCCTCATTGCATGGGGACTAACTAGGGGGCTGGAGATAGATTGGATGAAGGACGTCCTGAGCTCCCTCCCTAAGGCAGATATTAGCATAGGTTTAACCTCGACGCCTGAGGAAGTTATCAGGAGGATATTGCGTAAAAAAGGGAGCTTGGACCCCTTAAGTTCTGGGATAGATATCTGTATCAATGAGGAGCTGTTCTCGTCCTACAGACAGTATCTAGAGCAGTTCCAGAACCACCTTAAGACGTTGATGACTAATTCCTTCATGGTGGACACCACCAGGAACTACGAGGTGGTTAGGAGTGAGATCGTTAAAATTATTGGGGATAGAATTGATTAGGCCCGAGGACTACGCCAATGAGCACTTGGGAAATTTCTTGGAGATCATTGGGTTCTCCCAAGAGAGCGTTCATGACGCTAGGGTTGAGCTAAGGAGGTTCTACGTTGTGGCTAAAGCTCTTTACCCCCTGCATGGAGACTACGGGCTCATTGATCTTACAAGGGGGTTGCTGAAAGATTTAGGCAAGGTGAGGGACATGGATGTCCACGGATGTCCTAAAATAGATAGGGACAAAGTCGTCGCTAAGACCTTGAGATTATCCGGTTTCCTAACCCGTCTTCCCAAACTTTACGGATCAAGATACCTAGTGGCTCAGAACCTTTTGAGCGCCTTTTTCCAGGCTAGGGAAGCGACGGACTTCCACCAATTGAGGAAAGTGTTAAGGGAGGCTAGATTCTTGTCGGAGAGTTTGGGCATTGAGGCTTACTCCCTCAAGGAGGTAGTGAAGGAGATGGGGGAAATGAGGGACAACGTAAGGAGGAGCTTGTGTGAAGGCGTTCAGTCCAGTCTTCAATTTGATGAGAGTCTGAAGGAAAGGGGAGTGTCAGCTGTAAGAGAACTCCTGTTGTCAGACCACGAGTTTCACCATATAAAGGCTAGAATTTTAAATCCTAGAGGCTGAGGATCTAAGAGGTTCTTTACGAGGAAGGACGGGCATTTCCCTTTTGGGCTGGGCGGAGATCTGAAAGATTAAGAAATTGAATCTTTTTCTCATCTTGAGAACTGGTTGCTAACCTAACGACGCGACAGTGGAAACTGAGGTTTAACTGCTCAGTTATCTCGAGAGACAAAGAGATCCGATGTGTTTGTTGACAAAGTGAGGACAACCCTCGCCCTTCAGGGCGGGGAGGAGGTCAGATCCGTTCTTCACCACCAGTGTGGAGTTTCCTAGGACGCTCTCACAAGTTTTTAAACATAAATCCAAAATTTCCGAGAGAACATCATGGTTAAGGTCGCCATTTTGGGCTCAGGAAACATTGGTTCTTCCTTGATATCATCTGCAATATCCAGAGGATACGAGGTAATAGGCACAGGTAGGACTGACGTAACCTTGCGGAGAGTATTGGAGTTGGGAGCTAAAGCCACATCCAATAACCAGGAGGCCATTTCGACTTCCGACCTGATTCTCATAAGCGTAAAGCCACAGCATTTCCCTGACTTAGTGAGGGGGACTACGAGAAACATCTGGAGGGATAAGGTAGTAGTTTCAGTTATGGCCGGGGTTAGGCTAGAGACGCTCAAAAGAATCATGGAAGGCGCGTCGGTGTTCAGAGCTATGCCCAACATTAACGCCACGGTAAAGATGTCCACGACGGCTTTGACTGGAGATGGTAGAGGGAAGGAGCTCGTTGAGACGTTCTTTAAGGGCTTAGGATCAACCTATTGGATAAACGAAGATTTTATGGATGTTTGGACAGCGCTTATAGGAAGCGGTCCAGCCTTCGTTTCAGAGATAATTGATAGCTTAGTTCTTGGTGCAGTAGCGTCTGGTATGCCAAGAGAACTGGCGTATTCAGCGGTATTGGACATGCTGGAGGGAACGGCGAGGAACTTGAGGTCCCATAAGGGCCACCCCGCTGAGGTTAGGGATAACGTAATTACTCCTGCAGGTACTACGATTAGGGGACTGAAGGTAATGGAGGAGAAGGGGGTTAAGGCTGCGTTAATTGAGACCGTTGAAAGCGCTAGCAAGAGAGCTAGCGAGTTGGGGAGAGTTATAGATGGGAGAATTAAAGAAGATACGGAGAGATGGTAAATTCTCTGAATACCTTGAACTGGACCTCCCTCTAGGTGTAGATCCATGTCGGTTGACAACAGGTTAAAATAGAGAGGGAACCTGACAAAAGAAGGACAAGCCTCTCCCTTTAGGGTCAGGTAAAAGCTTTCTATTTTTCAATGGGGTACTATTACTAAGAGAGAGGGAAAGGAGACCCAAAAGGGAAAATAAAAATCAGGCTGTCCATCCTCCTTAATACATATCCCTGATTCCTAGTGGGAGCTCTCACCAAAGGAATAGGGGTATGTGAGGCTAGTTAACTTTCTGACCTCTTCCCCCAAAAGGCGGGGTTCCTATAGGGTTCACTAATCTATGGTTTACCACCTTCACTCCCACCACTACATAGTTGGTGGGTGCCTTTAAAACCCACCCTACTCTATTCGTCCAGCGGTAGACCTAAGGCCTGATCTTCGGCCACTATCACCCTGGATTCGGGGACTTCACTGAACCTTATAACTTTCCTATCATCAATACTTCCATGATAGAAATCGAGGAAAGTCAGGGTATATACAGAATTAGAATAAACCAACCTCTGACACCTGTGGATTTCCCTTTCTCAGGGACCAGGTCATCCATGCCCTTGGAGTCCCTGGGTTTAAGTATTAAAGAAGGCAACCCTCTTACCTTAATTAAACCCCTCCACCTGAAGGAGCACGTGGTAGGTCTTGGAGAGAAGGCGTTTGAGCTTGACAGGAGGAGAAGAAAGTACGTAATGTACAACGTTGATGCTGGAGCTTACAACAAGTACAGCGACCCGCTGTACCTCAATATCCCATTTTTTATTACAATTTATGGTGGCGAGGCTACGGGATACTTCTTCAACTCAGCCTCTAAACTAGTCATTGATGTTGGGCAGAGCGAATATGACAAAGTAAAGGTTGAAGTGCCAGAGGGGGAGCTGGAGCTCTTCGTCTTCCAAGGACCTAAGATTAAAGATGTCCTAGAGAGGTACTCAAAACTGACAGGCTTACCTTACTTACCACCAAAGTGGGCCTTAGGTTACATGATCTCCCGGTTCTCTTACTTCCCACAGGAAAGGATCATTGAGATGGTAGACGCCCTCAACAAGGACGGTTTCAAGGTAACAGGGGTTTTCCTGGATATCGACTTCATGGATAACTTCAAACTATTCACTTGGCACCCAGAGAGGTTCCCCAATCCCAATAAGTTGATAGAGGAACTTCACTTGAGGGATGTCAAGGTAATCACCATAGTGGACCACAGCGTGAGGGCGGACCAGGGATACGACGTGTTCCTATCAGGGCTGCAGGAGGGCGTCTTCTGCGAGACCGAGAGGGAAGACCTCTTCGTGGGCAAGCTCTGGGCAGGGAACTGTGTCTACCCAGACTTCTTTCAGGAGAAGGCTAGGAAATGGTGGGAGAATTTGATAGCAAAGTGGACGTCTCAGGGCATAGACGGAATATGGTTGGACATGAATGAGCCCACGGACTTCACCAAGTTGTTTGCGTTGAGGGAGATTAAGGACTGCTTTAAGGAGAGCCCTTTCCATTACGTCTTCCCACACGATGTAGTTCACACCTTTAAGGGAAAGAAGGTGAAACATGACAAGTTGAGAAACGCTTATCCCTACTATGAGGCAATGGCAACCTACGAGGGTATGACCAAAGTAAGCTCTAAGCCGTTTATCCTGAGCAGATCAGGTTTCGCGGGAATACAAAGGTATGCAGGTGTGTGGACAGGGGACAACACCTCATCCTGGAACCAGCTCAGGCTTCAACTCCAGTTGGTATTGGGAATCTCAATCTCTGGAGTACCTTACGTCGGGATCGACATAGGGGGATTTCAAGGAAGAGAGTTCCCGGAGATAGAGAATTCGCCTGAGATACTTGTGAGGCAATTTCAACTGGCGTTGTTCTTCCCTTTCTTTAGAACTCATAAGAACAAGGATGGAGTGGATACTGAGCCAATTTACCTCCCTTCCTTCCACAAGGAGAGGGTTAGGAAGGTCTTTGAAACTAGATACAGTTTCCTTCCCTATATTTACTCCTTGGCCGAGGAGGCGCATCGTACAGGTCACCCTATAATCAGACCTCTATTTTATGATTTTCAAGAAGACGAAGACAGCTACAAGGTGGAGGATGAATATATGGTCGGGAGTCACGTACTTTACGCTCCCAACATATCACCTTCAGAGGAGAGATACGTTTATCTCCCGCCAGGAAGGTGGGCTGACTTCTGGTCCGGAGAGGTTATGCAAGGCTGGGTGAAGACAAGGGACGAACTTCCAATATATGTGAGGGAGGGTTCAGTGTTACTGCTCTCAGATGGGGAAATTGTCCTGTTCGGAGAGGGGAGGACCAAGGTGGACAACGTTCTGGTGGAATACACTGGTGGAACGCTGAGGTTCAGCGCCCCAACGTTAGTTAGGTCTATAAGGGTATTGGGTAAAGGAGAGGTCCTCGAGGTCGGAAGGGAAGTAAACGAAGTCAAGTTGTAACGTCTATTCCTTTTTGTCTTTTAGCTTGAACAGCATTTCATTTAACTTGTCCATGACAAAGGAAGGACAAGCCTGGCCCTTTAGGGCGGGGAGGAGGTCAGTTAAAGGTTACTATACAAAACTATCAACTATTTAGGACAAACTTCGGTAAACAGTGGAGAACAGGTTGAGACGCATGTTTCCATCTTTATTCAGGTAAATTTTCAAGAAAGAGTGTTTACTTCCCAACACTTATCAGTATTGTTTCAGCTCTTTGGGATGAAATCAACTTTTACCCTAATCTAGAGGAATATTGGTTTAACTTAACTTTAGTTCTAAAGTACTATAAACTTTAAAACAAAGTTTTTATGCGGGAATTCCCCACGGCTATAGTGGGTTGTCTCATGGACATGGTGACGCGTAGATGATTCAATCTGTCCCTATTTCAATCCTCCTAAACGTCGTTCACGGCTTTTCATCCCTTATTTACTTCGGTGCTGTAATGTTATTCGGTGCTGTTTTCGCTCCGAAGTTGTCCAAACTTTCAGAGTCCACTCTGTTTGAGTTAATGAGGGACGTCTTCCCATCTGTGTTAAGCTTCGCCGAAGCAGTGGGGTTGTTGACTATGGTTTTCGGTGCAGGGGAGTTTATACACTACATGATAGGTTACTATCTTGAGGGCGGAATGGGGAAGGTGTACCAAGTAATATTTGGAACTCCATGGGGAGCCAGCATCTTCACAGGGGCGATAACAGGACTAATTGGCTTTCTTGTTGGAGTAAAGATAGCGTCAACATTTGAGTCAATGTTCAAAGCATACAGGTCCTCCGACCCTAGGAAGGCCGATGATCTGAAGGCACTTAAGGTTAAACTCAGGTTCTACTCCCTAGTTGGGATGGTATTCCTCACCGCAACGGTCCTTCTCATGGTTATTGCCGTGTCCTTTCTACCCTTACCCCAATGATAAAAGAGCGGCTGACCTTGTTTATCACGGGTGGAAGTTACCATAACATCCATTCCTCCTACCTTTAGGACTGGGCTCACACCGTAGTCATTGGTGAACTCGCTGGGATATATGAATTCATTTAATACTATTTATATGATAGCACCTAAGTGTAATCACCTGTGACAGACGCGGATTATATCCTGAGAGGGGCAAGCTCAGACCAGAGACGTGTGCGTTTTCCAACTAGTAGGTCGGGGTTACTTTAAGGGGCGGAGGATGAAGGAAGACCCGCTTGATTCCCCTGAAGCCCAAGGGTTGAGGATTGATATCAAGTTATATGAGACCCGATAAAACCCAAACCCCCATGAAACTGTCTAATACTCGCTAAGAGTACCCTTTTTCCTAGACCTGTCAAAGGAAAACGTGTAAAACCATATCCCGAGGGTCAATAGAACTACGTTAAACATCAAAAGAACTTCTATTACTCCCTTGACGTCCATCATCCCGTATCCGTCTAACATGCTCATCCTTAGTCCCTGAAGGGCCCAGGTCAGTGGTATCGCTAAGGTCAAGTCCTTAATCCAAGACGGTAAAATGGAAACGGGAAATACAGTACCCGTCATTAATGTAGTGAAGGCTGAGAAGAAGAAGGATATAGGATTTCCCTGCTTCACCAGCATGGTAAACCCTGCAGATATCATGGAGAGCCCTAGGGTTGAGGTCAGTAGCAGGAACAAAATCAAGAGGGTCGCTATCCAATTTACCTTGTAGTCTACACCGAGGAGATACCCAATCCCTAGAGTGACTCCGGCAGTGACCGAGTTTATGGTGAAACCCCATAGTGCAGAATACAACAGAAAAGAGAGGACGCCCCCATCAGACAGCACGTAGTACTCCACAGTGCCGTACACCTGTTCGTTCCTTAGCCTCTGGCTAATTGTTGTTACGGTAGAGGAAACGTACCCTTGAAAAGCTAACCCTATCACTATGAACGCAGTGTAGTTTGCTACTCCCACTGACCTCACCAAGCTACCCCCTAGAGAGGTACCCACGAAGTAGTACGTGAATACAGGTAGCACCCAGGACAGGACGTTAAGCACCATTTGGGTCTTATAACTGCTCCAGATCCTGAAACCCCTGAGGTAAACGTAAGCGTAAATTTTGTCTAAAAGGCCCATTTCCTCCCTCCTCTCCTTCTGTCCCTGTAAGAGTCCCACTCATCAGTTAGATACACGAAGGCATCCTCTAGGGTCGCCTGCTCCCTTCCTATCTCCTCACCTTCCACTTCCATTTGATGGGGAACCCTTAATAGGAAATAATCTCCCAAGGAGGCTACTACATACTTCCTTAAGTCCGGTGCAGGGCTCTTGGCTTTGATGACTTTTATTAATCCGACAGCCCTCTTCAGTTCATCTGATGATCCTTTAGCAACGACCTTACCCCTATTTAGGATAACCACTCCTTTCGCTAAGTCTTCCACCTCAACCATGTTGTGTGAGGTTAACAGGATCGTCTTCTCCTTGCTCAGGGTCTGCACCAACCTCCTAAATTCCCTTGAAGATATGGGGTCCATTCCCAGAGTTGGTTCGTCCATTAGGATAACTTGAGGATCAGTTAGCAGTGCCCTCGCCAGGGCAAGTTTCCTGGCCATACCTGTACTGTACTTCATGTATGCTACGTCCCTCCACTCCCATAGCCCAACTAACTCCATGAGCTCCTTTGCGGCAAGTTTGGCCTGAAAGACGGAGAGTCCCCTAATTGTACCGAAAAACACTAGGTTCTCCAAACCTGAGAGTCTGTAATAAAACGCCCTTTCGCTTACCGTCATCACTCCCAGAATCTTCCTCACTTCTTTAGGGTTCTTGACTACATCGAAGCCATTCACCGAAACCGTTCCAGAATCTGGAACTATGAGAGTGGATATTATCTTGAGAACTGTTGTCTTCCCAGCCCCGTTGTGACCCACTATAGCCTGTATCTGCCCTCTCTCCACTTTGAATGTGACGTCATCAACTGCCGGTATTATCTTATTGCCAACTACGAAAGTTTTGCTCAAGCTCTCTACAGAGATCACAGCCTCTCCCCCAACTCCCTATGGATTTGTCTTAGCCTCTCCTTAAGGTCTGGGGTGAGGATGTCCCAGTTGTCTAAAATGAACCTGACGTTATATTCCAGGTCTTTGAGAGAGACCTCGACGCTCCCCAGAGGTGTCAACAGTTTCCTCCCCTCATCGGTTATCTCATAGAACTTTTGTGCCCCCTCAACCTTAGCCACCTTGATTAGTCCTTCAGATTCCATCTTATCCAGTGCAGGGTAAACTGCCCCCGGTGAGGGTCTCCACAGCCCCTGGGTTATCTTTTCGATTTCCCTTATGATTTGGGCCCCCGTCATATGACTCCTCTTTTCCAGGACTGTTAGAATCAGGTTGGAGAGCCCCCTTCTCTTGTGCCAGTGATAAGACATTGATATCTATTTTGATATCGATTCAAGGGATAATAAGGGTTTGTATATCAGTCCATGTAGAAGTTTCCTAGAGAATTCTAATACACTGAATTAGCGTACGTGGCTTAAGCTATACTAATTTCTATCTTTATTATTTATAATGATTAGAAATAGTTACTAAATTTATGTTGAGGAGTTAGACATCTTTAGGGGCTAGGCCTTTCTCGATGAGCATGAGTCTTCACCAATATGTTCTTTAAAGTTAACTAATACCTTCTTTACACTATTTACTATCATTTTGTATGATCATAAGACTCAAAGGCTAGGGATTTTCGACGGTCCTGGAGGGTAGTTTTAGTATATTACGTCTCAGATAAAGACCTAAAAAAAGTTCAGCTTTTACCAAGATATTTTATTGTAGTAGTGCTCTATTTTGTCCTAAAGATAAAATAGATCTTAACCCAATTTCCTTGAAATAATACAAGATTTTTTAAACTCATTAACCAATAAATTAATGGAAGATGAGGATTTCTATACATGGCGCTAAAGGAGGAGTGGGAAAGACAACGATCTCCATAACGCTAGCGTTAATTTTGGCTGAGAGAGGTGGAAAAGTAGTTCTTCTGGACAGGGATAATATAGGATTTGCTTCTAGGATCTCAGGAATAGAGGATAAAGGTTTAGTAAAAAGTATAGTGGAAAAATCAGAGTCTGATCCCACATTAACCGTGAAGGTTGGAAAGGGTAGGGTTACTGTAATCAAAATGTTGGGCGATGGGCCACGATATGAACAGTACATCCAAGAGATATTAAGGGATGACAGTCTGAAAAGGGCCTTTAATCTTAAGTACAGTCAGATACTCAGGTCAACTGAATTCGATTATTTCGTGGTCGATAATCCGAGCATGCTGCAATTCCAGGATAGTATAGTTAAATTAGATCTCGACGTTTTTCTCTCCTTGTACCCTAACGTGGAGATTAAGAGAGTTTACGTCTCAGACTCATCCACTCTTTCCATATGGCAGACAGTCAAATACGCTAAGTTAGCAGAAGAAGGCTTTCGTATTGGGAGTGCCCTAGGGCTAGTAGTTAACATGGTCCCGCCAATGATGGAGGAGGCAAAGGAGAGGGAAGTGAGGGAAGCCTTAGAAAAGATTGATATCCCAGTAGGAGTCATCACACCTTTCTACGATCCTTTGTTTCAATATAACGGCGAATTAACAGAGTTTCCCATTCTTCCTCAACTGAGATCCGTTCCAAATTTGTTGGAGAGAAAGTTCAGGAAGGACGAGAGGATCATCATTAGATGAGGATATTGGGGAGCCGTGATAAGCAGTTTCAGTGAGAGAATTAAGTTTACGTAACTCCATATTGACATTCTACACGACAGAAATGGTCTTACCCCAGATGTGGGTATGTATCTCGAAAGGGGGTAAGATAACTTGAGATGTGCGGGTTCCCCCACTTAGGTGATATCCCATCAAGGTGGGTTGGGGTTACCCCGCTAATGGGGTGGAGGAGGATGAAAGCGAAGAATTCGCTCGACTCCCGTGACAAGGATTGAGGGTTGATATCAAGCTATATGAGATCCTATGAAACCCAAACCCCGAGGATGGTAGAGAAAAGTTAACTATGAGCTCCGAACGTTAGGGGGTTACAAAGTTAAGGAAGGCCTCACCCTTTGTGCAGGGAGGAAGTCAGAGAAGTCCGAGTAACCTTAATTACTTTGATGATTAAGGGCTTGCATGCAAGTAGTGGATGTCCATGTGCATTACCACATTTATCTAAAGACGATCCCCCCTCATTGCAGAGAGTTCCTTAGGAACACTGAAGGAACGTCGTTTAACCTGAGACATGACAATGTGGAAATATCTAAGGTCTTGTTAGTCCCATCTCATCCGTGCTGGAGCATGGACTGCTCTGACGGATTCGATGTTGATTATGAGGTCAGGAAGACAAGCGACCTCTTCATGCAGTGGGGAGAAGTTAACCCAATAACGTGTGACGTGGAGAGGGAACTGGAGAGGCAGTACTCCAAGGGGATAGTGGGAATTAAGCTTCACCCAGTCCATCACGCCTTCAGTCCAAACTCCTATAGACCAGAGGAGGGTGCAAACGAGAAGTTAGGCCTCATTTACAGGTTCGCAGAAGAGAAGAAGCTTCCACTCCTCGTTCACACCGGGACCAGTATAGGGGTGGGAAGCAGAAATAAGTATGGCAACCCGATCCTCTTAGACGACGTTATCAAGGACTTTGACGTAAAACTTATACTTGCACACGCAGGTAGACCGCTCTGGTACGATACGGCGTTCTACCTCGCCAGGAACTACTCCAACGTTTATCTCGAGATATCTTCCATTCCGCCGAGGAACGTGCTTAAGGTTCTCCCTAGACTCATGGAAATTGAGGATAAGGTATTATACGGAAGTGACTTTCCAGCCTTTAAGGGGCAAGATCTGGCCAGATATGCGTGGGAAGTTTATCAGTACGTGAAGAGTGAAAAAATTTTGAACTCCAACGCGAGGAAGATACTCTCAATACGTGAGTAATAAAATGAGGATAAGGGGAGACCTTTAAGTAGGTTGAAATAATCTAGGCCTACCGAGTTCAGGGTTGTTTGACCACGACTTGTACTTTGCTATGGCATCTCTATGGCAGTCCTGAGCGACTTTAGACGGTAGGTTGAACTTTTGCCTTAGTAATTCATAAGTACCCTTGTGTGTATTTTTAACAACTTCTCTGGTCTGTTCTCTCTGTCATGAATTGAAGTTTAACTAAGGGAGGAGAAAACAGCTCTTTAAACGGAAGGAGTAGACTTCAGGGGTACCTGGGACAAGTACTATAAGAAGTGTAAAGGGGAGTTTGACGTTGATCAACAAGCCTTCTGCAGAAGGATAACGAGGGTTGGTCGTCCTCCTTTTCCTAGATGAAGAAAAGGAAAGGTTTTTCCACCCTTCATCATGCAAATTTCACTACCAGGTTACTGGAAAGAGGAAGTCCTAGTCTTTAGACAAGGTCGTTATTAGGTTGATGAGGAAAGGGGTGTCTTAGCACTCAGGGACTGTGTTGGAGATGCAAGTCTCATGGAGACTGGACGCTCTGGTACACAAGGTAGGCTAAAGGTTCACGTTATCGTTTAGCCAAAACGTTATGGGAAATAGGTATCCCAACGGTCTACCTGGGCTACCCTTACTCCACCTCTCAGGATATGGGTAATAAATTAGCTTCAAACATATTCTCATGCAAAGCTAATGGAGGCTATCGGGTTCAAGCTTTACGAGTGGCACAAAAGCGTACTTAGTGGTCGTGCACAACACTTCTAGGCTTCGAGCTTATCATGAGGTTGAGGAGGGGAGGAAGCCCAGGGGAGTGCTTAAGTGCCCTTAAGGTCACAGACCACACAGGGACTTCAACATGCTCCCAACACGGTAAGACATGGATAAAGAAGGTTGTTGACTTGTTGAGGAGGCCCCTCTTTCCTGGTCTCTTCAAAGGGCTAACCCCTCAACGGGGAGTAACGCTTAAGGCCTCGGTAGAACCCTCGTCCTTTTGGTGTGAAGGAGGTCAGAAACCAGTGTACCTAGTACTTCTTTGCCCACAACCAATCAAGCGCATAAAAATTTTCTTCAAGGTCCTTAAATATCTCCTTTCGTGTTAGGATTATATGCGTTCAAACTCTCTAAAGTTAGGCCTCGCTGTCCTATGTATACTCGGCATGATCATCTCTTCATATTTGACCTATGAAACTTATTCCGGGTCCATTGACAATGGATATTGCAACATAAATAGCTACATAAATTGCGGTAATGTGGCTTCAAGCGTTTACTCGAGGTTTTTCGGTATCCCAGACGCTGTACTGGGAGTTTCCTGGTTTGTTTTGATGTTAATCTCTGGGCTATTCAGGAGGGATCTGTTACTGTACATTTGGATATTGGGGATTACATTCGTTGTCTACTTGATGTACACTGAGATTTTTTTGATCCATTCAATATGCATATTCTGCACCTCCGCTCACGTATTGGCCTTTTCAATGGGATACTTCGTCCTCAAGGGTAGAACCTCTTGATGGAACCCTGATCACACACGTTCAAAAATGGAACTGTAAGGCAAAACAGATCAGTGATTCATCCTTAAACCAAAACGCGAGTTCAATTAAACCCTCACCCCACTCAGCTGATCCGGGTGACGTTTTCGATAGGAACAGATGATGATGTAGTCTTTACTTACCTCCTCCCCGCCCTAGAGGGTTCTCCTAAGTCAGCTCACGGGTTTATGGTTTACGCCGTTAAAATACTCCTATACTTCGGTGTTCCATACAAAGTGGTAGTTGCAGAGGTATTTTACGTGTCTACTTGACTTGTATTCTACACTTTAGAGTATTCAGAAATTGTTCAAAAATGTTACCCAGCGTTAAAAGGCGAGGCTTACCTTTTCATTCTCAGGTGTACTATGCTCAAACCAGTCAATTCTTACATGTAGGTCGTAGTGTAGCTCTCTTCGATAAATTGAGTTACGGTCTATAATGTTCTGCAAAGAATTTCATGATCTTCCGCTGGGCGTTCCTCCAATGGTAAAGAAACGTTACCTTACTGACCCCCAGTATTCTTGCCAAATCCTCTGCCTCCACTTCCCTGGGGTACTCAAGGTAACCCCTGTTCAGGGCTAAGCTGAAGGCCCTCCTCTCCATATCAGTGAGGAAGGGGAATTTCGGTAAGTAATCCTCTACCAGGAAAGCCGACACTTCACCTATGGATGAAAGCATGCCCCTGACCTCGTTTAAGGTCGTCTTTCCGGTCACAAAGCTCCACGTCTCCTCCCCTGCAACATTGTAATTTCCCAAGATTAGTACTTCCATGTTGTAAAGGATCCCTGCTACCGACCCTTCATAAATATTTAAGAAGTCTATGAGGCTGTACTCCTTAGCTTCCAGAACCCTGTTCACTTTCTTGACTGAGTTGTGCCCTCTGAATTCCCTTCCAAATTTCCCTGATGGCGCAAGGAGCCAGCTCCTCAGGTAGCCCTTTTCCGGGTAGACCTCCAGGTTCAGAGTAACTGTTCTATCTTCTATATCTGATGTCCAACAGTCCTCATGTTTCAAAGTTATTGTAACTTTCTTTAACTGCATTTTATATATCATCGTAGTCTCCCTTTTTATCATTATCCTTTATACCTTTCAATATGAAACTAGTTTAATATAATGGATTAATTGCTTAGGGAAGAGCTCAGGTCATGGCTGAAAAGTCCGTTAAAGCGGGGGAAATAATTGCTAGAATGGATAGAATACCCATCTGGTCTCTCTCCTACATTTTTATAGGAATATTAGGGATGGGGTTTCTGTTTACCTTTTTTGACATCTTCGATATCAACGTCTCGTTCATTCAGACCGCATTGACAATATTTCACGTAACTTCTCCTTCATCTCCTGAGATAGGCGTCTTGCTAGGTCCTGCAGTCCTGCTAAACTTGGTAGGTTATATCATAGGTTCCCTTTTCCTGTCTCCAATGTCTGATAGAATAGGGAGAAGGAACATGTTAATGATAACTATGGCAATCACGGGTTTAGGTAGCTTGTATAACGCTCTGTCAAACGATTACCTCAACTTTATCTTAGCCAGAACCATTACCGGGATAGGGGTCGGGGCCGACCTAGCAATTGTAAACACCTACATAGGAGAGGTAGCCCCAGTAAACGGAAGGGCGAAATACACTAGTTTTGTTTTCCTCTTCTCAACGATAGGAGCCGGTCTAGGTCTTTGGCTAGGGTTGCTCCTAACTACACCCCCTGCACCTTTCCCTCTTGGATTGCCCTTCGCCTTGGGCGGTTCAGGCTTCCTGGCCGTAAACGGATGGAGGGTAATGTACGGTATTGGTGCACTTTTGGCTCTCATAGGTCTGATCCTAAGGTTCAACCTTCCTGAATCTCCCAGATGGTTAATCTCCAGAGGTAGGCTCGAGGACGCAGAAAACGTAGTGAGATACATGGAGGCGACAGCTAAGAGGAAGATAAGAGAGCTCCCACCACTCCCATCTGTAATTCCACCGCTAGTGATTGAAAGGCTCTCCTACAAGGAGTCGTTAAAGGCCATATTTGGAAACTCGAGATACCTCAGAAGGTTAGCTGTATTGGTCCCAATGTGGTTCTTCGGCTACATGACGGTTTATGTACTAGCAGCTGGGCTCACCACCATATTAGCTTCCTTAGGCTATCCTCCACCTGAGGCAGGAATAATAGCCTCCTTCGGTGACATCGGTTTCATACTATGTGCCTTGACCATAATAGCAGTAGGGGACAAGATGGAGAGGAAGAGGTGGACTGTCATCTCGGTGTTGTTTACCATAATAGGAGGTCTCATAATAGCCCTGGCTAAAACTGACCTTCCATTATCTTTCATCGGATCTATGGTGCTGTTCTACGGATTTAACCTATGGGTTCCAGTCTCCTACGCATGGAGTGCGGAGAGTTTCCCCACGAGGGCAAGGGCTACAGGTTTCGCCTTAACCGATGGTTTAGGTCATATAGGAGGTGGGATAGGAACAGTAGTTATAGCCTCCCTGATTGCCTCCCTTGTAGCTGGTGGAATATCCACGGGGTTGGCAGTTGAGGTGTTCCTGCTCATCGCCCTATTCCAAGTCATATCAGCAGGGATAGCAGTGGGTTTGGGACACAACACAAGCAATAAGAGGTTGGACGAAATATCTCCATAGTGGTCCGGAATGGAATTAAACATCCAGGAACTCCTTAAGGAGGTGATGAGGAACTTCCCATTGGGCGTTGCAGTAGTTACCACAAACTGGAACGGGAAACTCGTAGGTATGACAGTAAACACTTTCAACTCCCTTTCCATGAATCCTCCCCTTGTTCTTTTCTCCGCCGACAGGACTAAGGGAAACGATGTCCCCTTTAGAGAGACGAAGAACTTTGGGGTGAACTTACTTGATAAGAAAGAGCTTCTAGATAGGTTCGCTTACCAACCAGTAGACAAGAGGTTCAACGACGTCAAGTTCTTCAGATTTCAAGATATTCCTTTGCTGGAGAACAGTTACGCCTACGTCGTCGCCGACAAAAGAGAGGTTGTTGACATTGGGGACCATTCCCTAGTAATAGGTGAAGTGATTCAGGCGAAGGTGCTGAGGGAACCTGAGCCAATCGTTTACTTCAAGAGGGACTATTGGAGGCTTATGAAAGATATTTAGTTTTATTTTTAAAGTAGGCTTTATTATTTCTAGTAAAGGTAAGGTCCTTGGTCTTTCTGGGAACACGATTATGGGATCCAGATCTTTTAAGCAAAATGATACAAAATGACGAGATAACACATCCTAAAAGGAGAGGAGCTGAAATCAAGAGGTGAGCAGACCTGCGAGGGAGTCACTTCCTACTAAGGCGGCGTAAAACAAGTTAGAGTCAGTATTTAATATCCACACTACTTACTACATTCATGCAATTCGAACCTGATTTCACCCTTCCCCTAACTAAAACAGGGAAGTCCCAGACAGTCTTCCCACCACCTTGGTACTATGGAGTTACGTATATCGCAGCGCACGTAAAGTTAGCAGGAGTTGGCAACCTCATCCCTGAATTTTTTAGGGCAGACGGTGAAGGTTGGGTCTACATAGCTGAATTCATCTCCACGTCGGAGCACAACTGGGATTTCATGTACAAGGAGCCAGACCTGGTGCAGTATATGGAAGCTGCCATCGGTCTAAAGGTCGAGTATGAGGGGCGGAACTATCTCTATTTTCCCTTTATGTGGGTGGACAAGGATTGGGCCCTTGTGAGAGGTTGGTTGGACGGATACCCCAAAAAACTAGCCAACATTAGGATGACCAGGCTGCATCCTCTACTTCCCAAGTACAACAAGGTAGAACCTGGACTGAGGTTGGGAGGATACGCTACGAGGGGAGGGGGTGTAATGGTAAGAATGGAGGTCCAGTTGAAGGAAAAAACTGACTCCCTCCCATTAAAGGACTTTGGGCCCTTGATAAACATAAGGAGATATCCTACTAGAGGTGATGGTGAGAAGGACGTATATGAAGTGGTGAGCAGGCAAAGGGACGAGAGCAAATACGGCGAAATCTGGAAGGGAGATGCTAAGGTCACCCTTGAAGGATATGTAAATGACGAGCTCGAAAACGTTTCAGTACAGCAGGTCTACGGCGGATATTATTATCCCTTGTACTTTAGGGTCTCTAAGACAATCTTGTTGAAGAGAGTAGAAAAGGTCCAGGTTCAGTCCTAATAGTATTAAGGTCTTAAAAAAGGTAAAGTGAAGGGATTTCATCGGTAAACTCCCCCTCTCTTTCCTACGGAGCCTTGGAATTTATGTACCTTATTTTTCATATGGGTCGTAATAAGCTAGTTCAATATCTCGTATTAATTACGTTAAATGATCAATTCTTATAAAATAGGAGAGTTAACTTTAAAATTGGGCTATAAACTCCCCGTTTAATGCTAATACAAAGGGAAGCTAAGGTGTCCCATGAAATAGGTCCAGTGCACACCATATTATCGGACCCAGCCTTCGTGATACCTAGAGTGCTCCCTCCAGTTAAAGTCATCGAGGTTACCGGTAACTCGTTTAAAGGTTCAGGTCAGCACTTTGTCTACCTGTTTGGGATATCTGGGACCGTCTACAGGGGAGTGGACATAACTTACGTCTTCTCCATTAAGGGGAATGGCACTGGAAACGGAAGGATAGTGATCAGCCCAGGGAGTCTCCTTAAATTTACCCTGGAATACGAGGGTTATATGGAGAGAAATTTGCGTCTTTTCTCAGCGTCCAAATGGGTGGATAACTTCCTGAAGAACCTAGATGAAGATATACGAATTGAAAGGATTAGGAGGAAGATCTAGCTGGACGGACTAGGGCGAACTCTAACTAGTTTGATGGAAGGTTAATTAAAATATAATATTACTTTAATTGCATGAACATCATAAACGTACTAAGGCTCTCTCACGTGTGTGTAAGGGTAACAGATCTTGAAAAGGCAGAGGATCTGTACGTAAATCTTCTCGGCTTCGTAAAGACCGAGAGGGATGGCGATTTCCTTTACCTAAGGGGTATAGAGGAAGGACAACACCACAGCTTAGTCCTGAAGAGAGCCAAGACCCCTGGGCTCTGTTACGTAGCGCTTAGGGTGAAAGATGATCTAGATAAAGTTAGGGAGATCCTACCCAACAGGTCTGTGAGGGTCAAGGAGAAAGGAGTGGAGGACGCGATCATGACGGAAACTCCAGGTGGAGTTCCCCTCTTAATGTACAGGGACATGGAATACGTCGGTGACGTAAGGCTAAAGTTCTACATGCACAGGGGAGTGTCCCCAGTAAGGCTAGCCCACGTTAACTTTGTGGTGAAGGACCTTGACAGGGAGCAGTTGTTTTTCGAGAACCTCGGCTTTGTGGAGACTGAGCGTTACCTGGACCAAGATAGGAAGAAGTCAGTGGTTTGGCTCACAAGGATAGGTTACTCTCATGAGATAGCCATAGCTAGGTCCAACAGGAACGTCCCTGGATTCCACCACGAGACGTATTACGTTCACGACGTGAGGGACGTAATAAGGGCGGCAGACCTGTTCGCATCAATGGGGTATTGGGATAATATAGAGAGGGGTCCTGGAAGACACGGTGCGACTGAGGGGTACTACATCTACTTGAGGGATATGGACAAGAACAGGTTCGAGTTCTTCAGCCAGGACTACCAAGTCCAAGACCCGGACAAGTGGAAGCCTGTTGAGTGGACCCACGAGCAGTTCAAGTACAGGAGCGACTATTGGGCTAGACCTATACCTCAGAGCTGGCTCAACGAATGGCAACCAGTCGAAGGTATGGACGGAGAGATTAAGGGGTGGGAGCAATGATCAGGAAGGGTTTAGATTACCTAAGGAACATAAGGGAACACCAGCCCGTGACTTACTACGAGGGAGAGGTGGTTAAGGACGTCACGGAGCACCCCGCTTTCAAAATTCCTGTAAACACGGTCGCTAGCTATTACGACCTTCATTGGAGGGAGGAATACAAGGATCTTAGGGTCTACAATAGAGACGTAGGAGAGGAGACAAGCGTAACTCTCGTGAGGCCCAAGAGCAAGGAAGAGCTGCAGAGGTTAGGCGAAGGTCTGATCAAGATCTACGACTATTATAGGGGATACTTCGGGAGGAGCCCGGATTACATGAACCTATGGACAATGGTGTTCTATGCACACGCGGAGGACTACTTCGGGAAACACTTCGGCTCCAGGTTCATGGAGAACGCAGTGGAGGTCTACAAGGAGTCCACCAAGCGAGATCACTTTTACACCCATGCTATTGTGGCTCCAATGTACGATAGGAGTAGGCCTCCCTCCCAGTGGGAGGATCCATTTATCCAAATTGGGGTAACTGAGGAGAGACCTGAAGGGGTCGTCGTGAGAGGGGCGGCCATGATATGTACGGCAGGGCCTTACGCTGAGATGCTCTGGTACCTACCCAACATGAGAAGGGATTCTGACCCTAAATATGCCATATACTTCTCCATCCCCACTGACACCAAGGGAGTTAGGTTCATAGCCAGGAGGGGCTTCCAGCCTAGGGAGGGGGGTGAGTTCGAGTACCCAATATCTTCAAGGCTGGACGAAGGCGACGCGATCCTAGTCCTGGACAACGTCCTAGTCCCTTGGGACAGGATAATATTTTACAGAAAACCAGAGCTCATAGAGGACCTGATGTGGCACACGGTGAGCCTTAGGGGATGGTTTAACTGGCACTTCATGATACAGCACTATTCAAGGCTGAAGTTCCTGGCAGGTCTGGCCATGACAGTCACTGAGGCTGCAGGGACGAGCTCGTTTATTAACGTCCAGGAGAAGATAGGAGAGATCCTCCTGTATGTAGCGCTTAACGAGGCAGCTTTCTACGGTTCCATAGCGAGGGCACAGGAGCTCCCCAACATCGTAAGACCAGACCCATACATGTCGATCTCAGCGAGCCACTTCAATATGAAGGCTGTGCCTAGGGCCAACGAGATACTCAGGCTGATCACTGCTGGAGCTTCAATACCCATACCTGCTGGTGCCAAGGACTTCACAAACCCCGAGGAGAGGGCTTACCTTGAAAAGTACATGGCCATGAAGGGACTGGATGCGCTGGAGAGGGCGAAGACTTTCAACCTGCTATGGGACGTCATTGGGTCTGAGGCAGGAATGAGGTATGAACAGTACGACAGGTTTAGCAGGGGAGACCCAACCATCCGCTGGGCTCAAACCTATACTGAAGTGTTCAGGGACAGGAAGGAGCAGTTCGTCAAACTAGTCAAGGAAATACTGGATCAGATGCCCAACCCTAAGGCGTGATAGTTTTAACGTGAATGTATCTCAAGCTAGACCATTTTGGTCTTTAATCCAAATAACAACCTTTGAGAAGTTTTTTAGAACTTTTCGAGGCACTCAAGGTTAACCTAACAAAATAACATTCGAAATCAGAATACCGAGACGTAGCAAAATAGTTAACTTTTCAAGCTCAAACGTCCACCTCTATCCATCCACCGTTGTCCCTAACTTGGTAGGTCTTTAACCCGAGCTTCTCCTTAGGGGCATCCTTTGCTACATAAGGTGGTTCCAGCATAGCGCCAGTCTTGAGGTCGAACACAGCATCGTGGCACCTGCATTTAACTTTCAAGTTCTCCGGATCTAAAATTCCTAGGATGCATCTGGCGTGGGAGCAGACCGCGTCCATACCATACAGGTTTCCGTTTATATTTGCGATAAAAACAACCTTGTCGTCCACTTTTACCGGTGCATAGCCCGCCTTTTCCAGGGCTTTTGAACTGATGGTTCTTTTCCACACCATGCGGTCCCCTTGTCAGCTAAACCCTTTAAGCTTTCAATTAATACAGTTATAAACGTACTTGATACCTAGCGAATCATTCATTTATAATTTCGCAGTAGTTAACGTTTAGGTGTAAATCACTGGGTTCTAGGTTTCGCTTACTGGGCATCTAATGGTTTTTTAACCTGGACGCTGTATAAATAATCAATGTCCAACAGACCATTAGTACTGGAGCTTGAATCTTTCTTCTCAGCGCTCTCAGATGAGACCAGACTCGAGATCGTGCTCTACCTTATGTCCAGGGATGGTGCTACCGTGCAGGAGATCTCATCCTCGTTGAACAAGTCCCAGTCCCTTGTCTCGCATCACCTCTCCTGTCTGAGGAACTGTGGTGTAGTGACTGTGGAGAGGAGGGGTAAGTTTTCAGTTTACGCACTGAACGGAGGGGGTGTGAACAAGATCCTCAATGAGGCTATTGAACACGTGAGCAAGCACAGCAAGTCTATTCTATCGTGCGAGATTGTAAGGGAGGAGGTTCAGGAGAGGGAAGGGAAGAGCAAGCCGACTCTCTCCAACCACCCCTAAAACCTGGAGAGCAGGGACATCAGCTCTGAAATGAACAAGCCCCTGTCTATTTCGTAGACTACATTGACGTTAGGTTCTCTACCCAATACGTTCAGGTAGTCGATGACTGTAGCCCCCCTAGTGAGACAGTCGCAGTTCTCGACATCAACGGACTGTCTCTCGACCCTAGTGGCTATGGAAGGATTTAAGGCGACCGCAGTGGTGATGAGGTCCGGGTGAGGGTTCCCCTTCATCTTTTGCTTGCTCATTGCAAATCCTCTATAGTGGGAGTAAAACTCAAGGTAAAGCTCGCTCATGACAGTTTTCATGTCCTTTATCCTATCCCACTCCTCGTTAACTGTATACTGGGTTATAAGGTCCCAGCTCACCATGGTCAGGTTAAACCCGGCGTTGAGTACGATTTTAGCCGAGTCTGGGTCGACCCAGAAGTTGTACTCTGCAGCAGGGGTAATGTTTCCCCTTCCGTAGATTGTCCCTCCCATGACCCAGACCGCCTTCACCTTTTCCACCAGGGACTTGTCCTTAAGGTAGGCCAAGGCCAGGTTAGTCAGGGGTGATATGGCCAAAAACTCCAGCTCCCCTGGGTACCTGTCAGCCGTCTCTAGGATGAAGTCTACAGCGTGCTTTTTCTCAGGCTTTGTCGTTGGCCTCAGCTTAGTGCTCCCGACTCCTCCCGACCCGTGGACGTTTTCAACAGTCCTAAAACCTTTGACAAGGGGTCTGGTCGTACCAGGGTATACCTTTACCGTGGAATTGAAGTACTTCGACCCAAATTCAGAGGCCCAGAGCGCGTTCTGAACTTCAACGTCGAAGGGAACGTTCCCCTCGACTATGGTTATGCCCTCCACCTGGACTCCCTTGTGTAACAAAAACAAAAAACTGAATATGTCGTCCTCAGCTGTATCGCAGTCTATGATGAAGCGCCTCATGAGAGGATATCCTCTTAGCGGTAGAAAAGTCTTCACTTGTGAACCCTCTCGACGATGGGGTGAACTGACCTGTTAACTCAACTCGGTCTTGGATGGACACTGCAGTTCCACAGATTTCACAATTTGAAAAAGGAACGAGGAGGCTTACCCTTGAATGGAGAGCCTCTGGGGAGATCAGAGGCTACGGAGTGGTACGGAACCGGTGAAAAATAACACGGCAGTCCAATTGAAAGTATAGCGCACAAGTTTAGAGCGTCGCTGCCCCAAGGGTTTAAGGTCAACAGGTTCTGCGCATTATCCTCTCGTCAAGTTAACAAGCTTCTTTTTTAATCCAATAATCCTATCTCTGTCATGTCAAGCGTATCCCATCCTTCAAGTCTAGCCCTTGTGACAGGAGGGGCAAGCGGGATAGGGTTGGTCACAGCTGAGGTCCTATCCAAAGCAGGTTTTAACGTTGCCATTGGGGACATCAAGGGATATGAGGAGAAGGCTAAGGAGTTATCCCAAAAGGGGCTTACAGTTAAAGGATTTAAACTAGACGTGACCGACTGGGACTCCTGCAGGGCGTTCGTCTCCGAAGCAAAATCGGTCTTCAATAGTGACCACGTGGATGTCCTTGTGAACAACGCTGGTGTCCTGAAGGACAACCTCTTCGTGAAGATGACAAGGGAGGAGTGGGACTTCGTAATCAAGGTAAACCTCTACGGAGCGTTTAATATGACAAAGCAAGTGGTTGAGGATATGATGAGGGTAGGTCACGGGAGGATAATAAACCTCTCCTCCCTAAGTTGGACAGGGAACGTGGGTCAGGCCAACTATTCAGCCTCGAAGGCAGGCTTAGTAGGTTTCACCAAGGCTCTGTCCAAGGAACTGGGGAGATATAACATCACTGTGAACGCAGTCGCTCCAGGTTTAATAGACACCGCCATGACCAAGGGGATCCCAGACAAGGTCATGGAGAAGTTCATGGAGAGGATACCGTTGAAGAGAAAGGGATCTCCCCAGGAGGTGGCAGAAGTCATAGCTTTCCTAGCGTCAGACAGGGCCTCCTACGTTACCGGTGAAGTGTTAGGAATAACCGGAGGGCTTACCTTCTGAGGGATGAGGTGTGATACTAGGTTACTCAGGTTTGATATACAAAAAGTTCGACGGCTCTGCCTTCAACCTCCTCTCAGATGCAGTCGACAACGCCTTGGATATGGCTGGAATAGGAAGGGAGAAGTTGGACGGACTGATCGCAACCCACCTGCCTGGGACTTTTGACGGAAACGTATCCCTACACTTTTACACAGCCCAGCTCTCCCAGTACCTAGGAATAAGGCCTAGGTTCCTGGACTACGTAGATTTCGGAGGGGCCTCCGCATTGGCCATGTTGTACAGGGCGGAGAAAGCAATATCTGCGGGAGACGCAGATTACGTAGTGTTGATAGTCGGAGGAAAGGCCTCCCCATTGAGGGAGAAGAAGGTAACAGCAGACTCAGTGGATAGGGCTTTCCAGCACGTGACCTTGTCACCCTTCGATCCGGTATTCCGGGTATATGACGACATGAACCCGGTAACGGATTACGCACTGGTAGCTAACAGGCACAGCTACCTCTTTGGTACCACAGACCAGCAAAGGGCTAGCATAGCTGTTAAACAGAGGTTCAACGCCATGGGTAACCCCAAGGCGATCTACAGGGAACCTCTAAGAGTTGAGGACGTGTTGTCCTCGAGGGTCGTTAGCTCACCCTTGAGGCTCCTTGAGATAGTGTACCCCGTTGACGGGTTCCACGTCTTTGTGGTAGGAAAGTCCGGAGGAAAGTCAGACCTCAGGCCCTTGAGGATCAAGTACTTTGGGGAGGCACACTGGGCTGAGATGCCCCCAGAGCTCCCAGACATCACCACAACCCCTGCTCTGGAGAGCGCAAAGGGGGCGAGAGGCGAACTGGATAGGGTAGACTGCTTTCAACTCTATGACTCCTTCACCATAACGGTACTCCTGCAGATCGAGGACATAGGACTCGCTGAAAAGGGTAAAGGAGGTAAGTTTTCCGAGGAAGTGGACTTTACATATAAGGGAGAGAGGCCAATAAATACTGGAGGGGGGTCGCTGAACGTGGGTCAGCCAGCCTACATGAGCGGAGGGGTCATTTTGGAGGAGGCCCTAATCCAGCTTAACGGGGAAGGGGGAGGCAGACAGGTTAAGGGGGTCGACTCTGTCCTGTTGAACGGTATAGGGGGATGGAACAGGGCTCATTCCACAACCTTAGTTTTGGGTGAGTGAAGTGGACTTCATGGAGGAGTTCAAGCGAGGTAGAGTTCCATATATTCTATGCGAGGGTTGCGGACACAGGTTCTTCTACGTGAGGGATAGGTGTCCGAAGTGCCACGGGAGGAAGCTAAACGTTGAGCTGAGTTCAGGGGAGGGCACTGTATATTCCATCACTGAGTTCAACGGAGTATTTTATGGTATAGTGGAGATGAAGGAGGGATTTAGGCTCTACACTAACTTCAGGGGAGAAGTGAAAATAGGTGACAAGGTAAAAGCCATCCCTGGCAAAGGGAGACCGGAGTTCGAGAGGGTAGCGTAGTGAAAACGGGCTTAACTCAACTGATTACAGCCCCGAGGTATCCCACGAAGTTGACAGTCCCAAAAGTTTCGTGTCCCTGTTCACAGGAGATGTGAAATACCCTAGTCTGATTGCACGCTTACCCTAGACAATCCAAAACCAGACCTGACTTGGAATAAAGTTCACAAGCCCGTGTAGGGAATTGTCCTACCAAACCCAAACAAGTTTGCAAGGACTGCAAGGAGAACAAGCCCTATCATGAGTCCAAACATCATGTAGTCGTGGCTACTGAAACCCAACTCTACGAGACTGGTTCTACCCTCCTTAGCCATGAACGCTCTAGTGTCAACTGAAATAGCGAGGTTCTTTGCTGCCCTTGCCAAGTAAATTACGGTAGGGGTAATTGCTAAGAATAGAGCAGCTAACATGTAGAAAGGTCTAACGAATCCTGGTTTTCCGTAACCGAACCCCCTCAAGAACTGCATCTTCACCGACGTGTCCAGAAGGTCGAAGATCTTAGGCACAGAGGTGAAGGCAACAGTCAGGGCAAAGGAAATAGCCAAGGGTACCTTCAGCTTGCTAAGCATCCTAAAGAGATCTGAGGGAGTCGTAGTCAGGATCGTAATGAAGGAAGCTATTATCACAGATGCTACCCTGAAGGAGACTTGCACTCCGTAAATCACTTGCTGTAAAGTCAGGTAAGGTTCGTATCCAAAGAACTGAAAGTAAGGAGGCCATGTCCACAACACTGTGCTTTGATGAAACCCCGCCAACTCCAACGTAGAGTATGGAGTGAAAGGAGCCGTGGACCACGTTACC
Source organism: Metallosphaera tengchongensis (assembly GCF_013343295.1). Lineage (NCBI taxonomy): Archaea > Thermoproteati > Thermoproteota > Thermoprotei > Sulfolobales > Sulfolobaceae > Metallosphaera > Metallosphaera tengchongensis. The sequence continues at coordinate 16,171 of NZ_CP049074.1, read as the reverse complement.
CCTACCAGAGTAGAGAACATTGTGTATGACGCATATTTGAACTTCCTCAGACCGTCATGTAAGGATAGGTATGACAGCAACAAACCTGTCACCATGAAGGCGCTTATCCACCACGCTGTAGTGGACGCGACCACGGTAATGGTTAACCCAAACAAGACCTTAGTCAAGGGATTCAGCCTATAATATAACGAGGTCCCCCGCTCGTATCTCGTTATTTCCACAAAGCCTGTAATTCCTATCAACAATAGGACAACTAGTGCTGGGACCAGGGAGCCGTATATGAACAAACCCCAACTAACTAGCTCTACAATTACGCTTTCAATCAGCGTCCTCCATCACCTCATACTCCGAGGGAGGGTATATACCCAGCTCCTCCTTGGAGAGAAAGATCTCTTCTGGGGTACCTCCCTTAACAATCTTCCCTTCCCTCATCACTTGGATATAGTCGCAGAACCTATCCACGAACCTGGAGTCGTGAGTGACAACGAGGAAGGAGTAACCCAACTCCCTTAAACTATGAAGTTCCTCCCCAAGGGCGGACTTGTGGTACCAATCTTGACCGCTGGTCGGTTCATCCATTAATACTATCTTAGCCCCTGAGGCAAGCACGGAGGCCATTGCTACCCTCCTCCTCTGTCCCATGGATAGGGTCATGGGGTCCTCTTCCTTGATCCCCTCCAGGTGGAAAAGCTTCAGGAGCTTTCCCAACGACTCCTCAGAGAAGGTCTTGTGGTTCTTCATGGTGAAGGCAATTTCGTCCCTCACCTTCCCCTTCACGAACATTAGGTCGAAGTTCTGCGGTAGGTAGGTCACGTACCTTCCTCTGTCCACGATGTGGTAATTGCTTATGTCCTTCCCGTTTACTAAAACCCTTGCCTCAACTCTCAGCTTCCTATCTAGAACCCCGACTATGGCCTTCAGAAGGCTGCTCTTCCCTGCACCGTTCATTCCCATAAGTGCAACGATTTCACCTCTCCTCAGACTGAGCTCAGCGTCAACAAGGGTCCTCCCCTCCCGTGTTTCAACCCTTACCTTAGAGTACAGGACTTCCTCGTCCCCCCTTCTCCTAGTCGTGGAGGGCGGTCTGTAACCCTTCAACAATTCACGGTCAATATTCTTAGCCCCAGCTCTCCTGAGGTATAGGAAGTGGTCAGGTACGTCAACCCCCCTCTTCAGCAACTCCTCAGAGAACTCAACGATCTCATCCCTGTGCAAGTCCAGCTCCAGTCTGCCCTGATCCACTACGATGACCCTATCCACGTAGGGAAGGACCCTCTCTACCTTGTGCTCTACGATAATCATGCTCCTCCTCTCTTCCCTAAAGGCCTTAAGGAGAGTGAAGATCTGCCTTGTGCCAAGTGGGTCTATATTTGAAGTCGGCTCGTCCAATATGAGCGCCTTAGGGTTAAGGGATAAGATCGAGGCTAGTGCGGTTCTCTGCAACTCCCCTCCAGATAGGCTTCTTACGTCCATCTCAGCCAAGTGGGATATCCCAGTGAACCTCATGGCGTCTTGTACTCTCCTAGATATCTCATCCCTAGGTAGCATGAGGTTTTCAGGCCCGAAGGCCACCTCGTCTACGACCCTGAAGTTGAATACCTGAGACTCCGGGTCCTGTAACAGTGTACCTACTACGGAGCTTATCTCCCGCAGAGGTGTCCTATCTACGTCCAGTCCATATACGAGCACCTCCCCTGACACCTCCGCCCTAATCAGGTTTGGGATGACCCCGTTTATAGCGTTCACTAACGTGGACTTACCAGATCCAGACTTGCCCACGACCAGTACAGACTCACCCTCTTCGATCTCCAACCTGTCCACTCTTAGGCTCGGCTTCCCTCTTCCCGGATAGGTTACGGAAAGGTTCTCCATCTCCACAAACTTCATTGACCCACAGCCCTCGCTACCCTTATCGCTAGGAGGGCACCGATAGTCACAAACACTACGTTGCCTGGGATTGCTGCCAACAGGTCAAACTGCACTGTCTGCCAGTTGACTACAGAACCGTAGAGGAAGGGCCTAAAGAAGGCTAGGTAGAATAAGGGGTCTGGCATAGCGAATAGGACGCCCAGAATTGTACCTTGAACTGCAGCCATTAGGTTCTGCCTCCTCTGTAACTTCCTCACCACTTCCTGAGAATCGTCACTTAGAGTCGTACCTATTCCGAAAATCTTACCCTTAGTGAATGCGATCGTGAGGTCTATGAAGAGTCCATAAGTGAACATTTCGTATATTGTGAAGATAGGCTCCCCACCGAAGCCATAGTGGAATAGGTCGCTCAAGACGTTGAAAATCAAGAGGGAGAGCATTCCTGCCCCTACCTTTCTAACTAAACTTATGAATATAAGTATTATTATAATTCTACCCCAAAAACCTATGTCTATGAAAGGGGAACTAGGTAATAATCTACTCAAGAACGAGCCTATATAGAACTCCCACACTACTCCCAAAGCGCCGCCAACCGCGATGTAAACCAGGTCTAGGGTGGTGAACCTCCTGAGACCTCCATACCTATGCCCAAGGGTGAGGGCTAGCAGAATAGCTACGGTGAAGTATCCTACCACGAACTCCCAGGGCACCTCTCCCGGTACATTCAGATCGCCATTTATACCATTGAAACTCATGAATTTACTTATTTGTTAGAATTTAAAAATTTGGACTACAGAGAAAATATAGTACTATATAGAATATTTGGAAAGACTGAGGTGAGGGTATAGGGACTAAGGGTTGAGAGAACGTTAAGCTCCTAAATGTCTGGAGGTCCACACACGGTGAAATGAAAGGATAAGGATCAGGTACCTCCAGACAGGAGTTTGCTGTTCTATTATAAATGATAATCTCGTTTCTTAAAGTATGTTCGGTCCTACAGTTTCGTCGGGTAAAGTCAAGTTCTCCCTCTGGGCGCCCTATCAGGAGAGGGCCTCTGTGGAAATATTAGGAAATGGTATTTACGATATGGTAAAGGACGACATGGGATTTTTCTCAGTTGAGGTTGCGACTGAGCCTAACTCACTTTACAAGTTTTTGATCAAGGAGGGAAAAGTCCCTGATCCAGCGTCCAGGTACCAGCCCCAAGGCGTCCACGGATACTCACAGGTTGTCTCTCCGGACTTCCCGTGGACAGATCAAGGCTGGAGAGGGGTCAACAAGGACGAACTGGTGATCTACGAGCTGCACGTCGGGACATTCTCTGAGGAGGGGACTTTCAAGGGAGTTATCAATAAGCTCAGTTACCTTAAGGACCTAGGGGTTACAGCCATAGAGCTTATGCCAGTTGCTCAATTCCCGGGAAGTTGGGGTTGGGGGTACGATGGAGTCTACCCCTTTGCAGTCCAGAACTCTTACGGTAGACCACAGGATCTCAAGGAGTTGGTTAACCAAGCACATAGCGCGGGCATATCCGTAGTCCTAGACGTCGTTTACAACCACGTGGGTCCAGAGGGTAACTACATGCCTCTCCTAGGTCCTTACTTAACTGACAAGTATAAGACCCCTTGGGGGCTGACATTTAACTTCGACGACATGGGCAGCGACCAGGTCAGGGCGTTAGTCCTCGAGAACTTGGAGTACTGGATGGGGGAGTTCCACATCGACGGATTCAGGCTCGATGCTGTCCACGCCATAGTGGATAACTCCCCTAAGCATATCTTGGAGGACATAGCTGACTTGGTCCACAGCCGCGGTAAGGTGGTCATAGCAGAAAGCGATCTTAACGACCCTAGGATCGTGAGCCCTAAGGACATCTGCGGTTACAACTTGGACGCACAGTGGGTAGACGATTTCCACCACTCCGTTCACGCCTATCTCACGGGGGAGAGGGAGGGCTACTTCTCAGACTTCGGGAGTTTAGAGGACCTGGTAAAGGCCTTGAGGGACGTCTTCGTCTACGATGGTAGATATTCAAAGTTTAGGGGAAAAACTCACGGGAGACCTATTCCGCCCCAGGTAGATAGGAACAGGTTCGTGGTCTACGTTCAGAACCACGACCAGGTGGGAAACAGGGGAGGAGGAGAGAGGCTCTCCACCTTGGTGGATCTGGACAAGTACAAGGTGGCTGCTGCCATTTACCTACTGTCCCCATTCGTCCCCATGATATTTATGGGGGAGGAATATGGCGAGAGGAACCCCTTCTACTACTTCTCAGACTTCTCCGACCAGAAGATAGCGCAGGGAGTAAGGGAAGGCAGGAGAAGGGACAACTCCCAGGTCACCGATCCCCAGTCGAGGGATACCTTCCTCCGATCTAAGCTCAGCTGGAGCTTTGACCAGGAAATTCTATCCTTCTATCGAGAGCTCATTAGGATAAGGAAGATCTACAGACCAAAGGGGAGTCCTGAAGTAAGGAAGGGTGATGGCTGGCTACAGATTAAAACGGGAAATGTCCTGTCGATCTTCACGTTCTCGGAGAACTCTGTCGATGTAACTTACACCGGAAAGCTTTTGCTATCCTCAGTGAAATTCCCTGAGATTATAGAGCCAGGTACCGTGAAATTGAAAAGGGGAGTAGGGGTCTACAAAATTGAGGAAAGCCTCGCCCTTAAGGCTGGGATTGAAAGCGTTTAAACGCCCTTCTCTACTCCTCTGTTATGTAGGGTTAAAGGGAGGAGACGTCAGGGCTACAGTTAATGAGATCTTAAACCGACTGTCTACTCAACATAACTTAAAGTTATGAGGTAGGCGTCTTGCCTCTTGTCAGGAGAGGCCAGACCAAAAAAGTTGTCCTAAGTGCGGTAAAGAAATGAAAGAGTTAGCTCGTAGATACTCCCGATCTATGCGGTTATGAGAACGACCGTGACCTCATTGAAATCATGAACCTCCGTGAAGGTTCTCCCTCTCTATTGCCCCCACATGAGAGATGTAGACCTGAATCCATGAGGGGAACCCTACCATTGCGGGGAGGAAGTGAGCCTGGTTTTCATATACTCTTTTCAGCCTGCTTTTCATATACTCTATCCATGTTCTTCAGACAACGCGATAGACCATTAAGGCCTGGGGATCCCTACCCTCTAGGGCCCACTTGGACTGAAGATGGGGTTAACTTCTCCATATTTTCAGAGAACGCTGAGAAGATAGAGCTCAACCTTTACTCGGCAATAAATCAGAGGTACCCTAAGGAAACCATTGAACTTAAGAACAGGACTGGAGACCTCTGGCACACCTTCGTCCCCGGTCTCAGGCCTGGTCAGCTCTATGGTTACAAGGTCCACGGCCCCTACAAGCCCGAGGTCGGACTGAGGTTCAACCCACATAAGCTCTTACTAGATCCTTACGCTAAGGCCATAAACGGAAACGTTAAGTGGGACGATTCCCTCTTCGGCTACAGGATAGGTGACCAGGGTCAGGACCTCTCATTTGATGAGAGGGAATCAGACGAGTTCATGCCCAAGAGCGTGATTGTAGACCCGTACTTTGAGTGGGACGACACCAGGGTCAAGATCCCCTTCAAGGACATGGTCATATATGAGACCCACGTAAAGGGGATAACCAAGACTAGACCTGACCTTCCGGAGAACGTGAGGGGGACTTACCAGGGCTTAGCTTCACAGCAGATGATAGACTACCTAAAGGACTTAAATGTCACCAGCGTGGAACTGATGCCAGTTTATCACTTCATTGACCAGAGGTTCCTCGTTGAGAAGGGTCTGGTAAATTATTGGGGCTATGATCCCATCAACTTCTTCTCCCCGGAGTGTAGGTACTCGAGCTCAGGTTGTATGGGGGAGCAAGTTCAGGAGTTCAAAAGGATGGTAAACGAACTCCACAACGCCGGGCTGGAGGTCATCATCGACGTTGTATATAACCACACAGCTGAGGGGAATCATCTAGGACCTACCCTTAGTTTCAAGGGTATAGATAACCTATCCTACTACACCCTCCAGCCTGACAACAGGAGGTTTTACCTTGACTTCACCGGAACAGGCAATACCCTAAACATGAGTCACCCTAGGGTGATGCAGATGGTCCTGGACAGCCTAAGGTATTGGGTGACTGAGATGCACGTTGACGGCTTTAGGTTCGACCTAGCTGCAGCTCTGGCGAGGGAGCTGTACAACGTGAACATGCTCAGCACCTTCTTTATTGCAATACAGCAGGACCCGATACTTTCCCAAGTGAAGCTAATTGCTGAGCCCTGGGATGTGGGACCTGGAGGATATCAAGTGGGGAACTTCCCACACATGTGGGGAGAGTGGAACGGGAGGTACAGGGATGCCGTCAGGAGGTTCTGGAGGGGCGAGGCTCTACCTTACTCTGAGATAGCTAACAGAATAATGGGCTCCCCTGACATATACCTGGGGAACAACAAGACGCCCTTCGCCTCCGTTAACTACATCACTTCTCACGACGGTTTCACCCTAGAAGACCTGGTAAGCTACAACGTTAAACATAACGAAGCTAACGGACTCAACAACGAGGACGGTATGAACGAGAACTACAGCTGGAACTGCGGGGCGGAGGGTGAGACGAACGACCCTAACGTCCTGTCCTGTAGGGAGAGGCAGAAGAAGAATTTGCTGATAACGCTCATGGTCAGCCAAGGTGTCCCAATGATCCTCGGGGGCGACGAGCTGAGTAGAACCCAGAGGGGGAACAACAACGCTTTCTGTCAGGACAATGAGATCAGTTGGTATAGCTGGAACCTCGACGACAGGAAGCTAAAGTTCCTAGAGTTTTCAAGCAAGCTCATCTCTTTCTATAAAGCTCATCCAGTCTTTAGGAGGGCTAGGTACTTCCTCGGGAGGAAGCTACACGGTCTCCCCTTGAAGGACGTAAGCTTCCTAGACCTCCAGGGAAGGGAGGTTGATGAGAACCAGTGGAATTCTCCCACTCAGACAGTTGCCCTAATTCTGGAGGGGAGCGCAATGGACGAGATCAACGATAGAGGGGAAAGGGTTGCGGACGATACCTTTCTCGTTCTGCTTAACGCTAATCCTAGCAACGTTAAGTTCAAGTTCCCCCAAGGGAGATGGGAGGTCGTGGTGACCTCCTCCCCGGACGTGAAGGAAAGGTATGTGGAGGGAGGAAGGGAAGTGGAGGTTGAGGGGAGGACAGCCACAGTTTACAGGAGGGTGGAACTCTGATCGTGGGTACATACAGGCTTCAGCTTAACCCTAGGTTTACCTTTAAGGACGTGGAGGACCTCCTGGACTACTTTTCCTCGTTGGGTGTCTCCCATCTCTATCTCTCCCCTGTGTTGAAGGCAAGGCCTGGGAGCACCCATGGCTACGACGTAGTGGACCACAGCGCCATAAACGACGAGTTGGGGGGAGAGGAGGCGTACTTAAACCTGCTCAGAAAAGCAAAGAAGGCCGGGCTCGGTGTAATACAGGACATAGTCCCGAATCACATGTCCGTTCATGAGACCAACTGGAGGTTCCAGGACCTGCTCAGGAACTGGAGGGAGAGCAAATACTACGACTACTTTGACCACTACTGTGAAGATCGGATAGCCCTTCCGGTACTTGAGGATAAATTGGACGAGGTCTTGAGGAAAGGACTGATCTCCGTGGAGGGCGACTGGATTGTGTATAAGGGTATGAAGTTTCCCATCAACGAGGAGGGGAAGAGGATATGGTCTGAGACGGGGGACTTGAGGAAGGTCCTATCCTCTCAGCATTATGAGCTCAGGTTCTGGAGGGAAGGTCCAAGTTACAGGAGGTTCTTTGCAGTCAACGAGCTCATAGCCCTGAGGGCTGAAAGGGAGGAGGTCTTCAAGGAGTCCCACGAGTACATCAGCAGGTTCCCAGTCTCAGGTTTTAGGGTAGATCACGTGGACGGTCTCCTCGATCCAGGAGAGTACCTGAGGAGGTTAAGGGGTCTGGTGGGGGACAGGACGATATACGTTGAGAAGATCCTCTCCTTAGACGAGAGGTTGGAGGACTGGGGAGTAGAAGGTACTACAGGCTACGATTTCCTTAACTACGCCAACCTCCTCCTGGTAAGAGAGCCTGGAAGGATTCTAGAGATATTCAGGGAGTTCACGGGGGAGGAGCTGGATCCAGACAGGTTAATAGAAGAATGCAAAAGGCTAGTAGCTAGGACACTCTTCAAGAGCGATATTGAGTACTTGTCCAAGCTCACCGGAGTTGACCAGGAATACCTGGTGGAGTTCCTCTCTTGCATGAAGGTCTACAGGACCTATTACCCTCGAGGTATGGACGAAGTGAGGAGGTGCGACAAGGGAGGGAAGATACCAGAGGAGATCTTACCCAGGTTAGAGCAGTATATGCCAGCAATCTTCGCCAAGGGCTATGAGGACACCGCCCTCTTTAGATATAACCCACTGATCTCCATCAACGAAGTAGGGAGCGACGTCAGGAGGCTCTCCCTATCCATGGAGGAGTACCACAGGTTCATGACTACCAGAGCTGAGACTACAATGAACGCGACTTCGACCCACGATACCAAGTTCAGTGAGGATGTTAGGGCTAGGATATCCGCTCTTTCCCAGTTTCCTGAGGAGTGGAGGGAAAGGGTCTTGAGGTGGCATGACATCCTTAAACCTAAGGTCGACAGGAACCTGGAGTATAGGTTTTACCAGACTCTCGTGGGGAGTTTCGAGGAATTCTCAGAAGATTATAAGAGGAGGTTGAGGGATCACATGTTGAAGGTGGCAAGGGAAGCTAAGGTTTATACGACTTGGGAGGATCCAAACCTTGAATATGAGGGGAAGGTCATGGACGTTGTGGAAGAGGCGTTCAACAACTCCCAGTTTAGGAAGGACTTCCTCGAGTTCGTTGAGATGGTAAAGGATCCGGGTTACAGGAACTCCTTAATAACAGTTGTGCTAAAGCTCACAAGCCCTGGGGTTCCAGACATATACCAAGGTACTGAGGTCTGGAGGTACCTCCTCACGGACCCCGATAACAGGATGCCAGTCGATTTCAGACACCTGAGGGAGGTCATGAAGAGTCTACCTCAAAGTGCCAAGGGGTGGAGTATAAGGGACGAGAGGCTTAAGATGTTCTTAATAAGGGAAGGGCTTAGGCTGAGGAGAAAGGGAAAGTTAGGTAAATATAAGGGCAGACCCTTTGGGTACGAGAGGGGAGACGTGATGGTAATACTATCCACAAACGCAACGGGAGACCTGAAACTGGAAGGAACATACAAAGACCTGCTATCAGGTGAGGAGAGAAGGGAGGTTGACGTCAACGAGGTGAAGACGTGGGGTTTTATGGTCCTAGTGAGGGAGGAGTCCAGTTGAACTTCAATATACTCTAACTTTGGAAAAAGTATTTATTTAACGTGAGGATCCTGAATTATGAAATGGTTGTTGGGGATAGCGTTAATTTTGGCTGTTGTGTTAAGCCTGTATATCTACCCTGACTTGGTGAGGGTGTTTGAAGTATCCCATCAGAGTGAACCCTACCCAAGTGGGGGAGGGCATTTCGGAGTCTACGTGGATAACCGCACGGTTTACCTGGTCTATAATGGGAGCTTTGGGAGGATAGTGATAGGGAATCAGACTTTCATGCACGGGGGTCCCATTATGGCTGGTTACAGTGACGTCTATCTGGTTGAGAACAACTCACCTCTACCACTGGGAAAATACGTAAACGTTGACGTGTTCAACGGTTATTGGACTAACATGACGTTCCCAGTGTTTTTTAACGGTCCGGGTCCAGGAATACCTAGATCAGTCCTATATCCAGCTGGAGAAGTTATGCCACTGTAGTTCGTCTAACCCGGGGATGGTAAAGTGCCTAGAGAGTTACGTCGAGTAGTCATATCCATCTGGAACAACCTGTTTTGAGACGAAGATGGATCAGTTAAGCTGATTGAAGCTGTTGTCAACACTGAACTTGTATCGTTTAGTTCGGAATTAATCAACATAAAAGCTTTTTATTAATAAGTACTCTTAAAACGTTATATGATATATTACTTTTAAGTTACGTACACTACCATTAAATAATTTATTGAAATCTCCAATCCTCTATAAATAGTTTTAATCTATTATTTCAACTATTGACTTCAAAAATTCTTAATTGTTTAAAAGGGCACTGTTCTACCGCGATTTTCCTTAGATGTTTCACTCCCTCTCTCACGGGAGTAGATCGTACAAAGCAATTCCGTGAGGATAGAGTAGAGCTACCCATCATTTCCACGCTTCAGTATAGATAACTTTAAATATATTAGGGTTACCCTAAAGACATGACTCAAGAATCCGTTCCCAGACTGAAAAGAGGCGTGGTAGGTACCCTGGAGGCGATAGCTCAGGAGATAGCAGCAATGGCACCGGCATGCGATACCGTTGCCTTTATGACATCAGCCGCCGCCTTCGCCTTTGTGCTCCTCCCCTTGGCGTTCCTTTTGGCCATGGTCGTAATGTACCTTGAAGTAAACACTCTATATCATTTGGCGAAGAGACATGCTAGCGCGGGAGGCTATTACGGGTACGTAGCTACAGCCTTCGGTCCTAAAGCGGCAATAGTGGTAGGGCTAATATACCCACTTTACCAAATTGTAAGCACTGCAGCAATACCAATTTATGTTGCTGGTGTACTTCTCCCTGGGATACTTAACTACTTTTGGGGGATTCAGTTACCAGGTTGGATATGGATTCCCTTCATTGCCATCTTTGTGCTGGCGCCAATAGGTCTGGCCATGGTCGGAATAAGACCCCAGATGAAGTATATAAGGTATGCAGCAATAACAGAACTGATTTTCTTGGCAATAACGAGTCTGATAATAATCCTAAAAGCACCAGACAACACTTTCCAGGTCTTTAATCCTTTAGCTTGGGGTAACATTTACGGCTCCCAGTTCAAGTCCCTTGGTGGGCCCTTTGCAGCCCTTGGGCTGGGGATGATATTTGGAATAACCAGCTTCATTGGATATGGCGGTTCAGCACCATTGGGGGAGGAGGCCAAAAGAACTAGGGACATAAGGAAAGCATTAGTCATGGGCGTGCTAGTGGTAGGTGTGGTACTCACTGAGGTAGCATATTCGTTGACAGTGGGATGGGGAGTCAACAACATGGTAAGTTTCGCGACTAATGGCATCCCAGGTATCATAGTATACACTGAGTATATGGGGATCATAGGTGGACTCCTGCTCGCGCTTTTCGCCTTCAACTCTGCTTTCTCCGATAGTGTAGCAATGCAATCCAACGCCGGGAGGGTTTACTTTGCCATGGCTAGAGACGGTGTAATACCAAAGTTCTTCTCGTACGTGAGCAAGAGATTCATCACTCCGACTAAATCCTTAGCTTTCGTAGGCATAACGTCCACAGTAATAGCAATCGCAACAGGTTTCGTTGTAGGTTACTTCTCTGGACTGACTCCAGTACAAATGTTTACACTGAGTGCGACTTCCAATGAAGTAGTCAACGCGTTGGAGAACGCGTTCGACTATTTGACGACAATTGCCTTGGTCGGGCTGGTAATAGCCCACGTGATGATGAATACCTCAGTCACCGTACTTTTTAGAAGGTTAAAGGAGGTACATAGAGGTCTTAACGTTATAGCCCACCCAATACAGCACTACGTACTCCCGACCGTAGCTACCTTGATCTTCGCCTTCGTGCTCTACGAGAGTGTTTACCCTCCAGTTTTCCCAGTAACTCAGGCTGTAATTACAGGTTTCGCCTTCTTAGCTTTCTCAGTCCTCTACACCATTTGGATAGCTAAGAAGAGGCCTCATATCATGAATAAAGTTGGAACTAGAATAAACCTGGTCAGAGAGGAACAGCTTGAGGGGAATACTAAAAAGGACTCAGGGGAGTAACTAGAAGGGGAGCTGTCCAGAAAGTCAATCTCTTTTTTTAAACTTCAGCTCTCCCATCCTCATATCCTTACCCATCCTCATATCCTTAGGAACTCTTGGGGACAACGAATCGTAGTTCAGCTTTAGAGCCAGGGCAGTGATGGGAGGGAGTACAACGTAGGCTAAGAGAAGTCCACTGTCTCCTATGGGAGACGTCAGGATTAGGTTGGCTGCGGGAATGGAAGTGGCAAGCAATATGGGTATAGAGACGCAACAGCTCCCTCCACCTAAAACTCCGAGAAGAGGTGCGAGAACTATTACCTTAGCCTTAACCACCCTTGTCATTTCCCTCACCTTCAGGAGGTTCGCCGTAACTAAAATAGCAATAAGGAGACCCATGGATATAGCGTAAAACGACAATTCAATGTAGTAGTTTGGGGGAAATCCAATCACTATGGACGGATTAAAGATCAAGTTTACGAGAGTGGAATATGGTCCCATTGGGTAAAACGGAGTTACCTGTAGGGTTAAGAACGGGGAGCTCACAGAGAACAGTTTACCGAAAAGTCCGGTAAGGATCCTCTCTAGGGCGATGCTGTACACTAAATAATGTAAGGAGAGGTATCCAATAAAAACACCTAAAGTAAATTTTGAGATATTTCCCCTAATGTAGGAGAGGGGTTTATGCAGGGCAGTCTTCAAAACCAATGCTACAAGGGACCACCAAAAGAGCAAATTGCCCAAAAGAGAGTACAGAAAGTAATGGGTCGAAGTAGGCGCTTCGTAGAGAAGTGGTAATGAAAGCATAGCCCCGGCGATGTAGTAGTAGCTTTTCATGAGAATAGAATAGAATAACTAAAAATTAAAAAGGTTTTTTATTTCTTTAAGGTCAACTGTCACCAACTTCCTATTAGCTCATCTAGGCGCTTAGGTATGAATACCCTTGAGCTCAGAGGTCAATCCTCGTGCAAAGGTTTCAACGGTTCTTAGACCTTCCCTACCAAGAGAGCCAGAGTGAAAGAGTAGATGTTGGGAACTAAGGTTTTCCCGGAACCTTACTAAAGATTAGGATGAACGAAATACGTCCTTACTCGATCGGATCTATTGGTCTCCGGAAAAAGTTTCATTAGTTAAATAAAAACACTCACCGTTCCATACCCCAAATTACTACTAGTGGAAAATAAATCCTGTAATTTTTTTATTACACTATTCAAATTTATGATGACGATGATGTTGAAGCCTGACCTATGTTGTCGTAAACTCCGTACAGTAACCTATTGAACCCTAGCGCATAGATGTTCCCGGTAGTGCTGTCATATTCCAATATTACTTGTGGTAAGTACTGGTTGGGGTGACCCATGACCTGGATCCCTCCTCTGGTGAAGTCATATTGAGAGTAGTGGTACGGGCATACTCCGCAGTTGGTCTTAGGGTCATACTGAACAGGACCACCCATGTGTACACACACGTTACTGAAGGCCACCACGTCACCGTTGGGTCCAACTCCTCCAACGGATTTAACTCCAGTCCTGACTACCGTTATTGGGTAACCCATGTATGTGGTAGTCATTGGCTGACCCACTGATAGGGAGTTGTAGTTGGCTATCATCTGCTTAACGTAGGTCTGTTGTACAGGGACTTGTTGGGTAACCGTCTGGGTAACTGTCTTGGTGACAACTTCAGGTTGCTTCTCAATTACTGTTTGTTTCAAAAGTCTAGGGAATGCCTCTCCACCTATAACTATACCCGCGGCAACACCTGCCACAGCCGCGGCTCCACCTATAACAACTGCCCTCCTGTTCGGATCCACCGACCCCTTGTCTTTGTCCTTGCTCATTCCATCTCATAAAAAAAGATGATTCGCATTAAATAAAATTATACATATATGACTTAGGATACATATTAATTTTTTCTGTTTTTAATTAATTAAGTTATTTTATATCCTTTACACTTCTCTCAATCCTGTTTATCCACCCTTGCATGTCCCTGAGATTGAGGTAGAGTATTCCCAAGGAACCTACGGGAAGCCCAAAATAAGAAAAAGCAAAAAACCAGGGCGAAGCGAGTACTCCCAGGAGGGAGTATATGGTACCCGAGGCTACGCCTATTACGTAAATTATAATGGAAGGTAGAGAAAGGCAACACGACGCGCCTGACACTATCGCCACTGTCGGAATCATGGATGCAGGGAGAAGGGTCCTCTTATATGCCTTTATTACCTTTCTAAGGCGTAGGAGACTTTCAACGTTAGCCCCGATTAGGAGAGCTAGGATAAAACCAAGGAAGAGAGTGTAGGGGGTCGTATCGCTTTCGAAGGGCCCTATGAAAAACCAGACCCCTGGGCTCGTGGACACCCAATAGGGGAATAACAAAGGTTTAGGTGGGATAGAGACGCCGAAACCCGATGATAAATAAGGGAAGAACTCCAGGCTCTGTCCCAACCCTGCAGCTAGGACTATATTAAAAAAGATACCGTAGAGTAAAATATGAAAAGACAGATATAACATTGACGACAAAAAATAGGCATGTCCTTTCTTAACTTTAAAAAAGGTAAGTCTCCAAAAGGATTTTGGGACGGAAAGACCAACTCCAATCCAGAATGTTAAAGATGAAATGATTGAAAGGGGGATTAAACCTACTTTTTCTAAGGCATAGAAATAGGAAATTAAACTCAGTGAAAGGAGTAAGGCTATTAGAAGGAATCTTGGAAGATCGGCAGATTTTCTCTCATGTTTTTCCATGTATTATCTGGATTTCCTAAAATATTAAATACTTTACATCCTATTCCGTAGTTTTAGGTCTTATAGTTTTTAACGTTGTATCTTCACTACTGGCGCTTGGATCATCGGTGAGTTATGCCCAGTGCCTCATGATTGAGGGTAATATGATCTCCATGGATATTTCGTATCTCGTGGTAAATAACCCCTCATTCTTCCTGGGGTTTTATGATTAGAATTCCACAGTGGGATGAAATTCACATGATTGTAGGTCAGAAGGGGTCTTCAGCGTCCGCATATTTGTAAAATACTCTAATGAAAAGCTTTTAAAAGTGGTTCAATCGTAGTAGATTAATGGCTAAACTAGATACTCCAATGGTCGTAGCCATAGTTATAGCTGTGATATTGGTTGCTGTAGCTGGATACTACATAGCGGTAAGATCTACACCCGTAAACGTTGGTAACGTCACCGAGACCCTTCCACCTGTAAATACTACATCTACTACCATGCCCACTACCAATACTTCCACTACTACCAACACGACGTCCACTTCTACCTCAAACATGACTACGACCTCCTCTCTCCCATCAGGGGCAACTGCGCTCCCCTATAACTCAGCGAACAAGACTGTCTTCCTCTACATAGTAGCTTCCAGTTCAGGACAACCCTTCAACTTCAACGGTACGAGCAACGGTCAACTACACGTGTACGTCCCAGCTGGTTGGACAGTTCTAGTACACTTCACCAATCAGGAGGGACTGACTCACAACTTCCTCATAGTGAGTAACACGACTGCTACTCCAGGTGACGACGTGGGTCAGGACGGAAGTATAGTCCTAGCAGTTGGGACTACAACATCGAGCTACCTCAATGCAGGCCTATCTAGCGGGCAGAGCGCTACAGGCTCAGCGACCCTACCTGCGGGCATATACTGGTTCGTATGCGGAATTGAAGGCCACGCAGCTGCCGGTATGTGGGGTGTAATAGTTTCCTCCACCTCAGTGACTACGCCCTACTACCTGATGGGATAATTTCTAAAGCAATTTTTTTTAGTTTAATATTTAAAAATTTGTTCTTCCTTAAGGTAAAATATATATACCATAAAGCTTCAGTTTAGTTGATCTCACATGAACAGGATAGGTGTGGCCATTCTGGTGTTAATATTCGTGGGGACAGCGTTCATGATTGGCTTTCTAGCTTATAATTTTTCCATAGTCTATTACCCCGTTCCCCACGTGCACAACGCTGTCATATTGAGTAAAACTTCCACTACTACCAACACGACGTCCACTTCTACCTCAAACATGACTACGACCTCCTCTCTCCCATCAGGGGCAACTGCGCTCCCCTATAACTCAGCGAACAAGACTGTCTTCCTCTACATAGTAGCTTCCAGTTCAGGACAACCCTTCAACTTCAACGGTACGAGCAACGGTCAACTACACGTGTACGTCCCAGCTGGTTGGACAGTTCTAGTACACTTCACCAATCAGGAGGGACTGACTCACAACTTCCTCATAGTGAGTAACACGACTGCTACTCCAGGTGACGACGTGGGTCAGGACGGAAGTATAGTCCTAGCAGTTGGGACTACAACATCGAGCTACCTCAATGCAGGCCTATCTAGCGGGCAGAGCGCTACAGGCTCAGCGACCCTACCTGCGGGCATATACTGGTTCGTATGCGGAATTGAAGGCCACGCAGCTGCCGGTATGTGGGGTGTAATAGTTTCCTCCACCTCAGTGACTAC